>CAYYDZ010000004.1:49172-57874 GCA_964470715.1 uncultured Microthrixaceae bacterium | reverse complement strand
GCTCGCCGCCCGTGCTCGTGATCGGCAACACCGGCGACGCGGCGACGCCCTACCAACAGGCCGTCGACGTCGCCGAGAACCTCACCGACGGCCACCTGCTGACCCTCGAGGCCAACGGTCACGTCGGCTCCGGCCGCAGCACCTGCGTCGACGACGCCAGCACCGCCTACCTCATCGACCTGACGCTGCCCGAGGAAGGCACCACCTGCCAGGAGTAGCGGCGGCGCCTCAAGGCACACGGGGCCAACCGGAATGTGGGCCGCCCTAGGTGGCTTCTCGGAGGAAGTTCAGTCGGATCGGACGAGCAGCCGGTCGACAAGCTCAATCGGTCTCTCCCTAAAGCCTCGACCGTTTGGTCGCCCACCACATTCGCGCCCCACGCACGGGGCTGGCATCGACAACCGCGAACACCACCGGGACACAAGTCCGTCATTGGCCCTTTCGAGCGTCCCACTTCACTGACAGCCAGGCGAGGAGCAGCCCGGCCACAACGAGAAGCAGCAGGAACAGAGCCATCCCGGCGATCATCTCGATGACGCCGGGGTCGTCGTTCAACACCTCGACCGAGCCGTACACCTGGACGAGCTTAACGAGCGCTGTTCTCTCGGAAAGGCGCCGCGGAGCGTCACGGACGGCGACGCTCCCTCAGCAGTGGTCCGCTGATCGGGCCGGGCAGGACGGCTCCCAACTGGTCCGCTCCGACATCCGAATCGCTTAGATGAGTTCCTCTGAATCCCGTGCGGGCGTTGGGATCGGGGGCTAGGATACGAACATCAGTTCGCAGCCCTGACAACGCACTTTCGTGCTTGCAGGTCCGGCCTTTCTGGCTGCCGCTTCCCCGTTGAGATGTCGTCCGTTGGGAGTGGTCGTCGTGCGTGCAGAGCTGGTCCACCTTCGAGAGAGCACCGAGAAGCTCCGGACGGTGACGTGGGCGAACGAGCCGGTGGCCACGCTCGAGGACGTGGTCGTCGAGGTGGCGTCCGTCCGGGCGATGCTCGATTCGATCGAGTGCGAGGCGCTCGCCGCCTACGACGCGTCGAAGGAGTACAAGGCCACGGGCGACACCTCCGCGGCGGCCCGGATCGCCTGGCTCACCCACTCACGCAAGAGCGCCGTGGAACGTCGGTGCCGGCTGGGACGCCAGTTGCGGTCGATGCCGCACACGGTCGCCGCGTTCGAGCTCGGCGAGATCGGCCTCGACCACGTGGACACCCTCGCCAAGGCCAACCTGCCGTCGCTGGCCGTGCGCTTCGCCCAGGACGAAGAGCTCCTCGTGGGGTACGCACGGGAACTGCCGTACGACGAGTTCTGGCGGAAGGTGTCGAACTGGCGGGACGCGGTCGCCCCCGCCGATGCCGAAGAGCGGGCCCTGTCCCAGTTCGAGGCGCGCGAGGCGCACTCGTCGGCGACGTTCGAAGGGATGGGCCGGGTCGACGCCTGGCTGGACCGGATCGGGTTCCACGAGTTCGACGCGGAGCTGCGGCGCCAGGAGAAGCGCCTGTGGGAACAGGACTGGGCGGAGGCCCGGGCCCGCCTCGGCGACAAGGCCACCAAGCGGGACCTCGGTCGCACCGCCGCCCAACGACGCGCCGACGCTCTGGTCGAGATGGCCCGGGCGTCGGCCGCCCACGGCGGCGTGGGAACGGAGCCGAACCTCGGCGTGACCATGGTCGTGGATCCGGACACCTACCAGACCGTTTGGGCCCGCATCGTCGCCGAGATCAACGGCGAGGACCCCAACCGGTACCCCTATCCCCTGCAGCGTCGCTGCGAGTTCGCCGACGGCACGCCCGTCACCCCGGAGCAGGTGCTGTTCACCTCGCTCACCGGGTGGATGAACGCCCTGGTCACCGATCCCGACGGCTATCCGGTCAGCCACGGCCGCGAGCGCCGCTGGTTCAGCGGCCCCCAACGCCGAGCGGCGCAGATCGCCTTCCCCGTGTGCGACCACCCGTCCTGCACGATCCGCTCACCGCACTGCGAGGTCGACCACATCCTGGCGTGGATCGACGACGGCCTCACGGACAGCGTCAACGCCAAACCGATGTGCAAGGCCCACAACCTCTGGAAAGAGCACGTCACCGCCCGCCGTCGCCGACGACGACCGACGCCCTGATGGGGCGCCGGCGGCGAAGAGGAAACCAGAGGCCACCCGGCCGGCACGACGCGCCCGTCTGCCCTCACTCAGCCGCGGGGCGGTCCCCACCTCATTGGGCTCGCCATCGGTCGACGGCACCCAACACCGCTTCCGTGAGCCAGCAGACGAGCCGGGCGAACAGGACGATCGGGGCGACCACGATGGTGCTGGCGATCGAGAGCCCTGACCACCAGGCGTTGCCCTCCCGGTCGACTGACATGGCGCCGCCGCCGCCGGCCTACAGGGGCAGGTTGCCGGTGGCGGTGCGGGTGCTGCCGGTGTCCTTGTAGGCGGCGATGGTGCGCTGGGCGATGCGCATCTGGTGGATCTCGTCGGCGCCGTCGGCGAAGCGGCTCCAGCGGGCCTGGGTGAGCATGTCGGCGAGCGGTGTGTCCGTGGAGTAGCCGAGGGCGCCGTGGACCTGGATGGCGCGGTCGATGATCTTCCAGAGGGCGTTGGCCACGTGGTGCTTGGCCATCGAGACCTCGCTCTTGAAGTCCTTGCCGCTGTCGATCAGGTAGGCGGCGTGCAGGACCATGAGCTTGGACTGGTACAGCTCCATGGTGGAGTCGGCGATCATCCACTGGATGCCCTGCTTCTCGGCGAGCAGCGAGCCGTGGGAGTACCGCTCGAGGGAGCGGTCCACCATCATCTCGAGGGCGGTCTCGGCCTGGCCGATCCAGCGCATGCAGTGGGCGAGGCGGGCGGGGCCCAGGCGGGCCTGACCGAGCAGGTGGCCCTCGCCTCGGCCGCCGAGCATCTGGTCCTTGTGGACGCGCAGGTCGGTGATGCGGATCTCGCAGTGGTTGTGCCCCCCGGACATGGTCTGCACGTCACGAACGACCTCCCAGCCCTCGCTGGGGATGTCCACGAGGAAGGCGCTGTTGGCGGCCTGGGGCAGGTCGGGGTCGTCCTCGGTGCGGGCGATGAGGATGGCGAAGGCTGCGCCGCGGGCACCGGAGATGAACCACTTGTGGCCGTTGATGACCCACTCGTCGCCGTCGGGGTAGGCACGGGTCTGGATGAGGGTCGGGTCCGAGCCGGCGACCTCGGGCTCGGTCATGGCGAAGCACGAGCGCTTGTAGCCGTCGCACAGAGGCCTGAGGTACTTCTCCTTCTGCTCGTCGGTGGCCCAGTGCAACAGGGTGTGCATGTTGCCCTCGTCGGGCGCCTGGGCGTTCAGGGCGAACGGCCCCATGCGCGAGCGGGCCGCCTCGGCCGAGACGCTGGCCATGGCCACGTGGCCGAGGCCCATGCCACCCCACTCGGTCGGCATGTGGGGCAGCCACAGCCCCCACTCCTTGGCCTTGCCCCGCATCTCGATGATGCCCTTGATCCACTGGTCGCGATCCCAGTCCTCGGCGGCGGCGGCGTCCTCGACGGGACGCACGACCTCGTCGACGAAGGCCCGCACCTTGAGGCGGATCTCGTCGAGCTCGGGCGGGAACGTGAAGTCGATGGCCATCGATCCACCATAGGCAGCCGACGACGCCAGAATGAGGGCCGTGTTCGCCGCCGAGTACTTCCGGGACCTGCTCGAGCTCGGCATGGTCGTCGCCGTCGGCGGGATCCTCTGGTCGAGCATCGCCCGCCTGCGCCGCGGCGAGATCAAGGTCGTGCGCTGCGAGGCCTGCGGGCGCCCCACCTCCCGGGCCTACCCCAACTGCAAGCACTGCGGCGTCCCCCGCGCCGACGCCGCCTGAGGCCCGACCGACCGGTGGCCTCCGACCCGACCGCCCCCTGCTCGACGTGCTCTTCCCGGCCCTGCGCGCCGACGTCCACATGACGATCTGAGAGAGGGTCGGCGGCGCCCAGCGCCGTACGATCGCCGTGTGAGGAACGCCGACGTCGAGCCGCTGCCCGAAGGCGACGAGAAGGTCGCCGCGGTGCGGTCGATGTTCGACACCATCGCCCCCCGGTACGACCTGGTGAACCGGGTCATGACCTTCCGCATGGACGTCGGCTGGCGGCGCACCACCATCGAGCAGCTGGACCTGTCCGCGGGCTCGGTGGTGCTCGACCTCGCGGCCGGCACCGGGGACTTCTGCCGCGAGCTCACCCGGGCGGGCCTGCGGCCCCTCGGCTTCGACCTGTCCTACGGGATGTTGGCCGCAGCCCGCACCGAGGCCCCGCTCGTGCAGGCCGACGCCCTGCGCCTCCCCATCCGCAGCGCCAGCGCCGACGGGGTCACGTGCGGCTTCGCCCTGCGCAACCTCGTCGAGCTGGACGGCTTCTTCGACGAGCTGGCCCGGGTGGTCCGGCCGGGTGGGCGCATCGCCCTGCTCGAGGTGGCCGAGCCGCCGAACCCCGTCCTGCGCTGGGGCCACGGCATCTACTTCGGCAAGGTCGTCCCCCGCATCGGCGGACTGCTCTCCGACCCGTCGGCCTACCGCTACCTGCCCAAGTCGGTGGCCTACCTCCCCGAGCCGGCGGTGATGCTCCGGCGCCTCGCCGACGCCGGCTTCGCCAAGGTCGAGCGGCGCCTCCTCACCGTCGGCATCTCCCAGCTCATCACCGCGACCCGCGCGTACTGATGGTCCCGGCCCGGAGTCGTCGATGAGCCGCGACCTCTGGGGCCTGCGGGCGGTCACCCGGCGCCTCGACGACGACGTCGACCTGTTGGCCGTCGCCGGCGCCCACGGCCTGCTGTTCGAGCAGCGCGGCAGCGGGCTGGCCGGTCGCGGTGAGGCCGTGCGCCTCGAGATCGCCGGCGGCGCCGAGCGAGCCACGTCCGTGGGTGCCGCGCAGGAAGCCCTGGCCGCGATGGCCGGCGAGGACGATGTCCGCCTGCCCGGCACGGGCGCGGTGGCCTTCGGGGCCCTGCCGTTCGACCCCGGCGCCTCGGGCACGCTCGTGGTGCCGGCGCTGGTGGTGGGTCGCGCCGAGGACGGCACCCGCTGGTGCACGACGGTCGGGCGCGACGAGGTCGAGCACGCCGCCGCCGAGGCTCGCCTGCTCGAGGCCGTCACCGAGTCGATCGGGTCCGTCGCCTCGGGCCGCGAGGGTGCCGCAGGGGACAGCGAGGCGTCGGCGTTCTCCGTGCGACCCGTCCGCCCGCCGGCCGACTGGTGCGCCTCGGTGCGCGAAGCCACAGAGCGGATGAGCACGACCGAGCTGCACAAGGCCGTGCTGGCCCGCGAGATCCTGGTCGAGGCGGATGAGCCGCTCGACCCGGTGACGATCCTCGACCGCCTTCGGCGCACCTACCCGGGCTGCATGATCAGCTCCATCGACGGGATGGTCGGCGCCAGCCCCGAGCTGCTCGTGTCGAGGGTGGGCGACGTCGTGCGCTCGCACCCGATGGCGGGCACGACCCCCCGGGGCGGCGACCCGACCGCCGACGCCCGCCTCGCCGCCACCCTGCTGGCCTCGGCGAAGGACCGCCATGAGCACCAGCTCACCATCGACATGGTCCACGACACGCTCCTGCCCTTCTGCTCCTACCTCGACGCCGAGGCCGAGCCGTCGGTGGTGCCGGTGGCCAACGTGCAGCACCTCGCCACCCTGGTCGAGGGCCGCCTCTCGGCGCCGGCCGCGTCGGTCCTCGAGCTCGTGGCGGCGCTGCACCCGACGCCGGCGGTGTGCGGCGTGCCCCGCGACCTCGCCCTCGCCACCATCGCCGAGCTCGAGCAGCTCGACCGGGGGCGCTACGCCGGGCCTGTGGGCTGGGTCGACGCCACCGGCAACGGCCGCTGGGCCGTGGGCCTGCGCTGTGCAGAGATCGACGGGCACCGGGCCCGGCTGTTCGCGGGCAACGGCATCGTCGCCGACTCGGACCCGACCACCGAGCTGGCCGAGACCCGCGCCAAGCTCCAGGCCCTCCTCGGCGCCATCCTCCGCCCCTGAGCAGCCGACGGACGACGGCTCACGCCCACGTGGCGTCGGACCGCGACCGGGTCCGACGCGGACCCACCTCGAGGCGCACCGCTCCGAGCGCCTGGATCTCCTCGAGCAGCGCGACGATCACGATGGTGACCCCCAGCATCTCGCCGCCCTCCTGGAAGGCGGTGATGATCCGGTGGAGGTACAGCGCGGCCTCGAGCTGGCCGGGGGCCACTGCGAGGTTCCAGGCATCGAGCTGCTCGGTGACGAAGGTGGCCGCGAACCACACCGAGGCGCCGGCCACGAGACCCCACTTGGGCCGACGGGTGCAGCGCCTGGCCACCATCCAGGTGCCCCAGGCGAGGAAGGGCAGCAGCGCGTAGCCCATGTAGGGCGTGCCGCCGGAGTCGGCCCCGGCGAGGTCGGCGGCGGTGGCGAGCTCCAGCGAGGCGGACTCGTGGAAGCCGATGACCTCCTCGGCCCCGAGCGCGCACGCCACCAGGGCCAGGGCGATGAGCGCCCAACGGCGGCGTCCGGACGGCACTCGGGCCGCGAGCAGCAGTGCCGTGGCGGTGGCGAGGGTGAACAAGGTGGTGGACACCCAGGTACCGGGCCCGCTCTCGCGGTCGAGGTCGAACACGTGGCCCAGTCCGATCTGGGGCACCACGAACGCGAGGTGTCCGAGCACGAGGAGCACGACGACGCCGACGAGCACACGGCGGACCAGGAGTGGGTCGATGCCGACGCTGGCGTCCGTGCGGCGGTGATCGGTCGCCTCCACCGGGAGGTGAGCCTCCACGGTCGATCTTGTGGCTTCGGTGCCCATGTCGATCCCCGTCGGACGCCGGTGCGCTCCGTTGAGCGTCTTCCCCGCTCCGCGCGCCAGGGAGGCAGTCAGCAGCAGCCCGAGACCGCCATTCTGACCGCCTCGTGGAGCTCGGCGTGGAGGGCCACGTTGGCGGCGCGGTCGGTGCGCACGATGAGGACGCGGGTGCCGCCCTCGGCGGCCGAGGCGGCCACGGCGGGCCCGATCTCGGCCTGCCCGGCGAGCACCATGCACGGCAGGCCGTGCGCGGCCACGAGCGCGGGCAGGTCGACGCCGTGGGGGGTGCCGAAGAGCTGCTCGAAGCGGTGCGTCGACAGCTGCGTGCCCTGGGGCAGGAACGAGAAGATCCCGCCGCCGTCGTTGTCGATCACGACGATGGTGAGGTCGACGCCACGAGCAGCGAGGCCGAGCAGTGCGTTCGAGTCGTGCAGGAAGGCCACGTCCCCGATGAGCGCGGCGGTCGGCCGGCGCCGGGCGAGCGCCACGCCGACCGCGGTGGACACGACGCCGTCGATGCCGTTCGCGCCCCGGTTGGCGTGCACCCGCACTCCCGCTCGCGGCGTGGCGTACCACTCGACGTCTCGCACCGGCATGGAGGACGACACGACCGCCTCGGCGCCGTCGGGGAGCGACGCGAGGACGTCGCGGGCGATGGCCGGCTCCGTGGGCTCGTCGTGGCTCGCAAGGGCGCCCGCGAGGGCGTCGGCCGCCGCCGACTCCGCCGCCGTCCAACGGGCCCGCCAGGCGGGGTCCGTGGGCTCGACCTGCTCCACCACGGACGCCAGCGCGGTCTCGGGCACGACCAGCTCGACCTGCCCGTCGGGGTCGACCCAGCGACCGTTGCCCCGGGCGGCGACCACGGGCAGCCCCGTGAGCCACTGCCCCAGGAGCTTCGACGCGGGTGGCTCCCCCACCCGCAGCACGACCTCGGGTCGCTGTGCGGCGAACCCGGGAACGCGCACCAGCGCATCGACGTGGCTGACGACCCCGGCACCGGCGCCGGCGTCCCAGATGCCGGTGGCCCGGGGGCCGGCCACGACGGGCCACCCCAGTGCCTCGGAGAGGGCCAGCACGGCGGCGGGATCCTCGGCGGGGCCGCCGGCGACGACCACGCCGCGGCGACCGGACAGCAGGGCGGCGACGTCGATCGACGCGGCGAGGGGATCGGCGACCGCCGGACGCGTGACCCCCGTCCACGTCGTCCCGTCACCGCGTCCCGGGGGCAGGTCCCCGGGCGTCCCCACGAGCGGGTCCCGGAAGCCCAGGTTGAGGTGCACCGGTCCGGGGCGCGGCCCCGTCGCCTCGGCCACGCTTCGGGACGCGAGCGGCCGCCAGGTGGCGGAACGTCGCTCGTCGGGGACCTCGGGCGCCGCGAACCAGCGCACGGCCCGCCCGTACAGGTGCAGCTGGTCGATGGTCTGCGGCGCACCGACGTCCTGCAGCTCCGGCGGGCGGTCGGCGGTGCACACGATCACCGGCACGCTCGACAGGTCCGCCTCCACCACGGCCGGGTGCAGCTCCGCGGCCGCCGTCCCGCTGGTGGTGAGCACGACCGCCGGCACGCCGGTGGCGAGGCCGACGCCGAGGGCGAGGAAGGCCGCCGAGCGCTCGTCGTGCACCACCTGGACGGCGACGCGGTCGTCGGCGGCGAGGGCCAGTGCCATCGGCGTGGAGCGGCTGCCCGGGCACACGACGGCGTGGCGCACGCCGGCGCGCACCCACTCGTCGACGAGGGTGGCGCAGAAGGTCGCCGCTGCGGTCACCTCGGGCCCCTGGGTCACGGCCGCCCAGCCTACGGTTGCACTCGATGCCCGCCGTCGGCTCGTCCCTCGTCAGCGCTCCGTTCTCGGAACGGCGGCGCCGCCCCGGGCGGCCTGATGCTGCCCAGATCCCGGGGCGCGGGCCCCGATGACCGCT
>CAYYDZ010000004.1:9384-49072 GCA_964470715.1 uncultured Microthrixaceae bacterium | reverse complement strand
GCCCCGGGCGGCCTGATGCTGCCCAGATCCCGGGGCGCGGGCCCCGATGACCGCTGGCCTCCGATGACCACGACCGCACCCGTCCCTCCGTTCTCGGAACGCCGACGCCGCGCCAGGCGGCCTCAGGCATCCGAGAAGCGGCCGGCGCCGCCGCGATGAACGACCAGGCGCTCGACTCCGAGACGGAGGGCATCGGCCCGCGCCTCGTGCTCGTGCACGGCTTCACCCAGACCGCCCGCTGCTGGGGCCCGCTTGCCGCCGGCCTCGCCGCTGACCACGAGGTGGTGCGGGTGGACGCACCGGGGCACGGCGGGTCGGCCGGCCTCCGGGCCGACCTGCGCGGCAGCGCCGACCTCCTCGCCGAACTCGGCCCGGCGACCTTCCTCGGCTACTCGATGGGCGGGCGGATGTGCCTCGAGACCGCCCTGCGCCATCCCGAGGCCGTCGAAGCGCTGGTCCTCGTGAGCGCCACCGCCGGGATCGACGACGAAGACGAACGGGCCGCACGGCGAGCGTCCGACGAGGCCCTTGCGCAGAGGATCGAAGCCGAGGGGGTCGACGCCTTCCTCGAGGACTGGCTGGCCCTGCCCCTGTTCGCCGGGCTCCCGCCGGAGGCCCGATGCCTCGACGAGCGGCGGACCAACACCAGCGCAGGCCTGGCGGGCTCGCTGCGCCTCGCCGGCACCGGGACCCAGACGCCCTCCTGGGACCGCCTCGGTGCCCTCACCATGCCCGTGCTGGTCGTGGCCGGCGCCGCCGACGCCAAGTTCACCGCCCTCGCCCACCGCCTCGCCGAGGCCATCGGCGCCAACGCCACCCTCGTCGTGGTCCCCGACGCCGGCCACACGACCCACCTCGAGGCTCCCAACGCCTTCGTGTCCACCCTGCGGCCCTGGCTGGCCGCGCACACAGGCTGACCCACTCGCCCCCCTGCGTGTTCTGGGAACACCCTGCTGTCCCCCACCACAGCACCCGGGTCCCAGACGCCGGCGCGGCCCCGCCCTAGGAGGAGAGGGCCAGGCCGAGGGTGAGGAGGGCGCCGAAGACCATCTGGATGCGACCGGTGGCGCCGAGCACGGGGATGAGGGCCGGACCGGTGGCGCCGCCGAGCACCTGCTCCACGGGCTTGCGGGCGAAGGGCACGGCGGCGAAGGCCACGATGGCGCCGATCTCGCCGCGGCTGCCCACGGGGATGAGGCAGAGGAACGCGCCGACGAGCAGGAGCACGTAGAACCACCGGGTGCGCAGGTCGCCGAGGCGCACCGCCAGGGTCACCTTGCCGGAGGTGGTGTCGCTGGGGATGTCCCGGAGGTTGTTGACCACCAAGAGGGCCGTGGCGAGGAAGCCGACGGGAACCGCCACCCCGAAGGCCAGCCAGAAGAGGTCCTCGGTCTGCACGTAGGCGGAGCCGACCGTGGCCACCAGGCCGAAGAACACGAAGACGAAGACCTCACCGAGGCCGGCGTAGCCGTAGGGACGGGGGCCACCGGTGTAGAACCAGCCGGCCGCGAACGACGCCGCCCCGACGACGAGCAGGATGGGGCCGACCGCCACGGTGAGGGCCAGGCCGGCGACCGCGGCCACACCGAAGGCCAGGAAGGCGGCCCGCTTCACCGCACCCGGTGACGCCGCGCCGGAGCCGACGAGGCGCATCGGGCCGACCCGCGCCTCGCTGTCGGTGCCGCGGATGCCGTCGGAGTAGTCGTTGGCGTAGTTGGTGGCCACCTGGATGGCCAGCGCTACCACCAGTGCGGCGCCGGCCCGCCACCAGATCAGCCCGCCGGGCACCCGCCCGACCGCCGCCGCGGTGCCGACCGCCACCGGGACGATGGCCGCCGGCAGGGTCCGAGGCCGCGCACCGGCCACCCACTTGTTCATGGCGCACCGTTCTACTCGTAGCCTCGGGGGGTGCGCGAGTTGGTGGCGATCGAGGCCGAGGGAGGACCCGGGTTCACCGAGCGCCTGGCTCGGTCGTGGGACGCCGGCGATGCCGTCCTGCCCCTCGATCCCCGGCTCCCGACGCCGGCACGCGAGCGCCTCCTCGCCCAGCTCCGACCCGGTCGCCTCGTGCGCACCGACGACACCGAGGAACGCCGTCCCGACGGCGTGCCCGTCGAGCTGGGCGATGCCGTGGTCGTCCCCACGAGCGGTTCCACCGGCGACGCCAAGGGCGTGGTCCTGACCCACGACGCCGTGCGGGCCTCGGCCCTCGCCGTCCACGGCGCGCTCGGCATCGACCCGGCCCGCCACCAGTGGCTCTCCTGCCTGCCGCTCGCCCACGTCGCGGGCCTGGCGGTGGTCATGCGGGGCCTCGTCACCGGGACCCCCGTCGTCGTCCACGGCCGCTTCGACGCCGACGCGGTCGAGGCCGCCGCCCGCGCCGGCGCCACCCACGCCTCGCTCGTCCCCACCGCGCTGGCCCGCATCGACGCCTCCCTGTTCGAGCGCATCGTCGTGGGCGGCAGCGCCCCACCGGCCGAGCGGCCCCCGAACGTGGTGGCCAGCTACGCCCTCACCGAGACCGGCAGCACCGTGGCCTACGACGGCGTGCCCCTCGACGGCGTCGAGTTGCGCATCGTGGACGGCGAGGTCCAGGTGCGCGGAGCGATGCTCCTGCGCTGCTACCGCGACGGCACCGACCCCAAGACCGCCGACGGGTGGCTGCCCACGGGCGACGCCGGCCACCTCGACGCCGACGGCACGCTCCACGTGCAGGGTCGGCGGGGCGACCTCATCGTCACCGGCGGCGAGAACGTCTGGCCGGTGCCCGTGGAAGACGCGCTTCGGGCCGACCCGGCCATCGCCGACATCGCCGTGGCCGGCGCCCCCGACCCTGAATGGGGTCACCGGGTCGTGGCCCACGTGGTCCCCGTCGACCCGGCGGCGCCCCCGTCGCTCGACCAGCTGCGCGACCTCGCCAAAGCGACCCTGCCGGCCTTCATGGCGCCGCGGGAGCTGGTGCTCCACGACGAGCTCCCCCGCACCTCGATCGGCAAGATCCGCCGGTCGCAGCTCTGACCGACCCGCCTCGTAGCCTGACGTCGTGTCGAACCGCCTCGCCGACGAGACCAGCCCCTACCTCCGCCAGCACCGTGACAACCCGGTCGACTGGTACCCGTGGGGCGACGAGGCCTTCGCCGCCGCCGCCGAGCTCGACAAGCCCATCCTGCTCTCCGTGGGCTACTCGGCCTGCCACTGGTGCCACGTCATGGCCCACGAGTCGTTCGAGGACCCGGGCACCGCGGCGGTGATGAACGATCTGTTCGTGAACGTCAAGGTGGACCGCGAGGAGCGCCCCGACGTCGACGCCGTCTACATGGACGCGGTCCAGCAGCTCACCGGCCAGGGCGGGTGGCCGATGACGGTCTTCCTCCTCCCCGACGGGCGTCCCTTCTTCGGCGGCACCTACTTCCCGAACGAGGCCCGCCACGGGATGCCCGCCTTCACCGACCTGTGCCAGGCGGTGGCCGAGCACTGGCGGGACCAGCGCGACGAGCTCACGGAGAACGCCGACAAGCTCACCGCGGCCATCAGCCGGAGCACCGAGATCACCGCCGCCGCCGACGTCCCCGGCCGCGAGGTGCTGCTCGCCGCCGAGGACCACCTCCGTGAGCAGCACGACCCCGAGTGGGGCGGCTTCGGTCGCTCGCCGAAGTTCCCCCAGACCATGAGCCTCGAGCTGCTCCTGCGCGCCCACCAGCGCTCGGGCCGGCCCGAGCCGCTCGAGGTCGTGACCACCTCCCTCGACGCCATGGCCTCCGGCGGCGTCTACGACCATCTCGGCGGCGGCTTCGCCCGCTACTCGGTCGACACCTTCTGGATGGTGCCCCACTTCGAGAAGATGCTCTACGACCAGGCCCTCCTGGCCCGGGTCCACCTCCACGCCTGGCAGGTCACCCACGAGGACCGCTACCGCCAGGTGCTGGCCGAGACCATCGACTACGTGCGGCGGGACCTGCGCGACCCCGCGGGCGGCTTCCTCTCGGCCGAGGACGCCGACTCCGAGGGCGAGGAGGGCAAGTTCTACGTGTGGCGCCCCGAGGAGATCGAGGCCGTCCTCGACGCCGAGACCGCGGCCGCGGTGATCGACTGGTACGGCGTCACCCGCAACGGGAACTTCGAGGGGTCGAACATCCTGCACCGCCCCATCCGGGGTGACCTGCGCCGGCCCGAGCTCGTGGAGCGGGGCCGGACGGCGCTGCTCGAGGCCCGCGGCCGGCGGGTACGCCCGGGGCTCGACGACAAGGTGCTCACCGAGTGGAACGGCCTGTTCCTCGCCACCCTGGCCGAAGCGGCCGCCGCCACCGGTGACGCCGGCTGGCTGGCCGACGCCGTCGCCGGCGCCGAGTTCCTGCTCGCCCACCTGCGCCGCGACGACGGGCGCTGGCTGCGCACCTGGCAGGCCG
Organism: uncultured Microthrixaceae bacterium; assembly: GCA_964470715.1. Taxonomy (GTDB): domain Bacteria; phylum Actinomycetota; class Acidimicrobiia; order Acidimicrobiales; family DATDAH01; genus JAEUJM01. The sequence continues at coordinate 44,666 of CAYYDZ010000004.1, read as the reverse complement.
GCGGCGACGGCCAGCCCGCCCGGGCCCAGCACCTCGCCTACGCCGCCGACCACGCCGCCCTGGTCGACGCCTTCACCCGCCTCGCCGAGGCCACCGGCGAGGCTCGCTGGATCGCCGAGGCCCGTGCGGCCGCCGACGCCCTGCTCGATCTGTTCTGGGACGACGAGGCGGGCGGCGTGTTCACCACCGGGGACGACGCCGAGGTCCTCATCGCCCGCCAGAAGGACTTCCAGGACAACGCCACCCCCTCCGCCAACAGCGCCGCCGCCCTCGCCCTGCTGCGCCTCGCCGCGCTGACCGGTGAGGGCCGCTACCTCGACGCCGCCGCCGGGATCCTGCGTCTCTTCGCGCCACTGGCCGGGCGCTACCCGGCAGCGTTCGCTCACCTGCTCGCGGCCCTCGACCTGTTCCTGACCGGGCCCACCGAGGTCGTGGTGGCCGGGGAGCGCCCCGACCTCGTGGCCGAGGTGCGCCGCCGGTACCTGCCCGACGCCGTCCTGGCCTGGGGCGAGCCCTACCGCTCACCACTCTGGGAAGGACGCGACGGCGACGCCGCCTACGTCTGCCGCAACTTCGCCTGCCGGCTGCCGGCCACCACCCCTGAGGCCCTCGCCGCCCAGCTCGACCCCCGCACTCCACCACCCTGACCCGAATTCCCTCGTTCTGGGTACAGGAATCCGCTCTCACCGTGCTGTTTCTGGTCCCAGAACGAGGATTTGGGGGGGGTCTGGTCGACCCCTCAGGGCTGGCGCCGCAAACGGAGGTAGGCCTCGCCCCGCGGCGAGAGGCGGTACCCGACCTCGAGGCTCTGGGTCAGGCCGAGGCGCTTCAGCTTGCGGACGTCGGCCTTGAAGGGAAGGCGCTCGCGACCCAGCAGGTCCGCCAGGTCGCCGGCGCGGCGGGCGGGATGGGCTTCGATCAGCTCCAGGGTCTCGAGGGACCAGTCGCCCATGCGGTCGAGCCTGCGGGTCAGGTCGGCCATCTCCTCTCCGTTCAGGTCGGCGTCGAGGGGCAGCCGGTCCACCGGCACCTCCCCCACCCGGTGCAGCTCGATGCGGTACACGAGGTCGTCCTCGGACTCGACGCCGATGGCGGCGAACAGGTCCGCTCGGTCGGTCGACCCGCAGCGGCGGGCGTCGGTGTCGCTGATGGAGGCCGCCGGCACCCGCTCGATGGCGTCGACCTCCAGCAGGCCGCCACCGCTCTGGTAGCGACCCCCGACCTTGGCCTGCGGACGGGTCCAGCGGCGCACCGTCAGCGTGACGGCCCCGGAGCGCAGTCCCTCGTGCAGCGCCTGGGGGAAGAGCACCGCTACCAACCGCCCCGGTGGACGTACTCCCCGAGTGGTGGCCGCCCGCGGGCCGCCGAGCGCCCGGGGGCGTCCTCACCGGACCGATGGCCGAGGGCGATGGCCCCGATGGGTTCGAGGCCGGCCGGCACCGCAAGGGCGGTCAGTACCTCGTCGGCGTGGTGGAAGATCCCGAAGAAGAGCGCCCCGAGCCCCTCGTCCTCGGCGGCCAACAGGATGCTCATGGCCGCGAAGGCGGTGTCCACGGTCCAGTACGGCGTCGGCCAGGCGTCCTCGCCCACACCGAGGCCGGTGCGAGCCTTGTCGTCCTCGCCGTAGCGGGCGATGTAGGCCGCCGGCTCGGCGAGCGGCAGCACCAGCACGGGGGCGTCGAGGAGCCGCGGCCATCGGAAGCCCTCGCGACGGGGCGCCGGCAGCGTGACGTCCCAGTATCGGGACGTCTGCTCCGGGCCTTCCAGCACGACGAGGTGGGTGCCGGCGGTGTTGCCCGCCGCCGGCGCCCGCCGACCGGCGTCGAGGACGCGCTCGAGCACCTCGGGCGCGAGCGGATGTGGGGCGAAGGACCGGCACATGCGCCGCCCGGTCACGATCTCCCGGAACTCCACCGGGTCTCGAGGACGCCGCTCAGGCGAACTTGGCGAGGTCTTCGGCCATGGCCCAGCCGAAGGCCACGAGCGAGTCGCCGCGGTCAGCCTGGTGGTCCGAGAAGAAGGCCGCCACATCGGCCCTGATGGCCTCGGGCTTCAGGCTCTCGTGGTCGAGCACGCACGGGAAGGTGCCATCGCCCATCGCGAGGAAGGTGCGGTCGTCGTAGCTGTCGGTGTCGATGCCGAAACGCTTGGCCAGGCGCCGACCCCAGGCCCGGTCCTCACCCGAGGGGCGGTAGTCCGGACGGGGCACCACGTCGTCGAGGTTCTTGAACGCCTCGAAGCCCGAGGGATCGAACAAGCGGGTGCCCACGAGCACGTCTTCGTCGGGGAAGGCCAGCACCGCCCGACGGAGCTGGTCGGACATGATGGCCCGCAACACCGAATCGCGCTTCGACGTGCGGCGAACGGAGGCCAGACCGATGAGGACGCTCGGGGTGCCACCGATGCGCTCGAGGGTGCTGAAAGAGAAGCCCTTGAGGCGGCTCCCCTCCCGCGTCATGGTGATCAGCACCCACTCCTCGGCCTGCTTCGACAGCAAGCCGGCCTCGAAACGGCTCGGCCCATCGGCGCAGATGTCGGCCATCTCAGCGAGTTCGGCATCGCTGAGTGCCGTGCAATCCTTCGTGTCAACCTCAATGGCCATGTGCTGCTGAGCCCCCGACGTGCTGTGGAACGGTCCCCTCTAGTCCAGCGTGATCCGAGGGCAAGCGCAACTCGCGTCGATTCACGACAACGGCTCTCGGTCAGGTGCGGGTTCTCGGCGGGCCGCGGCGGCTCAGATGACGACGGCGTCGGGGCCCAGGAGGACCCGCAATTCGGCCAGCAGCTGGGTCGAGGCGTCCACGCAGAAATCGGGCGGCAGGCGCACCGTCTGACGCGGGCTCACGGCGATGAAGACCTCGGATTCGCCGGGGTGCTCGTGGAGGAGCGCCTTCAGCTGGTCCACGAGGCCGGGCTGCAGGCCGTTCGGACTGAGGGAGAGGCGCAGTGGCGGTGCAGTGGTCACCGGCTCGAAGACGTCGATCTCCATGGCGATGAGCTTCGGGGCATCGTCGCGCTTGTCGACCCGTCCCTTCACGCAGACCACGACGTCATCGGCCAGCTTGTGGCCGTGCTCCTGCATGGTCTTCGGGAACACCATCACCTCGGTCGACGCACGCAGGTCCTCGAGGGTGAACACCGCCATCAGGTCGCCCTTCTTGGTCCACTTCTTCTGGAGCGCCGTCACCACGCCACCGAAGGTGCGCATGGCGCCGTCGTCCATCTCGGCGAGCTCGTCGAGGCCGGCGTCGGTGCGGCGCCGCAGCGAGGCCTCGGCCCCCATCAGCGGGTGGTCGCTCACGTACAGCCCGAGCATCTCCTTCTCGAAGGCCAGCTGCTGGCGCTTGTCGAAGTGCAGGTCGGGGATCTTGGGGCGCTCGTCGAAGCCCGCCCCGCTGTCGTCCGCGCTCTCGCCGAAGAGGGTCATCACACCCATGTCGCGCTCGCGGCGGCGGGCCACGGTGATGTCCACGATGCGTTCGTAGACCGTGAGCAGACCTCGACGAGGGTGGCCCATCGAGTCGAAGCCTCCCGCCTTGATGAGCGACTCGATGGTGCGCTTGTTGAGCACCGCGGTGTCCACCCGCTCGCAGAAGTCGTAGAAGTCGACGAAGGGCCCGGCGGCCTCGCGCTCCTCGATGATCAACGAGACCAGGCCCTCCCCCACGTTCCGGACCGCCGAGAGCCCGAAGGGGATGGCGTCGGGCAGTGGCCGCAGCGTGTCGCCCGCCACCGGTGACGGCTCGGTGCGACCGACGAGGGCGGTGAAGTTCGACTGCGAGACGTTGACGTCGGGAACCAGCACCGGGATGCCCATCTGGCGGCACTCGTTGAGGTAGACCGCGGCCTTCTCCAGCGAGGTCTTCACGCTGGTGAGCAGCGCGGCGAGGTACTCGACCGGGTAGTGCGCCTTGAGGTAGGCCGTCTGGTAGGCGACGAGGCCGTAGCCGTAGGCGTGGCTCTTGTTGAAGGCGTAGTCGGCGAAGGGCTCGATGATGTCGAACAGGGTCGTGCCGAGTTGCGAGCCGTAGCCCTGCCGCTCGCAGCCGGCCACGAACTTCTCGCGCTCCTTGACGATGAGCTCGCGCTTCTTCTTGCCGCAGGCCTTGCGCAGGTTGTCAGCCTCCGCGAGGGAGAAGCCGGCGATGCTCTGAGCCACCCGCATCACCGACTCCTGGTAGATCATGAGCCCGTAGGTGTCGCCCAGGATGGCCTCGAGATCCGGGTGCTCGTAGGCGATGTCCTTGCGACCGTTCTTGCGGTCGGCGTAGTCGTTGTGCATGTTCGCCGACATGGGACCCGGCCGGTACAGGGCGACGAGCGCGGCGACGTCGTCGAACGAGGTGGGTGCGAGCGAGCGCATGAGCGCCCGCATGGGCCCGCCCTCCAACTGGAACACGCCGATGGAGTCGCCCGCCTGGAGCATCTCGAAGGTCTTGGCGTCGTCGAGGGGCAGGTCGTCGATGTCGAGATCGACCCCCCGGATCTCCTTGACCATCGCCACGGTGTCGGACAGCACGTCGAGGTTGCGCAGGCCGAGGAAGTCCATCTTGAGCAGGCCGAGGTCCTCGACCCCGTGCATCTCGTACTGGGTGACGACCGGGGCGTCCTCGGGGTCCTGACCGGACTCGGGCTTGCGCTGGATGGGCAGGTAGTCGGTGAGCTCGTCCTTGGTGATCACCACCGCGGCGGCGTGGATGCCGTCCTGGCGGCGGAGGTTCTCGAGGCCACGGGCCACGTCGATGACCGACTTGGCGTCGGCATCGGTCTCGTAGAGGGCGCGCAGGTCGCCCGCCATCTTGTAGCCGTCGGCGTACTTCTCGTGCTCGTCGAGGCAGGCCCACAAGGGCGTGTCACGCCCCATGACGAGCGGTGGCATGAGCTTGGCGATCTTGTCGCCGACCACGTACGGGTACCCCAGCACGCGGGCGGCGTCGCGCACCGCGGCACGGGCCTTGATCGTGGAGAAGGTGACGATCTGGGCAACGTGGGTGCGCCCGTAGCGCTCGGCCGCGTAGCGGATCATCTCGTCCCGGTAGCGGGAGTCGAAGTCCATGTCGATGTCGGGCATCGAGATGCGGGAGGGGTTGAGGAAGCGCTCGAAGAGCAGGTCGTACTTGATGGGGTCGAGGTCGGTGATGCGGAGGCAGTACGCCACACAGCAGCCGGCGGCGCTGCCTCGACCGGGGCCGACACGGATGTTCGCGTCGCGGGCGTGGCGGATGAGGTCCCAGGTGATGAGGAAGTACTGCGAGAACCCCATGTTGTTGATGGTCTCGAGCTCGTAGGCGATGCGCTCGACGACCTTGTCCGGAAGGCGCGTCCCCCAGCGCTCCTTGGCACCTTCGAAGGTGAGGTGCTTCAAGTACTCGGCGGCGGCCTTCTCCCGCAGGGCGTCGGCGCCGGCCTCGTCGAGGGTCCCGAGCTCGACGCCCGACAGGTCTGGGGCGAACTCGGGCGGGAGGGGGAACACCGGCAGCTGTGGCTTGCCGAAGTCGATCTCGACGTCGCAGCGCTCGGCGATCCAGAGGCTGTTGTCGCAGGCCTCGGGGACCTCGCGGAACAACGTACGCATCTCGGCGGCGCTCTTCAGGTAGTGGCCGTCCCCGTGGAACTTGAAGCGGTCGGGATCGCTCACGAGGGCGCCGGTCTGCACGCAGAGGAGTGCGTCGTGGGCCTTGGCGTCGTCGCGGTGGGTGTAGTGGCTGTCGTTCGTGGCCAACAGCGGCGCATCGAGTTGCCGGGCGATCTCGATGAGCTGCGGGTTGGTGCGGGTCTGCTCGGGGATGCCGTGGTCCTGGAGCTCGACGAAGACGTTGTCGCGCCCGAAGATGTCCTGGAGGCGGCCGGCCTTCTTGAGCGCAGCATCGAAGTCGTCCTGGAGGAGGGACTGGAGCACGTGGCCGCCCAGGCAGCCCGTCGTCACGATGACGCCCTCGCTGTGGCTCTCGAGCAGCTCCCAGTCGACCCGGGGCTTGTAGTAGTAGCCCTCGAGGAAGGCGCGACTGGCCAGTTGGATGAGGTTCTTGTAGCCGGTGTTGTTCTCGGCCAGCGCGATCAGGTGGTAGTAGAGCTTGCGGCCGCCCTCGGTGTCGCCTCCGGAGTCGTCCTGGCGGCCTCGGCGCGACGGGCGCTCGTGGCGGCTGTCGTAGGCCTGGTAGAGCTCGCTGCCGATGACGGGCTTGATCCCCTGGTCTCGGCACTCCCGGTAGAAGTCCAGGACCCCATACATGTTGCCGTGGTCGGTGATGCCCAGGGCCGGCTGGCCGTCGGCCGCAGCCGCCGCCACCACCTCGCCGACGCGGGAGGCACCGTCGAGCATCGAGAACTCGGTGTGGGTGTGGAGGTGGGTGAATGAATCAGGCACCCGACAGGGACTCCTTTGCGGCTGGTGCGGTGGCCAAAATGGCCGATACTGCTGTCCACACACGGTCCACAACCATCATCCCCAGCCTGGGGATGAGTTACATCCGTGTGATTCGCCACGGTAGCCCAACGAGAGGAGCGCTGCCTCCGATGCCGAACCCCCTCCACGAGGAGCGACCTACGGAGGGCGTCGTGGTGTTGACCCTCGACCGCCCCGAACGGCGCAACGCACTGTCCATCGAGCTCCGCGACGCGCTCAGCGACTCCCTGGACGCCCTTGCCGCCGACGTCGGCGTCCGATGTGTGGTCCTGACGGGAGCGGGGACCACCTTCTCCTCGGGCTTCGACCTGGGCGAGTTCCGCCTCGCGGCCGACGATCCTGCGTTCGGCGAACGCTTGTGGGCCTCGAGTGATCGCTACCACGCGACCGTCCTCCAGTTCCCGCTGCCCCTCGTGGCCGCCGTCAACGGTCCCGCCATCGCGGGCGGCTTCGACCTGGCGGTGCTCTGCGACGTTCGCGTCGGCGCCGACACCGCCCGGTTCGCCCATCCCGAGCGGATGTTCGGGCCCGTCGTCTACGCCCCCTTGCGCGAGCTCGTGGGCGGGGCCACCGCGCGGGACCTGTGCCTCACCGGCCGCGAGATCGATGCAGCCGAGGCGCATCGACTCGGGCTGCTGCGATCCGTGGTGCCTGCCGAGCGCGTGCTCGACGAGGCCTTGTCGGTGGCGAGCCGGACCGCGGAGGCGTCTCGGGACCTGTTGACGACCGCCAAGGCCAAGATCCTGCGCCACGCCGGCATCGCGGCCGGCGCCACCCTCGACCTCTAGAGGTACTGGCCGGCAGGGCCCGTGTGCTCGACCTCTGCCCCTGGGGGGAGCTGGCCCCGCATGCCGTCGAGCTGCTGGCGAGCGGCCATCTGCTGAGCGAACAACGTCGCCTGGATGCCATGGAACAGGCCCTCGAGCCATCCCACGAGCTGCGCCTTGGCCACTCGCAGCTCGGCCTCGCTGGGTACGGCGTCCTCGGCGAACGGCGGCGTGAGCCGATCGAGCTCGGCCTGCAGGTCGGGCGAGAGCGCGGAGGCGAGCTCACGGACCGACGTCTCGTAGATCTCCTTCACCCGCTCACGGCTCGACTCGTCGAGGTCGGTGGAGCGCACCTCCTCGAGGAGCTGCTTGATCATCGAACCGACCCGCATCACCTTGGCGGGCTCGGAGACCGATTCGCGAGGATGCTCATCGGCGCCCCCGGGCGCCGCGGGCACCTCGGCATCGGGCAACACGATCTCACCCCGCTGGACCGGGGCGTCGGCGAACGCGTCGGTGCTCGTCTGTTCGGACATGTCGGACATCGCTCCTTCCTACCCGAGTTCAGCCGGCCGCCGCGGCAAGCAGCGGCACGCGCATCTCGGCCGGCGTGAGCGAACCGTGTCGGCCGACGAGCTCGAACACTCCCGAATCCGCAGGATCGGAGAACGAGATGTCCTCCCTGGCCACGAGCGCAACGTCACCCAGGCGAACGCGAGCGGCGTCGCTGATGGTCGAGCCGAACCAACCCTCCATCTCCACCTCGGCGAGCGTTCGCACCCACGCCTGCTCCCCGTGACAGGCCCGAGCTGCCTCGGCGAGGGCGTGCTCGTGCCCAGGCAACGCGTGCAGCCAGCGGAACCGCCCCTCACCGGACTGCTGGCGCACGTGGCCGAGCACCTCCGGGTCGGGGGCCACGATCCTGTCGCCGACGTCCACCTGCCCGTGATCGGCGGTGACCACGAGTGCCGCACCCGCCGGCAGGACGGCAAGGACGTCGCCCACCAGGCGGTCCACGAAGGCCAACTCGGCGTCGTAGTGCTCGCGCAGGCCGTACTCGTGGGCGACCTTGTCGATGCCGTCGTAGTACGCGTACACGAAAGGTTCGCCGGCGCCGGCGAGGCGGCCCACCTCGGTCACGAGGGTCGACGGCACGCGATACCCGGTGAAGCGAACCCGGTCGAGATGCGCCTGCGTGAAACCCGTGTCCGCGAACTCGGCCCGGGTGACCACCGGTGGCCGTTGACCCCCGAACGCCGGCTCCGATTGCACGGAGCGGGGTTCGATGCGCCGACGGGCATCGCCGGAGGGGGTGCTCCAGCGGAGGATGTTCAACACATCGCCGTCCTGGAGGACCCGGTAGCCCACCACACCGTGATCCCCGGGAGCGGTGCCCGTGGCCAGCGAGGTGAGGGCGGCGGCGGTGGTGCTGGGGGCAACCGTGAGGATGTCGGCGCCGGCCATCGCGCTCAGGTTGGGCGCGAGGTGGCGACGGTCCTCGAGTTGCTCCCAGCCGAGCCCGTCGAGCAACAGCAGGACCACCTGGTCGGCCTCCGCGGCGATCGCGGGGAGCCAGGGCGGCGTCGCCTCGCCCGGCTCGAGCAGGGCCGGGACGACGTTGCTCAGACAGGCACCCCCGTAGTCGGGGACAAGCGGATGATCGCCCACCTCGGTCCTTTCGGCGACCGGCCTCGGCGGTCGGTTGCCCTTCCACTCCATCACCTTCGACCGCCGTCGGCCAGTTAGGAGGGCGGAGGGTCCTAGCATGTCGACCGTGAAGGTCTCGACAAGGGGCGACTATGCGAGCCGCGCGTTGCTGTCACTCGCCCTGCACGCCGAGGCCGAGGGCCCGACGTCGGTGCGCGACATCGCCGAACGCACCGGCTTGCCCCAGCCCTACCTCGAGCAGATCCTCCTCGCCCTGAAGGGTGCCGGCCTGGTGCGTTCGAAGCGTGGGGTGGGCGGAGGCTACGTGCTCGCCCGGCCGCCCGACGAGATCACCCTGTCCGACATCGTGAGCGCGGTCGACGGCCCCATCGTCGCCGGCGACTTCGGCGAGCCCCACACGAACGGGGCGTGCGACCACGAGGGCCAGTGCGTCCTGCTCGCCATCTGGGGCGATGCCGGAGAGCACATGCGCCGGTTCCTCGAGTCCTACCACCTCGCCGACCTCGCCGGCATGACGCGCGGCCAGCTCCCCTGGCCCGACGCCAGCGCCCCCGACGACGCCCCGGAGGTCGACCTCAGCGAGGTCTAGGTGGACCTCGCCGGCACCCACGCCTACGACAGGACGTCGAGGACCCGGCGGAAGTCCGCCGGGAGGGGCGCCTCGAAGGCCACGTGCTGGCCCGTGGCCGGGTGGGTGAACCCGAGGGTGGCGGCGTGCAGCAGCGGCCGATCGCTCGGCAGCGTCTGCCGGACCCCGCCGTACTGATCGTCGCCCACCACGGCGTGGCCGATGGCCGACAGGTGCACACGGATCTGGTGGGTGCGGCCGGTCTCGAGCCTGCAGGCGATGAGGGCGACGTCGACGGGCTGGGTGAATCGCTCCTGCACCTGGAAGCGGGTGCGGGCCTCGCGACCTGACGCGGACACCGTCATGCGGGTGGGCCGGCGCACCGAGCGACCGATCGGGGCGTCGATGAGGCCGACCTCGTCGTCGGGGTGGCCCCAGACCAGGGCCAGGTAGCGCCGCTCGACGCTCCGCGAGCCGAACTGGTCGACCAGCGACTCGTAGGCGCCCTGGGTCTTGGCCACCACGATCAACCCCGAGGTGCCGTGGTCGAGGCGGTGGACGATGCCGGGGCGGGCGGGATCCCCCACCCCCGCGAGGCTCGGCGAGTGCGCCAGCGCCCCCTGGACGAGGGTGCCGTGGTCGTGGCCGGCGCCCGGGTGCACGACGAGCCCGGCGGGCTTGTCCACCACGAGGACGGTGTCGTCCTCGAACACGACGGCCAGCGACACGGAGGGGTCGGGCACGCAGGCGGTCGACACCTCCGCCACCTCCGGCACCGTGACGACCTGGCCCGCCTCGACCCGGGTCGACCGGGTGGTGACCGGCATCCCGTCCACCAGCACCGTCCCGCCCGCGACGAGGGCGGCCGCGGCGGAGCGGCTGCACCCGGTGACGAAGGAGATGACCCGGTCGACGCGCTCGCCGGCGAGGGCGTCGGGGACGACCTGTTCCTGCGCGGTCACGTCGGGTGCTCGGCGCGATCGGACGAGGTCTCGTCCGCCCCGGGCTCGGCGGCCGCTGCGTCCCCGCCGGTCTCGGGGTCCCCCGCGGCGTCGACCTTGGCGGAGAGCCCGGCGCTGAGCACCAGCAGGATGCCGCCGATGACGATGGCGCTGTCGGCCACGTTGAAGATGGGCCACCACTGCAGGTCGACGAAGTCGACGACGGCACCGCCGAAGAACCCACCGGGGCCGTCCCGCAGCAGGCGGTCGCTCAGGTTGCCGACCGCGCCGCCCACCACGAGGCCGACCGCGAACGCGCTGGTGCGCGAGGTCGAGGACCGACCGGTCCAGAGCAGCACGACCACGACCACCACCGCGATCAGGGCGATGATCGGGCCGGAACCGGTGCCCTGGCTGAACGCGGCCCCGCTGTTGAAGGCGAGGTTGAAGCGCAAGCTCCCGATGAGGTCGATGGTGCGACCGTCGGACAGGCGATCGACGGCCCAGGACTTCGACAGCTGGTCGAGCGTGTAGACGGCGATGGCCACCGATGCGGTGAGCAGCAGGTGGCGGCCGTTGCCGCGTCCGTCAGCCATGGGCGCCGACCTCAGAGGCGGCCGAGGCCGCCCGCCTTGCAGTCGATGCACAGCGCGGCGTGCGGGAGGGCTTCGAGGCGAGGCTTGCCGATGTTCTTGCCGCAGCGCTCGCAGATGCCGTAGGTGCCGTTGACGAGGCGCTCGAGGGCGGCGTCGATCTCGTCGATGGCGGCGCGGGCCTGGGCGCTGAGGGCGAGGTCGCGCTCGCGCTCGACGGCCAGGGTGTCGCCCTCGCCCGACTCCTCGTCGAACTGGACGTCACCGGGCTCACGCTCGGCGGCGAGCTGATCGGCCTCGGCCTGGAGGGAGTCGGCCTGGCGCTCGTAGGTGGCCCGCTCCGCGATGAGGTCCTCCCGACGCTTCGTCTGGAAGGCGTCGAGCTTGGCCGGGGCCTTGGCCGCGACGGGCGTCACCCGCTTGCGAGCGGCCTTGGCGGACTTCTTGGCCGCCGGGGCGGCCTTCTTCACCGGGGCGGCGGGGGCCGCCGCCTTCGCGGGGGCCTTGGCGGCCTTCGCCGGCGCCTTGGTGGCCTTGGCGGGGGCCTTGGCCGGCGCGGCCTTCTTGGCGGCCGGAGCCGCCTTCTTGGCCGGCGTCTTCGAGGCCGGAGCCTTCTTCACAGGGGTTTCCTTTGCGGAAGGAGCGGCCTTCTTGGCGGGCGCCTTCTTGGTGGTCGTCGTCTTCTTCGCCGTCGCGCCCTTGGTGGCGCGCGTCGACTTCGTTGCGGCTGCTGTGGCTCTCGGCATGGAACTCCGATCCTCGTCGAGCCCTCCGGCGTCGCCCTGTGGCCGGGACCTGGTGGGCAAAAGGTGCCGGACTGTACGCCAGAGACCGCCGGGGGTCAAGGTTGGGTCGTGGGTGGACGTGGCTCTCGAACGCCACGGCCGGGGACGCTCTTCCCGGTGTCGAGGGCCGACTCGAGGAGCCGGTCGACCTCGTCGGGGTCCACCCCGGTGATGCGAAAGCGCTTCTGACGGCTCTTGCCCCCGGCCACCAGGACGACGTCTTTGTCCTTGACCCCGAATCGCCCGGCCAACAGCGCGGCGATGGCGATGTTGGCCCGGTCGTTGACCGGCGGCACGGCGACCCGGACCTTGAGGGCATCCCCGTGGCGGCCCACGACCTGCGAGCGACCGGCGCCCGGCTGGGCATGGACGGAGACGACCAGGGCGCCGTCGTCGTCCACCTCGTAGACGCTGTTCATCGCGGTGCCCTGCTGCTCGACATGGTGCGCACGGCCGCTCCTCGGGTTCGGTGGCGTCGAATGATGGCGCCGACGCGCCGTACGAGGCGCGCCACCTCTTACTCTAAGGGCGCTATGGCGTTCGGCCCCGTGGATCCCCAACTCGACCTCCCCGCCCTCGAGGCCCGCACCGCGGCGCGCTGGGCCGACGGCGATGTGGTGGCCGAGGTGGCTCGGCTGCGCAAGGACGGCGAGCCGTGGATCTTCTACGAGGGTCCACCGACCGCCAACGGGCGACCCGGCCTGCACCACGTGTGGGCGCGCGTGTACAAGGACATCTTCCCCCGGTTCCAGACCATGCGCGGCCGCAAGGTGCCCCGCAAAGGGGGCTGGGACTGCCATGGCCTGCCCGTCGAGCTCGAGGTCGAAAAGGAGCTCGGCCTCGCCACCAAGGCCGACATCGAGGCCTTCGGCATCGCGGAGTTCAACGCTCGATGCCGAGCCTCGGTGCACCGCTACGTCGAGGATTGGACCACGCTCACCGATCGATCAGGCACCTGGATCGACACCGCCGACGCCTACTGGACCCTCGACAACTCCTACGTGGAGTCGGTGTGGTGGTTGGTCAAGCAGATGTGGGACCGGGGCCTGCTCTACGAGGGCCACCGGGTCTCGCCGTACTGCCCCCGCTGTGGCACGGCGCTCTCGTCGCACGAGGTTGCCCAGGGCTACCAGGACGTCGTCGACCCTTCCATCTACGTCCGCTTCCCGGTGGCCGGCCGACCCGACGACGATCCCGTCGACCTGCTGGTCTGGACCACCACACCCTGGACGCTGCTGTCCAACGTGGGCGTGGCCATCGGCCCCGGGATCGCCTACGTCCGGGTGCACACCGACGACGACCGCCCGGACCTCGTGATGGCCGAGGCCGCCGCCGCCCGGCGCTACCCCGAGGCGCCGGTGGTCGAGCGCCTCACCGCCGCCGATCTGGTGGGGTGGCACTACGAGCGGCCCTTCACCCTGTTGGAGGTGGACGATCGGGGTGCCCGGGTCGTCCCCGCGGACTACGTCTCCACGGACGACGGCTCCGGCCTCGTCCACATCGCGCCCGCCTTCGGCGAGGAGGACGCCGCGGTCGGCCGCGAGCACGACCTGCCCGTCCTCAACCCCGTCGGCCCCGACGGCGCCTTCACCGCGGAGATCACGCCCTGGGCGGGCCAGTTCGTGAAGGATGCCGACCGCAGCATCATCGAGGACCTCACCGCCCGTGGCCGCCTCGAGGCCGAGGAGGCCTACGAGCACGCCTACCCGCACTGCTGGCGCTGCGGCACGCCGCTGCTCTACTGGGCCAAGACGTCGTGGTTCGCCCGCACGTCCGAGCGCCGCGCCGACCTCCTGCGAGAGAACGAAGCCATCGGCTGGCACCCCGAGCACCTCAAGCACGGGCGCTTCGGCAAGTGGCTCGAGGGCAACGTCGACTGGGCCCTGTCCCGTGATCGCTACTGGGGCACGCCGCTACCGGTGTGGCGCTGTGATGCCGGCCACGACACCTGCATCGGCTCGGTGGCCGAGCTGGCCGTCCTCGCGGACCGCGACCTCACCGACCTCGACCTGCACCGGCCCTACGTGGACGAGGTCACCTTCACCTGCCCGGCCGACGGTTGCGGCGCTCCCACCACCCGCCTCGCCCCGGTGCTCGACGCCTGGTTCGACTCGGGCTCGATGCCGTCGGCGCAGCACCACCACCCCTTCGACCCGACCGACCGCTTCGTCGACGCCTTCCCGGCCGACTTCATCTGCGAAGCCATCGACCAGACCCGCGGCTGGTTCTACTCCCTGCTCGCGGTGAACACCCTCGTGTTCGACCAGACGCCCTACCGCAACGTCGTGTGCCTCGGCCACATCGTCGACGAGCACGGCGCCAAGATGTCGAAGTCCAAGGGCAACGTCATGGACCCGTGGGACCTCTTCGACCGCTTCGGGGCCGACTCGGTGCGCTGGTACTTCTTCGCCGCCGGACAACCCTGGACCCCCCGGCGGGTCTTCGAGGAGGGCATCCGCGAGACCACCCGCCAGACCCTCGTCACCCTCTGGAACGTCCACTCCTTCTTCGTCACCTACGCCGACCTCGATGGCTGGGCCCCGACCGGCGAGACCCTCTCTCCCAGCCACGTCCTCGACCGTTGGGTGCTGTCCGAGCTCGACGACACCATCGCCACCGTCACCCAGGCCCTCGATGGCTTCGACGCCCTCGGCGGCGCCAACCGCATCGTGCGCTTCGTGGACGACCTCTCCAACTGGTACGTGCGGCGCTCCCGCTCGCGGTTCTGGAAGAGCTCCGACCCCGATGCCCACGCCACCCTGCACCGCTGCCTGGTGGTCGCCGCCCAGCTCCTGGCGCCCTACTGTCCCTTCCTGGCCGACGAGCTCTACTCCACCCTCACCGGCGAGGTCTCGGTGCACCTCTCCGACTGGCCCGCGCCCCTCGGGGTGCACGACCCCGGCCTCACCGAGGAGATGGCCGGCGCCCGGCGCCTCGTCGCCCTCGGTCGGGCCGCCCGCACCGATGCCAAGATGAAGGTGCGCCAGCCCCTGCGCCGGGCCATGCTCCTCGCCCCCGGCGCCACCCTGGGAGACGAGGTGAAGGCCGAGATCGCCGGCGAGCTGAACGTCAAGGAGCTCGAGGCCATCGACACGCTGTCGGGCCTCATGACCTGGACGGTCATCCCCAACTACAAGACCCTCGGGCCCCGCCTGGGCGCCAAGGTGAACGACGTGAAGGCCGCCTTGGCCGACGCCGACGGCGCCGCGGTCAAGGCCGCCCTCGACTCCGACGGCTCGGTGGTGGTCACCGGCGAGACCCTCACCGTCGACGACGTCGAGGTGCGGGCCTCCCGCCACGAGGAGCTCGCCCTCGCCGAAGAGGCCGGCTGGGCCGTCGCCCTCGACCTCGACCTCGACGACGCCTTGAGGCTCGAGGGCACCGCCCGCGAGGTGGTCCGCGCCCTGAACGACCTCCGCAAGGACGCCGGCTTCGCCATCGCCGACCGCGTGACGGTCACCCTCGACCCCCCACCCGACATCGCCAAGGCCATCGAGTCCCACCAAGCCTGGATCGCCACCGAAGTCCTCGCCACCGAAGTCCAACTCGCCCCCGGCGGAGATCACGAAGTGACCGTCGACGGCACCACCTTCCCCGTCACCCTCACCAAGGCCTAACCGCAAACTGGAGGAAATGGCAGTCACCCGTGACTGCTATTCCCTCCAACTCTCATCGCCGGCCGACCACCTGGAGAGACGGCTCGCAGCCACACGAGGGTGCAGTCACGGGGCGGCGGCAGTACCCCGCCCCGAGGGGCCGGAAGTGGACGAACGGCGCAGCCCCGGCGCGACGGCGCCGCGAGGCGAGGGATCAAGGGCGCCAGTTCTCGCCCGGAGCCCTGCGGGTGGCGGCGAAACGGCTTCGGCCCACGCGCAGGAACGAGCATGGGCCGAAACGGACTTCGCCGACAGGACCCGCTGGGCGCAGGGCGAGCTCAGGCGAGAGGCGAGCTCTACCTACTTGCGGCGGAAGCGCTTCTTCTCGGGCTTGTCGCCGCCGCCCGCTTCCTCTTGGCCCCGATACCACTCCGCCATGGCGTCGGCGTCGTCGGCCGCCGGCAGGGGGGGTGCCGGCTGATTGGCAACCTCGTCCTGGGCGAGGTCTGCCATCCAGGGATTGCCACCAGCATCCCCCGCGAGGGCATCGACGGCCTGGGTCGCGGGGCCGGTGCCCGGCAGGTCCGCCCACGGGTCACTTGCGGGGCTGACCCCCGGCGCATCGAGACCACCGAATCCGGCGTGCTCGGCGGGTGGTGGTGGTGGCGGCGGCGGCTGGGAGAAGAGCTCCTCGCCGGCGGCCCCGGCCGCCTCGGGAGCGAACGCTCCCTCTGCGGGCGCATCCCAGGGCGACCCCGCGGGCGGAGCAACCTCGGTGCCGAAGCCACGAGCGGGCGGCAGCGGCTCGAACGAAGCGGCAGGCCCCTCCGTGACCGGAGGGGCCGGCTCCGAGCTGGCGGACACCGGCGCGCCACCTGCAGGGCCCGAGGCCTCGAACGTGCCCACCGGCTGGAGGCCGGCCTGGTCGAAAGCCGCCTCGGGGACCACCTCGGGGCCGCCGTAGCCGTAGGAGGCCCCGGGATCGCCGTGGTCGGGCTCGGGCTGCGCGCGGGGCGGTACCACTGCGGTGACCGCCGGGGGCTGGAGGGGAGCCATGGCGCCGGCGGCGTCGAGGAGGCCTTGGAGCGTGCCCACCGTGGTCTGGAGGCGGGCCCGCTCGTCATCGACGTGGCGCTCGAGCACCTCGACGTCGGTCATCAACTGGTCCCGGATGCCCTCGAGCTCGTCGACCTCGGCGAGGATCCGGTCGCGGGTCTCGTCGCCGGCACGGCGGATCTCGTCCTGGGACTGGGCCAGTTCGCGCTCGTGGCGCTCGGCGTCTTCGGTTCGGATGCGTTCGGCTTCTTCCTGCGCAGCGGTGACGATGCGTTGGGACTCCTCTCGGGCCTCGGCCACCGCGGCGTCCGCCGTGCGCTGAGCGAGCAGGAGGGTGCGGCGCAGGGTGTCGTCGATCTCGCTCGGCGCCGCTGCCATCGCGGCGGGTTGCTCGGCCAGGCGCGCCTCCGCGGCCTCGGCCCGCTGGGTCATCTCCCTCAGACGCATCTGGAGCTGACCGATGGCCACGCCGACTCGCTCGAGGAAGTCGTCGACCTCGTCAGGGTCGTAGCCGCCGAACTTCTTCTCGCGGAAGTCGACGTCTTTCAGGAGCTGCGGCGTGACATCCATGCTCCCAGCGTACCGAACACCTCTCGGCCCCATGGGGATGGCGCCCCAACCCGGCGCGGTCGTCGCCAGGCGTCAGCAGCCCAGGACGGCACTCTGGATGATGCGGATCCCGAACAGGACGATGATCGGCGACAGGTCGATGCGGAACGTGCCCCCGCCGATGGCGGGGATCATCCGTCGCAGCGGTCCGAGCACCGGCTCGGTGATGGTGAACAGGAACTCGAAGACCGACGCCATCGGCGTCCCCGGCTCCAAGGGGAACCAGGACAGGATGATCCGACCGAAGAGCGCGATCAGGTAGAGGTTGAGCAGGAGGCAGAGGATGTTCATCGAGGTTCAGGAATCGTGGAGCCCGCGTTCCTGCAACCGCCGGCGCTCCTCCTCGGAGACCTCCACATCCGACGGGGTGAGCAGGTACACCTGGTCGGCGACCCGCTCCATCTGCCCACCGAGGCCGTAGCAGAGCCCGCTGGCGAAGTCGATGAGGCGCCGAGCGAGATCCCGGTCGGCGCCCTGGAGGTTGATGATGACGGGCTGGCTGCCCTTGAAGCGGTCGGCCACGTCCTGGGCCTCGGTGAACGAGCGGGGCGACACGACGTGGGGCTTGGCCTTGGCCGTCGCGGGGATGGGGCGCACCGCGGACCCTCCGAGGCTCTCCACGGGGGTCACGCCGGCACTCGGGGAATCCTGGGGAAGGGGTCGGATGGCAGCGACCCCGTCGTCGGCGGGGTACGCGTCCACGGACGCGACGCTCGGGCGGGACTCTGGGCCGACCGGTACCACCGGCCGGACGGGGACGGGTTGACCGACGCCGGATCCGACGGACGGGGACGGCTGCGACTGGTACCGCTCTTGGTACCGGTCGTGGTCGTCGTAGTCCTCGTATTCCTCGTCGGGACCGAGCCCGAGGTAGAGCATGGCTCGCCGCCACGTGCTGGACATGGGTTCCTCCTACGAACGCAAGGGTAGTGTCGCACGCCCGCCGTCGAATCGCGCGGAGCGTCGCGTCGGCACACACGTTGCGAGACGGCTCATGCCCGCGGCCCGAACAGTCCGGTGCCCACTCGCACCATGGTGGTGCCCTCCTCGACGGCGACCTCGAGGTCCGCGCTCATGCCCATGGAGCACACCGACAGACCCAGACGGTCCGACTCGGCGCGCAGCCATCGGAAGCCGGGACGCGCGTCTTCGGGGTCGCCCGCGGGCGCGACCCCCATCAGGCCCTCGACCGCCAGCCCCATCTCGGTGAGCGTGGCGACGAGAGGTGACGCGTCCTCACGCGAGCACCCGCCCTTCTGTTCCTCACCACTGAGGTTGACCTGCACCAGCACCGAGGCACCGGGCGCCCTGCGGGCGATCTCGGCGCCGAGGGACGCTCGATCGACGCTCTGCCACAGCGTCACGTGGGCCGCGAGTTGTCGCACCTTGTTGCGCTGGAGGCGCCCGAGGAAGTGCCACCGAGGGGCGGCGCCGGACAGGGCGACGGCCTCGACCTTGGGAACGAGCTCTTGGGCGTAGTTCTCCCCCAGGTCCATCAGTCCCGCCTCGGCGGCGGCCACGGCCAGCGTCGGCGGGAACCCCTTGGTCACGGCCACCAGGACGACCGCATCGGGGTCGCCGCCGGCCGCGGCGATCCGCTCGCGGATGGCCGCGGCGCGGGCCGCGATGGCGGAGGCGGCGATCACGGCGTGGCCCATACGACGGCCGCCATCCGGGCGGTCTCCCGGCGGGCGCGGTGCGAGTACCAGCGATCGTGGTCACAGGCGGTGCAACCAGGCGTGACGTCGCCGAGCACGACCTCGGCGTCGGACAGCGCCGTGTCGATGGCGCGGGGCACGTCGAGCGCCGAGGCGCCCTCCGAGGTGCGGCCCCGCACCTCGGGACCGAGCACGTCCACCACCGTGGCCAGGTCCTCGGCGCCGAACTCGTAGCACTCCGGACCGATCATGGGCCCAACGTGGGCGACGACGTCGCCCGCGCCCAGGGAACGCATCCTCGACACCGTGGCCGGCAACACACCCGCGGCCAACCCCCGCCAACCGGCGTGGGCGACACCCACCACACCCTCGGCGCTGGTCAGCACGACGGCGGCGCAATCAGCGGTCTGGACCGCGATGGGCACACCCGGGTGGGCGGTCACGAGCGCGTCGGCCTCGGTGCCTTGGTGCTGGCCCGGGGCGTCGGCAACGACGACGTCGGCGCCGTGGACCTGTCGCAGCCAGTTCCACGCCACGCCCGGACCGCCGGCAGCGGCGAGCAGGCGGGCCCGGGTGGCGTCGATGTCCGCGGCGTCGATGGCCAGGTCACCGTCAGCGCGCGCGGAGAAGAGCCAGGACGCCGGGTGCGCATGATGCGCCACCGCGATGGCGGGCCTACTTGAGGAACGAGGGGACGTCGAAGTCGTCACCCGCGTCGAGGTCGTCGTCCTCGTCGTCGTGGATGGCGAACAGGTCCCCGTTCGGCTCGCGGTCGAGGGGGACCGAGCGAAGGAAGTCCTCGTCACGCTGCTCGGAGGAGCGACTGTCCTTCTCGTCCCAACGATCGAAGCCGGCGGCGATGACGGTCACGCGGATCTCGTCGCCCATCTCGTCGTCGATGATGGCACCGAAGATGATGTTGGCGTCGGGATGAGCGACACCGTGGATGACCTCGGCCGCCTCGTTGACTTCGAGCAGACCGAGATCGCTGCCGCCGGAGATGTTCAACACGATGCCGCGGGCGCCCTCGATGGAGGCTTCGAGCATGGGGCTGGAGATGGCGCCCCGGGCGGCGGCAAGGGCCCGGCCCTCGCCGGAGGCGTAGCCGATGCCCATGAGCGCGGAGCCCGCGCCGCTCATGACCGCCTTGATGTCGGCGAAGTCGGTGTTGATGAGACCAGGGGTCGTGATGAGGTCGGTGATGCCCTGCACGCCCTGGAGGAGGATCTCGTCGGCCATCTTGAAGGCGTTGAGCATCGACGTCTTGTCGTCGGAGACCGTCAGCAGGCGGTCGTTGGGGATGACGATCTGGGTGTCGACCTTCTCCTTCAGCCGCTGGATGCCCTGCTCGGCCTGCACCGTGCGTCGGCGCCCCTCGAAGGTGAAGGGCCGGGTGACCACACCGATGGTGAGTGCCCCGAGGTTGCGGGCGATCTCGGCGACGACCGGGGCCGCGCCGGTGCCGGTTCCCCCACCCTTGCCCGCGGTGATGAAGACCATGTCGGCGCCCTCGAGGGCCGCCGCGATCTCGGCGCTGTGGTCCTCGGCGGCTTGACGGCCGATCTCGGGGTCACTGCCGGCGCCCAGGCCCCGGGTGAGCTCACGCCCGATGTCGAGCTTCACGTCGGCGTCGCTCATGAGGAGCGCCTGCGCGTCGGTGTTGATGGCCACGAACTCCACGCCGTTGAGCCCGGCGTCGATCATCCGGTTGACGGCGTTGACCCCGCCGCCACCGATGCCGACGACCTTGATGACCGCTAGGTAGTTCTGGGTGATGCCGACCATGTGGTGTGCTCCCGGTGTGATGGCCGAGGCGGTAACCCACCCCCGGACAACGGCAAACGCCGGGCACCTGGGGAGCCCGGCGAAACCCTCGACGGGAGGTTGAACGTTGTGTTCAGGGCGCGCGAAGTCGCCTCGCTCTACCTCACCCTAACCAACAGGCCCGTCAGCCGCAACCCGGGGTGCGGGTCAACACCGGCGCCGAGGCCACCGAGAGGTCGAGGGTGGCGATGCAGGGGTCGATGGCGTCGAGGACGCTGGCCAGTGCCACCCCCTTGGCGGTGAGGTCCTCGAGCGGGCCGACGGTGACGACGCCGCCGGCCACCAGACGGACCGTGACCTCACCATCGGCGCCGATGGCAACCACGTCGATCAACGGGCGCGCCGGCTCGGGGATGGCAGCCGCCAACGCGAACGCCCCCCGGGCGCCTTCGCCGACGGTCGTCCCGATGGCCGCCTCGACGGTGGCGCCCTCGACCACCGGCAAGTCGGCGGGCCCTTCGTCGAGGCTCGCCACCACCTGCCCCTCGCCGTCCACGGCCACCCAGGATCCGTCCGTGGCTTCGACCGCGGCAGCGGGAACCCGTTCGACGACCCGATAGCGGATCGTCCCCGGCCAACGACGCACCGCGCTGGCCTCGGCGACCCAGGGGAGGTCCTCGATCCGCTCGGCGGCTGCAGCGAGGTCCGCGGTGGCCAGGGGCGCCCCCACGTCGATCCCTCCAGCGGCCACGATGTCCCCCGGATCGGTGCGGAACTGACCGGCCACCGTGAAGCGGTCGACATCGAGCAGGGGCGTGAACAGCAGCGCCACGGCCAACAGAACCACGCCGAGGATCGCGGCGAGCACCAACACGTATCGCAGGCGCTTGCGACCTTCCGACCGCAGGACCTCGACCCGCCGGGCCTTGATGCGCGGATCGATGGAGGACCGGGGCCCGCGGCCCTCGACCTCCCCCGCAGCTCGAGCCTCGCCCCGGCCGGCAGTCACCGAACCCCGACCTCAGGTTGAGGCATCGAAGCCGACGAGACGCGTCTCGGGTTCCAGGTCGACACCGGCGGACTCCCGCACCGCGGCCCGCACCGTGTGCATCAGGCGCCACACGTCGTCGGCCGACCCGCCCTCGTCGACCTGGATGAAGTTCGCGTGCTTGACGGAGACGTGAGCGCTGCCGATGCGAAGGCCCTTGGCGCCGGCGGCCTCGATGAGACGGCCGGCGGAGTCCCCTGGCGGGTTGGTGAACACAGAGCCGGCGTTCTGACCGCCGGGTTGATGGGCCCGTCGCCAGCGCACGATCTCCGCTATCTCGGCCTCGGACGTCGCCCGATCGCCGGCGGCGAGGCGGAGTTCGGCGGCGGCCACCACCTGCGCGGGCCCGAGCACGGAGTGACGGTAGGAGAGGGCGAGGCGGTCGGCGGCCACCCAACCATCCTCACCCGTGGCCAAGTCGACGAGGTGGACCCTGGTCAGCGACGCGGCCATGTCCGACCCATGGCCGCCGGCGTTCATGCGCACGGCGCCGCCGATGGACCCCGGCACCCCCACGGCCCACTCGAATCCGGTGAGCCCCGCGGCGGCGCTCTGTCGGGCCACCACCGGGAGCCACGCGGCCCCGCCCGCGTCGACGCTCGTCCCGACGATGCTGATCGCCTCGAACTCGCCGGTGAGCTGGAGCGCCAGACCTCGGAACCCTGCATCCGCCACGAGGAGGTTGGAGCCACGACCCACCACCAACGTCGGGACGCCCTCACCGGCGACCGCGTCGGCGACGGCCGCCAACTCGGCGGACGTGGCGACGGCGGCGAACAGGTCGGCGGCGCCGCCCACGCGGTACGTCGTGAGCGGGCCGAGCGACACGTCGTGGCGCACCAGGCCGCCGAGGCGGGCGGCGACGTCCCCGAGAGCGCCGGTCACGACCTCATCGCGGCCTGCACCTCATCGGCCAACGACGTGAGATCACCGGCACCGAGGGTGAGGCAGAGGTCGCCCGGGCGCAGCACCGAGCTGAGGTAGGGAACCAGGTCGGGGCGCTTCGGCAAGTACGCCAGCGGCCGCCACGGGTCGGCGTCGAGCACGGCGTTCACGATGAGCTTCCCGGAGATCCCCGGTCGGGGGGCCTCCCCGGCGGGATAGATGTCGGTGACGACCAGGCGGTCGGCTTCCCCGAAGGCACCACCGAAGTCCTGCCACAGGTCGGCGATGCGACTGAAGCGGTGGGGCTGGAAGACACACACCACCCGGCCCCACGCCCCCTCGGAGGCGGCCTCGAGCGCGGCCTCGACCTCCGTGGGCAGGTGGGCGTAGTCGTCGACGAAGGTGATGCCGCCGGTCTCACCCCGGAACTCGAAGCGTCGCGCCACCCCCGCGAAGCGCTCGATCGCGGCCTGGCCGGCAGCGAAGGGAGCGCCGACCTCCAGACCGGCGACGAGCGCCGCCGCGGCGTTGAGGGCGTTGTGGCGCCCGGGGACCGGGAGGTGGACCCGACCGAGGTCCTCCCCGGCATGGCGCAGCGTGAAGGTCGTTCCGTTCCTCTCGAGTGCCGGGTCCACCAGTCGGTAGTCCGCATCATCGGCGAAGCCGTACGAGACGGCGCCCACCTCGCGACCGATCCGAGCCGCGACTTCGTCGTCGGCGCACACGATCCGGGGACCGGCGGCGTCCGCGAGGAAGCGGCTGAACGCGTCCAGCAGGGCCTCGTAGCTGCCGTAGTACTCGAGGTGGTCGGGCTCGATGTTCGTGACGATGGCCACCTCTGCCCCGAGCTCGAGGAAGGTGCCGTCGCTCTCGTCGGCCTCGACGACGAACCACTCGCCTGCGTCCCAGACGGCCCCGGTACCGATCTCGTTGACGTCACCGCCGATGATGAAGGAGGGGTGCATGCCCGCTTCGACCAGCACCAGGGCGAGCATCGACGACGTCGTCGTCTTGCCGTGGGTGCCGGCGACCGCGAGCGTGCGCCGGGTGCTGCTTATGGCGGCCAGGGCGTCTGCCCGGCGCAGCACGGGGATGCCCCGCTCTCGTGCCGCCACGACCTCGGGGTTGTTCGCCGGCACGGCCGTCGAGATGGTGACGGCGTCGACGGCGCCGAGGTTGTCGGCGGCGTGGCCGACGACAACCTCGAGTCCGCGCGACCTGAGGCGCTCGAGACCCGCCGAGGCCTTGAGGTCGCTGCCGGTCACCGTGTGGCCCATGTCGGCGAGCACCGTGGCGATCGCGCTCATGCCCGCGCCGCCGACACCGACGACGTGGACGTTGCGGGGCCGCTTGAGGTCCAGACGGGCACCGCCGTCGAGTGGGTGTTCAGCCACGGGCGTGACCTTCCACGAGGGCGGCGACGGCTCGACCGGCGTCGCGGTGGGCCACCCTGCGGGCGGCCGTGCCCATGGCCTCGAGGCGGCCCTCTTCGGCCAGGAGGGCGTCGACCTCTCGCACCAGGCGATCCGCGGTGAGCTCGGCGTCGGGCACCAGTATCGCGGCGCCGGCGTCGACCAGGGCGCGGGCGTTGGCCGTCTGGTGATCGCCCGGCGCGCCGGGCAGCGGGACGAGGACGGCCGGGACCCCGATGGCGGACAGCTCGGCCACCGACGTGGCACCGCTGCGGCACACCACGAGGTCTGCAGCCGCGAAGGCGCGTGGCATGTCGTCTTCGTACCGGACAGGCACGTAGGTGACCCCTTCGGTGATGGTCGGGGCCTGCTCGGTGAGGGCGACCCAGTCGCGCTCGCCGATCACATGGCGCACGGTGAGATCGCGCCGAGGCAACCAGGCGGCCAGCGCGCCGACGACGGCCTCGTTGATGCGCAGGCTGCCGAGTGAGCCGCCGAAGGCCAGCACGACCCGCTGACCGTCGGCGATGTGCAGAGCGGCTCGGGCCGCGGCCCGGTCGCGCCTGCGGTCGACGGCCAGCACCTCGGGACGCACCGGGTTGCCGGTGAGCACGGCTCTTGGCAGCGCGGTGCCGGGAAACGAGACCGCGGCGGCCTTGGCGAAGCGGGAGGTGAGGCGGTTGGCGAGGCCCGGCACCGCGTTCTGCTCGGCGACCACGATGGGCACCCGCAGGACGACCGCGGCGAGGGCGCAGGGAACGCTGGCGTAGCCGCCCATGGCCACCACCACCGCGGGCCGGTGTCGGACCATGAGCAGGAAGGCCCGCACGAGGGCCCGCAGGAGGCCCCAGACCGCGCCCACGTTGGCGATGGTCAGTCGGCGCTGGATGCCGCGCCCGGGCAGCAGCGTGACGTCGAAGCCCGCGGCGGGGACCAGGCGGGCCTCGCTCCCCCGCTCGGACCCCACGAAGTGGAGGGAGGCGGGGTCGTGGCCGAGCGCGACGAGGGCTCGTGCGATGGCGATGCCGGGCAGCGTGTGGCCCGCGGTGCCGCCGCCGGCGATGACTGCCCACGTCGCCGTCGACGCCGGTCCCGGGAGGGAGCTCGTCGCTGGGTTGGTACTCGTCACGGGGTCGGACCCCGTGTGCTGGCTCACCGCTGCGCTCACCTCATCGGGCGCCTCGGGCTCACTCGGCGTGCGAGGCGATGTTGGCAAGGATGCCAGCTGCGACCAGGGTGACCACCAACGACGAGCCTCCGAACGAGACGAAGGGCAGGGGCACCCCGGTGATGGGCAGCACCGCCACGACCGCGCCGATGTTGATGAAGGCCTGCACGCCGAACCAGGTGGTGATGCCGGTGGCGACGAGGCGACCGAAGGGGTCGGCGGTGTCGAGCGCCACCCGCACGCCGAAGTAGGCCAGCGCCACGAACAGTCCGATCACCACCGCGGCACCCAGCAGGCCCAGTTCCTCCGCGACGATGGCGAAGATGAAGTCGGTGTGGGCCTCCGGGAGGAACTCGTACTTGGCACGGCTGGCACCGAGACCGACGCCGAACAGGCCACCCGAGGCGATGCCCACGAGGCTCTGGATGGTCTGGTAGCCGGTGTCCGACGGGTCCGCCCAGGGGTTCAGGAAGGCCGTGACACGAGCCCGCCGGTAGCTTGCCTGCAGGGCGAGGAAGGCGGCAGCACCGGCCCCGAGCAGGGCGATGCCGCCGAGGTGGTGCACCCGCGCGCCGTGGATGAACAGCATCGTCAACACGATGGCCCCGAGGGCGATGGTGGTCCCGAGGTTGGGCTGGAGCATCAGCAGTGCCGCCACCGCACCGAACACGACCAGGGTGGGCTTCAGGGTGAGGGCGGCGACTCGCGCCTTGCCCTCGCGCTCGCGGTCCGAGAGCAGCTTGGCCACGAAGAGCAGGACGGCGAGCTTGGCGAACTCGGAGGGCTGTACCCGCAGCGCGCCGACGCCGATCCAGCGCGACGCACCGTTGGCCTCGGCGCCGACGCCCGGGACGAGGACCAGTACCAACATGGCGATGGAGGCGATCAGCATCGGGCCCGCCCAGCGCCGCCAGCGGCGGTAGTGCACCCGGATGGCCAGCACGAGGCCGAAGGTCCCCACGATGGCCCAGAGCGCCTGGCGCTTGAAGCTGTACCAGGTGGTGCCGTGCTCCTTCAGGTCCGTCACCGAGGACGCCGAGATCACCATGACCAGGCCGAACAGGGTGAGGAAGCCCACGAGGCCGAGGATGGCGAGGCAGGTCCCGGTGGCCCGGCCGGGACGGAGCCGTCCTGCGGGGTGGCGCCGGCGCGTCGCGTCGAGATGATCGCGTCCGTCGTCGACCAGGTCGTCAGGGGTGCGGGTGGTGGTGGCCAAGGCGAGTTCCTCCAGGGCGGTGGCAGGCAGGCGTTCAGGGGTCAGGCAGGCGGCGCGTCGGATGAGGAAGCGGATGCGGTGAGGGAACGCACGGCGCGGGCGAAGTCGTCGCCACGCTCGTCGTACGACGAGTACCAGTCGAACGACGCACAGCCGGGCGACAGCAGCACGACGTCACCGGGTTCGGCGATGGCGGCGGCGCGGCCCACGGCCTCGTCCATCGAAGTGGCCGTCTCCACGGGGCGCCGCCCCGCAAAGGCGGCCTCGACTTCTGCGGCGGCGTCGCCGATGGCCACCACGGCCCGGACCCGCCCGACGTCGGCGGCAAGCGGCGACAGGTCGAGGGCCTTGTTGCGGCCACCGGCGATGAGCACGACCGAGTCGAAGGCGGCGAGCGCCGCGGCGACGGCGTGGGGCACGGTGGCCTTGGAGTCGTCGAAGAAGCGGACCCCTCCCTGCTCCGCGACCAACTCCACGCGGTGGTGCATGCCCTCGAAGCCGGTGAGGGTGGAGCGCACGCCCTCGACGGTGGCGCCGGCCCCGAGCGCGGTGGCGCTGGCGGCCAGCGCGTTGGCCACGTCGTGGGGGAAGGCCCGCCACAGCGCACCGATGGTCACGAGCACCGTGCCGTCCTCGGTCACGAGGGCATCGCCGGCCAGGTGGTAGCCGACCGCCTCGCGGGTGGAGAACGTGACCCGGCGAGCCGGGCCGTGGTGACCGGCGACCACAGCGTCGTCGGCGTTGGCCACGGCGAGGTCGTCGGTTCCCTGGTCGGCCCAGATCCGCGCCTTGGCCGCCTCGTAGGCAGCCAACGACGCGTGCACGTCGAGATGGTCCGGCGCGAAGTTGAGCCAGGTGGCGACCGCGGGGGTGAACCGCTCGGTGTGCCCGAGGCGAAACGAGGAGGCCTCGACGACGAACAGGTCGACGGCGGCGTCCTCGATGGCGGCCACCAGGGGTACCTCCGTGTTGCCGGCGGCGACCGCGCGCCGACCTGACCGCTTCAGCATGTCGGTGACGAGCGTGGTGACCGTGGTCTTGCCGTTGGTGCCGGTGATGGCCACCAGGGGGCGGTCGTCCCACGCCGCCGCGAGGTCGAACTCGCTGCGGACCGGCACGGACCGGGCGTGCGCCGCGGCGAACACGGGGTGGGCGTCGGGCACGCCGGGGCTGGGCAGCACGGCCTCGGCGCGGGCAACCAGGCGGTCCACCATCGCCTCGTCGGGGGATGCGACCAGGTCGACCCCCAGGGCCGCCGCGAGGTCACGCTTCTGCTCCGTCGGGCGGTCCTCGATCACCACCGCATCGAGGCCGCGGGCGACGAGGGCGCGCACCACGGCCTCTCCCGTCACACCGAGGCCGACCACGAGCAGCGGGGCCCCCATCAGTCGATCGCCCCCGTGCTGATGAAGTCCGCGTAGAAGAAGCCGAGCGCGACGGCGGTGAGGAGTCCGGCGATGATCCAGAAACGGACGATCACCGTGGTCTCGGGCCAGCCACCGAGCTCGAAGTGGTGATGGATGGGCGCCATGCGAAAGATCCGGCGACCGCCGAAGAGGCGGAAGGAGGTGACCTGGAGGATCACCGACAGCGTCTCCACCACGAAGAGGCCCCCGATCACGACCAGCAACAGGGCCGTGCTCGTGGTCAAGGCCAACCCGGCGAGTCCCGCCCCGATGGCCAGCGATCCCGTGTCACCCATGAAGATGCGAGCGGGCGCCGCGTTCCACCAGAGGAATCCGGTGCAGGCGCCGGTCATCGCCGCGGCCACGACGGCCAGGTCGAGCGCGTGCACCACGTCGTAGGTCTCCGGGTGACGGAAGGCCCAGAAGCCGATGATGGTGAACGCCATGAAGGCGAACACCGCCGACCCGCCGGCGAGGCCGTCGAGGCCGTCGGTGAGGTTGACCGCGTTGGCACTCCCGAGGATCAGCAGGACCGCGAAGACCATCCACCCCATCGGGCCGAGGTCGAGGTCGAACTGGTCGAATCGCGTGAGCGACAGCTCGGTGTGCACCGGCGTGTGCACGACGGTGAGGGCCGCGAAGCCCACCGCCACGATGAGCAGGCCGATGATCTTGGCCCGCTTGTTGAGGCCGAGGTTCCGCTCGCGCGACACCTTCAGGTAGTCGTCGACGAGGCCGACGAGCCCGGCGCCCACGATGGCAGCCATCACGAGCAGACCCGACCGGGTGATGATGCGGCTGCTGGAGATGTCGCTGATCACATAGCCGGCGACGGCACCGACCACGATGGCGAGGCCACCCATCGTGGGCGTGCCCGCCTTGGTGCTGTGCCCCTCGGGACCGTCCTCCCGGATGGGCTGACCGATGTGGGCGTTGATGAGCCAGGTGATGAGCAGGCGGGTGACGACCAGGGAAACCACCAGGCCGATCCCGCCGGCGACGAGGAGCGTCTTCACGTCAGCAGCTCACGCGCGACGGCTCGGTCGTCGAAGGCCACGGTCGCGTCCCCGACGGTCTGGGTCGTCTCGTGACCCTTGCCTGCGATCACCACGATGTCGCCGGGGGCAGCCTCGTCGAGGGCGAGGGCGATGGCCCGCCGACGGTTGGGCTCCACCCGGAGGTTGCGGTCGTCGTCGAATCCCGATCTCACCTGGGAGATGATGACCGCTGGGTCCTCGCTGCGGGGGTTATCCGAGGTGAGGACCACCCGATCGGCCAGACGGCCCGCGACCTCGCCCATGAGGGGGCGCTTCGCCCTGTCCCGGTCGCCGCCGCACCCGAACACCACGAGCACGCGGCCTTCGCCCACGAGCTCACGGGCAGTGTCGAGCAGGCGTTCGAGCCCGTCGGGGGTGTGGGCGTAGTCGACGATCACGTCGAAGGCCTGGCCGGCATCGACGGCTTCGAAGCGGCCGGGCACCGGCCCGGCGGCGGCGAGCCCTTCGGCCGCCACCGCCGGTTCGATGCCCAGGGTGATCGCAGCCTCGGCGGCGGCGAGGGCGTTGGCCACGTTGAAGCGGCCGCCGAGGGGGAGACTGACGCGCTGACCCCGCCACGTGAAGCGGCTGGCGGTGCGCCCCACCTCGAGGTCGTCGACCTCGTCGAGGCTGAAGCCCCGCGTCGGGATCACCGCCGCGTCCCGCAGCAGCCGCCCCTGCGGATCGTCGGTGTTGACGACCGCGGCATCGGCGAGCTCGGGCGTGAACAGACGGGCCTTGGCCTGGAAGTACTCCGCCATCGTGCGGTGGAAGTCCAGGTGATCGGCGCTGAGGTTGGTGAACACCGCCACGCGGAACCGGGTGCCGTCGACCCGGTGAAGGGCCAGGGCATGGGACGAGACCTCCATGGCGACCGCTTCGATGCCCTCGGCGAGCAAGTCGGCGAAGCGACGCTGGAGCTCGGGGGCCTCGGGCGTGGTGCGGGTGCCGGTCAAGGTGCCGATCACCGCTGACCGCCGGCCGGCGTGTTCCAGGATCGAACGCAGGAGGTGCACGGTGGTGGTCTTGCCGTTCGTGCCCGTCACCCCGATCACCACGAGGCGTTCGGCCGGGTGGCCGTGCACGGCGGCCGCCGCGGGACCCATCGCCGCGCGCACGTCGGGCACGACCACCTGGGGCACGTCGACCCCCAGGGCGCGTTCGCAGAGCAGCGCGACGGCGCCTGCAGCGACTGCGTCCGGCGCGTGATCGTGGCCGTCCGTGTGCTCGCCGCGCACGCAGCAGAACAGATCGCCCGCCGTCACCGCTCGGCTGTCATGGGCCACGCCGGTGACCGCCACGTGGCCATCGCCGCCGGCGAGGAGGCGCGCGCCGGCGAGCGCGGCGGTCAGGTGGGCGAGGTCCATTTCACTGTACGGGCGTCCCGAGACCGTCCTGGCTCGGGTCGACCGCCACGGGGGGTGGGGACGCAGGGGCGAGCTGGGCGGGAGGGGCGATGCCGTATCGGGCCAGCGCGTACTGGCCGAGATGGGCGAACACCGGGGCGGACACCTCACCGCCGTAGATCGACGAGGTGGGCTCGTCGAGCACGACGATCATGGCGAGCTCCGGGTCCTCGGCGGGTACGAAGCCGGCGAAGGTGGCCACGTAGTGGTAGTTGCCGTCGCCGTCCTCGTAGCCCCCGCTCTCCTGGGGCTTGCGGGCGGTTCCCGTCTTGCCGGCGACGCTGTATCCAGGGATGGCCGCCGACGTTCCCGTTCCTGCGTTCACCACCGACATCATCATCGTGGAGAGCTGGCGGGCAGTGCTGGTCGAGATCACGCGGTGCGGCGCAGGTGCGTCGACGGCCCGGCGGGTGCCGTCCTCGCCGATCCGGGCCAGCACGAGACGGGGCGGAACGTAGACACCGTCGTTGGCGACGACGTTGAAGGCGCTCAGCATCTGCAAGGCGGTGACCGAGATCCCTTGGCCGAGGGGGATGCTGCCGATCGAGGTGCCCGACCACTCGTCGAGGGGCAGCGTGATGCCGCCGGCCTCGTTCGGGAAGCCGAGCGAGGTGGGCTGGCCGAAGCCGAAGCGGCGCAGGTACTCGTCGAGGCGCTCGGCGCCGAGTTGCTGCGCCACCATGATCGTCCCCACGTTCGACGACTGGGTGAGGATGTCGCTGACGCTCCAGTTGGCCAAGGGATGCGGGTCGTGATCCGTGAAGCGGTGGTCGGCGACCTGGATGCCGTCGGGCACCAGGAAGCGGGTGGCGGGCTCGACCACTCCTTCCTCGATGGCGGCGGCCATGGTCACGACCTTGTTGACCGATCCCGGCTCGAACATCGCCGTGACGGCCCGGTTGTTGCTGCTCGGCACCGCAGGGCCGCGGCTGCCGTCTTCGTTGGCGGTCGCCTCGACGTTGGCCATGGCCAGCACCTCGCCGGTCCCGACCCGACTGACGATGGCGATGCCACCGAGGGCGCCGGTGGCGTCGACCTGCTCGGCCAGCGCCCGCTCGGCCTCGAATTGCATGCCACGGTCGAGGGTCATCACCAGGGTGTCGCCCTGCTCAGCCGGCGTCAGGTGTCGCTCCCCGGAGGAGATGGTCGCGCCGTCGGGCGCACGCTCGAGGGTCAGCTCGCCGGGGGTGCCCGTGAGCTCCCGCTCGTACTGCTCCTCGATGCCGGACAACCCCGTGTTGTCGACCCCGACCGTGCCGATGACCGAACGCGCCAGGTCCCCCGAGGGCTCGAACCGGGCGGGCTCGTCCATGAGGTACACCCCCTCGAGGTCGAGGTCGGCCACCTCGGCACCGAGATCGTCGGGCTGTTGACGGACCAGGTAGACGAACTCGCTGTCGTCGCTCAGCTTCTCGACGAGCTCGCTCTGGTCCATGTCGAGGACCGGCGCGAGATGCGCCGCGGCGGCGACCGGGTCGGCGATCTCCTGTGGGTTGGCGTACACGGTCGTCTGGTTCACGCTGAGCGCGAGGTCCTCGCCGTTGCGGTCGACGATCGAGCCCCGGGCCGCCGGGAGGTCGATCGACCGCACGCGCTGCTGCTCGCCGAACGCCACGTAGCGCTCGGGGCTCACGGTCTGGAGCTCGGCGACGCGCACGAGCAGCAGGCTGAACAGGAAGAGGACGAAGACGAGCAGGCCGAGGAGGCGACGACGGGGGTGCGGGCCCCTGCCGGTGCGGTGGCGTGCCGGCTGCCGGCGGGCGTGGCGGTCGGGTTGCGGCTCGCTGGTCGTTCGCCGGGCGCGGGGGGATCGCGGCGCGGCCGCGCCCCCGGCCGAGTGGGACCGAGGGCTGCTCGTGCGCTCACCGGCGCGACCCGTACGACCGGGTGCCCGTGCCGGGCGCGACGGAGGTCGCGCTCGACTGCCGGAGGGGGTCACGGCGTGAGCACCGCGTCCACGGGGCCCGCGGCCGTCTCATCGAGGGAGACCTCGGCCTCCGGGGCGGCCACCTGGTTGGGGTCCACGTCCATCCCACCGGGAGCCGGCACCTCGGTGGCGGGCACCTGGTTCACGAAGGTGGGGCCGCCGGCGGGAGCGCTCATGCCGAGGCGCTGCGCCTCGCTGACGATGCGCTCGGGGGCGGCGAGCTCGGCAGCCTCGAGGCGAAGGGCCTGCGCCTGGGCCTGGCGGTCGGAGATGTCCTGCTGGACACGGTCCAGGTGCATCTGGCCGGCCACGTTCTGGGTCTGGAGGACTGCGACCGCGAACAGCACCGCGAACAGGACGGCGGCGCCGATCAGCAGCGCGGCCCTGCGGCTGACGCGAGGAGCGGCCGTGGGAGCCACCCGCGTCCGCCGCACGGGGGGCTCCACCAGGCGGAGGTGGTCGCGTCGAGGGACCGGTGCGGGCGCCGGGGCGCGACGCGGGTGGCGACGGGGGGCCGTCACCGAGGCGAGGGCGGGGCTCATGCTTCCTCCTGGGGGAGCTTCTCGACGGCGCGCAGGCGGGCGCTCTCGGCACGGCGGTTCGCGGCCACCTCGGCGGCCGACGGCTTCCATGCGCCCTGCTTCAACAGGCGCACGGTGGGTTGCGCCCCGCAGCCGCAGGGCAGGTGGGGCGGGCAGTGGCAGTCCCCGGTGGCCGCCGTGCGGAAGCAGCGCTTGACGATCACGTCCTCCCCCGAGTGGTAGGCGAGGACCGCGGCACGGCCGTTGGGGCGGAGCAGGTCGATGGCCTGCTCGAGGGTGCCCTCGAGCATCTCCAGCTCGTCGTTGACGCCGATGCGCAGCGCCTGGAAGCTGCGTCGAGCGGGATCGCCGCCGCGCCGGCGAGCCGGCGCCGGGATGGCCGAGCGGATCACCTCGGCGAGCTCGTCGGTGCGCTCGATCGGGCGGTTCGCGACGATGGCGCGGGCGATGAGCCGGGCGAAGCGCTCATCGCCGGCGTCGCGCAGCAGGGCGGCCAGCTCGGCCTCGGACCAGGTGTTGACGAGGTCCGCCGCGGTGCGTTCCTGCGTGCGGTCCATGCGCATGTCGAGCAGCGCGTGGGACCGATAGCTGAATCCTCGATCGGGTCGATCGAGCTGCGGAGAGCTGACGCCGAGGTCGCAGAGCACCCCGGAGACCCGGTCGATCCCGAGCGCGTGGACCTCTTCGGTGAGGTGATCGAACCGGGTGTGGCGCAACGTGACTCGGTCGCCGAAGCCGGCGAGGCGCTCGGACGACGCCGCCAAGGCGTCCTCGTCGCGGTCGAGCCCGAGAAGCGAGAGGTGGTCGTGGGCGCTGAGGAGGGCCTCGGCATGGCCGCCGCCGCCGACGGTGGCGTCGACCAGGACGCCGGCAGGCACGGGACCGAAGAGCTCGACGACCTCGCCGACCATCACGGGCGTGTGGGTGAACTCCGCCATCACTCGAGCTCCCGCAGGCCGGTGATCACTGCAGCGAGGTGGGCGGGCGGCACGGCACCGCGCCCATCGGCAACCCCCCGGCCGACAGGTGCACGTCGGGATTTCTCCCCGAACGGGCGGGATGGGAGACGGGCGGAGGAAGGGTCTGCCACCGCGTCGGCCGGGAGGCAGCGGATGAGCGCGATGCCCGCGCCGGACTGCCTGGAGGAAGGATGGGTGGACCGCGACGGGCGCTCAGCCATCGGTGCGCCGCCGCGGTCGGTACATGGAGACGTTGCTCGCCACCTTGGGCCGCACCGCCTGCTTGCGGGCGAAGTACTCGGCGGCGGGGAACACGTTGATGTGGTCCCGGGCGCCGACGAGGACGACGTCGGCGCCCCGCAGCTCGTCGGTGAGGAGCTCCTCGGGGATGAGCATGCGGCCCTGCTGGTCGGCCTTGATGGGCTGCGCGCCCGCCCACAGGAACTCGAGGGTCTCGTTCAACTCGGCGTCGTCGATCTCGCCGGCGTCCACCTTGGCCAGCAGGTCCTCGGTGAGGTCGTCGACGAAGCGGCCGAACTCGTCGGTGGGCCAGATGCTCAACCGGTCACCGACGTCGGTGATCAGGATCGACTGGCCGGCGAGCAGCTCGCGGAGGCGCGAGGGGAGCACGACGCGCCCCTTGTCGTCGAGCGTGCGCTCGAACTGCCCCGACAGCTGCACAGAAACGTCTCCGGTGTGGTGGTGTCCCTCGTACGACCGCGCGCTGACCGTGGTCAGACGTGGTCGGTAGACGCCACTATCGGCGAGATTTCACCATCCGTCAACATTTTCTGGTTTCCAGTGGGATTTTCAGGGGCTGTTCCCCACCCACCACCGTTCACCGTGGCGTCGTGGGCACCCTCCTGCCCTCGATGGTCGTGAGCAGCGCGGCGACCAGCGGACCCAGCCGATCCGTGCCCACGCCGGTGGCCACGTCGGCGAGCTCGACGGCCCCGCGGGCGCGCTCGACGGGGTCGAGGTCGAGCACCGAAAGGAGCGGACGCGGGTCCCAATCGGCCAACACGAGGCACTGGAAGCGGGCGCCGGCGCGCGTGCGGCGCTGCGAGAAGCCGACGACCTTGCGCCCCCCGATGGTGACCTCCCCCGTGCCGAGGCCCGAGAAGCACACGAGGGGCGACCACTCGTTGCGGATCGGCGCCCCGGTGTGCACCTCCGCGGCCACGCCCACCGCGGCCAGGGCGTCCGCCCATGCCTGCCCCAGCCACAGGAACGAGCGACCCACGTCGTCCTGCCAGAACGGGTCCCCGGCGGGGACGAGCACGTCGATCCAGCGCATGGCCCCGGGTTGGAGCACGACGGCACCACCGCCGCTGTGGCGGCGCACCACCTCGAACCCCGCAGCCTGGGCGCGGGCGGCATCGACCGCCTCCGAGCGCTGGGCGCTGCCCAGGGCCACGGCCGCACTCGTCGCGCCCATCACCCACACCGAGCGACGAAGCGGATCGGGCAGCGGGAGGCCGTGCAGGAACGCCGGCGAGCCCAGTCGGTGCTCGATGCGCCACCGGGCCCGCCGCCTCGCCTTGCGCTCCTTCTTGGCCTGCTTCTCCGCCCTGCGCTCCGCCGCGTCGAGGCCCTCCTCGCCCGCTGGCGTACCGGGGGCGGCGCTCACGCGCCGGCGGGGGCAGCGACGGTGCCGACGCGGAGGTAGGGCGCCCAGTGCTCGGGCAGGTGTCCGACCGAGACCAGCACCCAGGTGTGCTCGCGCGGCGCGGTCGGCCGCCGGGCGAGCACCATCGCGGTCTCGGACAGGTGGCGGTCGCCCTTGCGGCTGTTGCACGGGCGGCACGCTGCCACCACGTTCTCCCAACGGTGTTCGCCGCCTCGGCTGCGGGGCACCACGTGGT
>CAYYDZ010000004.1:3381-9284 GCA_964470715.1 uncultured Microthrixaceae bacterium | reverse complement strand
GCCACCACGTTCTCCCAACGGTGTTCGCCGCCTCGGCTGCGGGGCACCACGTGGTCGATGCTCTCGGCCCGGGCTCCGCAGTACTGGCACCGGTGGTGGTCGCGCACGAACACCGCGCGTCGGCTGAGCGAGGCGCGCCGGTGGAACGGCACCTTCACGAAGGTGCGGAGGCGGATGACCGACGGGACGGGGACCGAGACGTGTTCGGCCCGCAGCGCCTCGCCCGTGTCGTGGAGGAGATCGGCCTTCTCGGAGAGCACCAGGACCGCGGCGCGACGGCTCGGGACCACCGAGAGGGGTTCGAACGAGGCGTTCAGCACCAGCGACGGAGCCATCGGTCGAACCTAGCGCTGGCCCTGTCGGCGGCCGCCGGGGTTTGCGGGCGACGCGGGCATCGCTCCTCCAGCCGCCCGCACCCGCTCAGCCGCTCACCCGGGGCCAGGCCCGGCACCAGTGCAGGTACGAGACGAGGTCACCGATGTCGGGGTCGCGGTCGGGATCGCCGTATGCGGTCACCAGACGGAAGCGGAGGTACGCGCGATCCGGCAGCGGGAGGAGCGGCCAGCGGTGCCACCAGTGCGGTCGGGCCAGGCGGAACAGCTGGGCGAGCGCCGTGGCCCACAACCAGGGGCGCACCAGCACCGCCCCCGTCGCACGCAACCCCCAGGCCATGGCCGCCAAGCTACCGGCGCCCTTCCAGCACCGGGTGGCCGAGGCCGACGAAGGCGACCGCGGCGGCTCCGATCAAGGGGCCGCTGGCACCGAGGCCTGCGGGCAGGATGCGCGCGCCCCGGGAGAAGTCGAGGCGGGCGCTTCGATCGAGCTCGGTCTGCGCAGCCCCGAAGAAGTCCGCGCCGAAGCCGAGGGCCACGGAGCCGGCGACGACCGCGAGGCGAAGGTCGAGGAGGCTCGCGGCCGACGCGACCGCCCGCCCCACCAGGCGCCCGGTGCGCACCCGCACCTCGAGCGGCGCCTCGAGCGCGGGGCGGCCGCTGATGGCGGCGATGGCCGTGCCGGACGCCTCCGCCTCGAGGCACCCCTGGGCCCCGCAGGCGCAGGCGCGACCGTCGGGCTCGACGATCACGTGGCCGATGTGGCCGGCGTTCCCCGAGTCCCCGTCGAGGAGCCTGCCCTCGAGCACGATGCCACCGCCCACCCCGGTGGACACGACCATGGCGAGGAACGAGGCGGTCCCCCGGGCGGCGCCCCTCCAACCCTCTCCAAGGGCCAGCGCCTTGGCGTCGTTGTCGACGAAGGTGGGCAGACCGGTGTGCTCGGCCAGCCGAGAACGCAGCGGGAACTCGCGCCAGCCCTCGATGTTCAACGGCGAGACCTCCTCGCCGCCCCGCGACATCGGCCCACCACACCCGACCCCGCAGGCGTCGAGGGCAACGCCGAGGGCACCGGCGGCGGCGAGCGCCCGATCCACCAGGTCGCCGAGCGGGGCGTAGACGGCCTCGGGGTCGGCGAGCGCGGCCGTGGCGGCCCGAGCCGAGGTGATCAGCGCCCCGTCCGAGCCGACGAGGCCGACCGCCATCTTCGTCCCGCCGATGTCCACCGCCAGTGCACCACGAGAGGAGGAACCGGCCGTGGTCGCACCACGAGGTCCACCGCCGGGGGTGCGCAGCGCATCCGACGAGCCGGATGCCGGAGACGCTCCCACGCTGGAGGAGCCAGACGAGCAGGCCACGCCCGCCATTCTGCCCGAGGACCCCGTAACCTCGGGAAGATGGCGCTGCGCGAGCCGGAGCCGCATGCAGACGTGCTCACGCGCGTCCAGGACAACATCGAGCGCGTCATCCAGGGCAAGGACACCGTGGTACGCCTCTTGCTCCTCTGCCTCGTCGCCGAGGGCCACCTCCTGATCGAAGACGTGCCCGGCGTCGGCAAGACCAGCTTGGCCAAAGCCCTCGCCGCATCGATCGACTGCACGTTCGGCCGGGTGCAATTCACGCCCGACCTGTTGCCGTCGGACGTGGTCGGCGTCAACGTGTGGAGCCGCTCGGAGGGGCGCTTCGAGTTCCGCCCCGGCCCGATCTTCGCCGGAATCGTGCTCGGCGACGAGATCAATCGGGCCTCGCCGAAGACGCAGTCTGCGCTCCTCGAGGCCATGGGAGAGCGTCAGGTCACCGTCGATGGTGTGACCTATCCGATGGCCCCACCCTTCATGGTGATCGCCACGCAGAACCCCATCGAGCACGAGGGCACCTACCCGCTGCCCGAGAGTCAACTCGACCGGTTCCTCATGCGCCTCTCCGTGGGGTACCCCTCCCGAGAGGCCGAGGTCGAGGTGCTCCACGCCCACGGCGACCGCGATCCCCTCGCCGACTTGGCTGCGGTGGCGAACACGGAGGACATCGCGACGCTGGCCGCGGCGGCGCGTGCGGTGCACGTCGCCCCGCCCCTGCGGGAGTACCTCGTCGACCTGGCCGACGCATCGCGACGGCACCCGCAACTCGCCCTCGGCATGTCGCCACGCGCCAGCCTCGGGCTCCAGCGGGTGGCCCGGGCACGGGCGGCGGCTGCTGGACGTGAGTTCGTCGTGCCGGACGACCTCAAGGCGCTGGCACACCCGGTGCTCGACCATCGCCTGCTCCTCACCCCCGAGGCCCAGATCCAGGGCTACCGCAGCGCAGATGCCGTCGACGACCTGCTGCGCACGGTCCCCCTCCCCACCAGGCGGGGCTAGCCGCCGCCGTGCTCACCCGCACCGGCTGGCTCGCCGCCGCGGGCGCCGCCGGGCTGGTCCTCACCGGCCGGCTCGTGGCGATCGACGAGGCGTTCCTCGCCGGCGCCACCATCGCGGTGCTGGTGGTGCTCGCCGCGCTGGGCGTGGCCCTGGTACGCCTCCGCCTCGACGTCGCCCGCGAGCTCCACCCCGCGCGGGTCCACGCCGGCACCTCCAGCACCGTGGTGCTCGAGGTGCGCAACCGAGGTCGCCGGCGCACCCCGGTCCTCACCCTGGTCGACCGCGTCTCGGGCACCAGCGGCGCGCACCTCGGGGTGGCGCCCCTCGAGCGCGAGGCCGCGACCGGAGCCTCCTACGACCTGCCCACCGAGCGTCGGGGACTCCTGCGGGTGGGACCGCTCGAGGTGCACGTCACCGACCCCTTCGGGCTGGCCCAGGCGAGGGTGCAGGTCACCGGGGTGTCCGAGCTGACCGTCTACCCCGCCATCGACGATGTCGCCCCGGTGCCGATGTCCTCGGGCACGGACCCGCACGCCGGCCGGGACCTGCGCAGCAACCTCAGCCCCGCCGGCGAGGAGTTCTTCGCGCTGCGCGAGTACGTGGTGGGCGACGACCTGCGGCGCGTGCACTGGGCATCGACCGCCCGCCGCGATCACCTCCTCGTGCGCCAGGACGAGCTGCCCTGGCAGGGTCGCGCCACGTGCTTCCTCGACACCCGGGCCGGCTACCGGCCCGCCGACGCCCTCGAGCCCGCCGTGCGGGCGGCCGCCTCCCTCGTGCACGCAGGGCGACGGCGCAACCAGCAACTCCGCCTCGTCACCGCCGACGGCACCGACTCCGGATTCGCGGCCTCCAACGCCCAGGTCGAGGCCATCATGGAGCGCCTCGCGGTGGTGGAGGCGACCACCCACCGCGACCTCGGCCCCGCACTCGACCGCCTCGGGCGCAACGCCGGCGGCACCCTGGTCCTGCTCGTTCCCGCCGACATCGCCCCGGACGACCTCGTACGCCTGCGCCGGCTCACGGCCCGCTACGGCCGGGTCATCCCCGTGCTCTTCGAAGCATCCTCCTGGGACTCGTCGGCGGGCGCCGCCCCCGCCCGCTCCGGCGGCGGCATACGGGTCCGGGCCGACCAGCCCTTCCCCGTGGCCTGGGATGATCACGTGACCCGCGGCACCGTGGTGGCGGGCCGTTGACCGCCGAGCGCCGTCCCCGTCTGCGGTTGCCGGCAGAAGTGGCCCTCGGGGCGCTCACCCTCGCGGCACTCGTGGGCCTGCACCCACTGTTCGACACCTGGTCGTACCTGCCCCGCCTGGTGATCGCGGCGATCGTCGCCCACGTCACCGTGGCGGCTGCCCGCACCTTCGGCCTGGGCCTGCTCACGTCCGCACTCGTGAGCGCCGGGGTGCTGGTCGTGACCACGGTCTGGCTCTTCGAAGCCTCGACCACGTGGTACGGCGCGCCGACGTGGGCCTCGTGGCACGGGGCGGCGGCCGACCTGGCCGACGGCTGGCAGCGCTTCCAGGAGGTCGTGGCGCCCGCGCGTCCGAGCACGGGCTTCCTCCTCGCCACCACGCTCGCGGTGTGGATGCTGGCGTTCGTGGCCGACTGGGCGGCGTTCCGCCTCTGGGCCCCGTTCGAGGCCATCGTGCCGTCCGCCGGCCTGGTGGTGTTCGCCGCCGTGCTGGGCGCCGAGGGCCATGCCGCGGTCGGGGCGGTGGTCTACCTCGCCGCCGCCCTCGTGTTCCTGCTGGTGCACCGCGCCTACCGCCAAGAGGCGACCGTGCGGTGGGTGGCCACGGGCACCGGGCGAGGCACCCGGGCGCTGCTGGTCACGGGCGGGGTGCTGGGCGCGGTCGCGCTGGTCGCCGGCGTGCTGGTGGCGCCGCGCCTTCCCGGCGCCGACGCCCCCGGCCTGATCGCGCTCGACGGCCGGGGCGGCGGCAACAACCCGCGGGTGACCCTCAGCCCCTTGGTCGACATCCGCGCCCGCCTGATCGACCAGCGCCGCACCATCGTGTTCACCGTGCGCAGCGAGGTCCCGTCCTACTGGCGCATGACCTCGCTCGACCGCTTCGACGGCCAGATCTGGTCGTCCGGCGGCACCTTCGAGGAGGCCCAGGGCGCGCTGCCCAACGGCGTCACCCCGGCCCGGGCGTCCGAGCAGGTCGGGCAGGAGTTCACCATCGAGGCCCTGTCGGCCATCTGGCTGCCCGCGGCCTACGAGCCGACTGCCGTCGACAGCGGTGATCTCGACGTGCGTTGGGAGCCGGCGTCGTCCACCCTCATCGTCGACCAGGAGCGGGCCACCTCCGACGGCACCCAGTACCGCGTGGTCTCGTCGATCCCCCGCCTCACGCCGACCGAACTGCGCCAGGCGCCGGCGGCGCCGCCCGAGCTGCTCGCCCACTACACGGCGCTGCCCGAGGATTTCAGCTCCGTCGCCCGGACCCAGGCACAGCAGGTCGTGGAAGGGGCCGCCACCGACTACGACCGGGCCCTCGCCCTCCAGGGCTTCTTCCGGGAGGGCTTCGAGTACAGCACCGGCGTCCCTGCCGGCCACGGGGACAGCGCGGTGGACGCCTTCCTCGCTCGGCGCGTGGGCTTCTGCGAGCAGTTCGCCGGCGCCTTCGCGGCGATGGCCCGGTCCGTCGGCATCCCGGCTCGCGTCGCCGTCGGCTTCACCCCGGGACAGCGCGACCCCGCCGACCTGGGTCGCTTCATCGTGCGCGGCGAGCACGCCCACGCGTGGCCCGAGGTCTACCTCTCGGGCTTCGGCTGGGTGGCCTTCGAGCCGACCCCCGGCCGGGGCGCACCGGGGGCCGAGAGCTACACCGGCGTGCGCGAGGACCAGGCCACCTCGAGCGGCGACGAGATCACCCTGCACTCGTCCGCGAACACCGCCACCACCCAGGCGCCCACGCCCGTCACCCGACCGCAGCCGAGGTCTGAGGCGGCGCCGGCGCCGACCACCACCGGCGGCGGCCACTCGCCCTGGCCCGGCCGGCTCGCCGCGGCCATGGGCCTCGTGCTCGGGATCGCCGTGCTCTACCTGCTCGCTGCCCTCGCCGCGCTCGGCCTGCGCCGGGCGCGCCGGCGTTGGCGGGCCCGGCGGGGGCCCGACGAGCGCACCCGGGTGGCCTGGCTCGAGGCCAACGACGCACTGGCGGTCGCCGGCCTCGTCCCGGACCCGACCGAGACCCCCCTCGAATTC
>CAYYDZ010000004.1:0-3281 GCA_964470715.1 uncultured Microthrixaceae bacterium | reverse complement strand
GACTGCGAGAGGGTGGCGATCATGAGCACGACGCCGAGGATGAAGGTCAGCGTCGCCCACTTCATGTTGCGGAAGGCGTGGGTGTAGATCGTGGTCGATCCGACCTCGCGGGCGAGGGCCGGGTCGCTCTCGGTGAGCTTCTGCTCGATCTCGAACAGGATCCTCTGTTCGTCCTCGGAAAGCGGCACGAACCCATGATCGCACACGACCTCGTCGCCAACAACGCGCATGGGGGGCATTTCCCGCATCGATGACCCCGTCGGCGAGCGGTTCAGCGCTCCGGGGCCCCGGGCTGGTCCGGACCCCACTGCTGGTCCCCCTTGCGCTTGACCCGCAGCCCGCCCGGCCCCGCGAGGCGGGCGGGACCGATGGCGGTGGACCCGAAGCGCTCACGGATGGCGTCGATGGCACGGCTGGCGTCGCTCCACTCGGCGAGGTCGGCACCCTGGCCCTCGGTGGCGGGGTCGTCGAACAGGGCGAGCTGGTGGGTGCTCGCATTGGTCAGTCCACCGGCGCCCACGCCGAGGAGGCGAACCCCCGGTGACGGGTCGACCTCGTCGAGGAGGGCCCTGGCGGCACGAGCGAGCGCCGGGCCCGTGTCGACCGCCTCGGGCAGGGTGATCGAGCGGGTGATGGTGCGGAAGTCGCGGAAGCGGACCTTGAGCACCACCGTGCGCGCCGCGAGCTCGTGCGCACGCAGTCGGGTCGCCACGGCGTCGGCCATCCGCACCACCTCGCGCTCGAGGGGCTCGCGTCGGTGGTGGTCGCGGGGGTAGGTCTCCTCGTGGCTGATGGACTTCGGGGCCTGGTCCGGCACGACGGCGCGGTCGTCGAGGGCCTGGGCGAGGGCGTGCAGGTGGGCGCCCGACGCCTTGCCCAGCACCCCGACCACGATGTCGAGGGGCAGGGCCGCGAGGTCGGCCACCGTGGTCACGCCCAGCCGCTCCAGGCGTTCACGGGTGACCGGGCCGACGCCCCAGAGACGACCGACGGGGAGCGGGTGCAGGAAGGCCAGCTCCTCCCCCGGGGCGACGACGGTCACGCCCTCACCCGGCTGGACCCCCTGCACCGAGGCGTGGGGCTTCGCTTCTTGGGACGCGAGCTTGGCCAGGAACTTGTTGGGCGCCACCCCCACCGAGCAGGTCAGGTGCTCCTGGTCGAGCACGGCCCGACGGATGTCGTGGCCGGCGGCGGCCCCCGTCCCCCA
Source organism: uncultured Microthrixaceae bacterium (assembly GCA_964470715.1). Classification (GTDB taxonomy): domain Bacteria; phylum Actinomycetota; class Acidimicrobiia; order Acidimicrobiales; family DATDAH01; genus JAEUJM01. The sequence continues at coordinate 2,074 of CAYYDZ010000004.1, read as the reverse complement.
GCGCCGCATGGCGCCGGTCAGGTCGAGGAAGGCCTCGTCGAGCGACAGCGGCTCGACCAGCGGCGTGTAGGAGCGGAACAGCTCCATGACCCGGCCGCTCACCTCGCTGTAGGACCGGTGGTCACCACGCACGAACACCGCGTGCGGGCAGAGCCGCCGGGCCCGGGTGCTGGGCATGGCCGAGTGCACTCCGTAGGCGCGGGCCTCGTAGGACGCAGCGGCCACGACGCCCCGGTCGCCCTCGCCGCCGACGACCACGGCCTTGCCGATGAGGCTCGGGTCTCGGTTGCGCTCGACGGCGACGAAGAAGGCGTCCATGTCGACGTGCAGGATCGTGCGGTGGGTCTCCCCCGCCGCCATCAGACGCGGCTGACGGTGAGGCCGGCGGGGTCGTCGCCCTCGACGCGGTAGCCGAACCCACGCGTGCCGTCCCACCGCTCGCCCAGCCACTCGACCAGCGGCTCACGCACCCACGGGTGCCCGTCGTCGAGGTGGCCGGCGCATGCGGCGGGTGCCACGAAGCGGGCGTCCACCACGATGCCGTCCGGGTCGTCGACCACGAGGTCGCCGTTGTAGTCGAGGGCCCGGTGGACCTCGACCTTCAGGGTCCAGCCGAGTCCCGGCGCCTCAGCCTCGATGGAGTACACGGGGCCCTCCCACGCGGTGACCACGAGGCCGGTCTCCTCGAGGACCTCACGGGCCAGGCCGTCGAGCAGCGCCTCGCCGTCGTCGATCACGCCACCGGGCGGCGACCAGTCCACGCGGCCGTTGCGGCGGCGGTTCTGGACGAGCAGGAGCCCCTCCGGACCCTCGATCAACGCTCCCCCGACGAGCCACCGGTGCACGAGAGCCAGTCTGGCAGCATTGCCCGATGCATCCGACGACGGCCGCCTTCGTCGACGCCGCTGCCGCACTGGGCATCCGCGTCGAGCCCCGCACGTTCCCCGAGGGGACCCGCACCGCGGAGGACGCCGCGGCGGCCATCGGAGTCGACGTGGCCCAGATCGTGAAGTCCCTCGCCTTCCGGGCCGTGCACGAGGACGGCTCGGGCGGGGTGGTGATGGCACTGGTCAGCGGCGCCGACCGCCTCGACGAGAAGGCCCTCGCCGCCGCGGCCGGGGCCGACCACACCGAGCGGGCCGACGCCGCCGAGGTGCGGGCCGCCACCGGCTACGCCATCGGCGGCGTGCCGCCGTTCTGCCATGCCACGACCCTGCCGGTGTTCGTGGACCGCCACCTGCTCGCCTTCGACGAGGTGTGGGCCGCGGCCGGCACCCCCCACGACGTGTTCCCCCTGGCCCCGGACGAGCTCGTCCGGGCCTCAGGGGGAACGGTGGCCGACCTGGCCCGCTGACCGGGCCGCCCGCCGGCGCCGTCCTCGTCGACGGCGGACGGGCGGCCCCGGGCGCCTCGGGCGGCGTCAGCCCTGCGGCAGGCCGGACCCGCCGCCGAAGCCGGGGGCGAAGGTGTCGTCGGGCGTGCCCCGCAGGTACGTGGGCACCCACGGCCAGGCGTCGGTCAGGAAGTAGGCGTAGGTCCCGTCGGGGAACTCGGGGGTCACGCACTCCCGGCCGTTGCACTCGTCGAGGTCGCCGAGGCCCTCGACGTACTCGTAGTCGGCCACGTAGGTGCCGTCGTAGGTCCCCCCGGGGTCGCTCGACCCGCTCGGACGGCTGCCGCTCTTGAGCTGGTAGCTCGACTGGAGGTTGGTGACCCCCCTGGCCGGGTCGGTCGGGTCCGTGTAGCCGTAGCGCAGGTAGACCGGGAACCCGTCGGCCGCCCAGCCCACGAGGGCCGAGTGGACGCTCGAGTCCGACAACCACTGCTCGGTGACCGAGTGGTAGTGGTAGAAGCCGGTCTCGGGCCGGGTGTGGGCGCCGTAGACGTCGAGCTGGTCGGCGGTGGCCACGGAGTTCCAGCCGCCGCTCATGTCGTTGTTGTAGTAACCGGCGGTCTTGGGGTCCCACACCACGCTGTCGAGGTGCACGCCGAAGACCTGGCCGGTCTGCACGTAGGTCGGCGAGTCCGCGATCTGCGGGTCGGTGGTGACCTTGTACGTGTAGCCCGGGTCCTG
>CAYYDZ010000003.1:20128-71695 GCA_964470715.1 uncultured Microthrixaceae bacterium | reverse complement strand
AGGCGACGTCGTCGCGCCCGCCCAGCGCCGCCGTGCGCTCGGCCCAGAGGTCCACGACCTTGCGGGCGCCGTCCACGCCGAGCGAGGCGAAGCTGGCGTCGTGGTCCGAGGTGTACAGCACCACCTCGCAGCGGCCGTCGGAGATCGAGGGCCAGCGATTGGTGAAGGCCTTCACGTCGTAGTCCTCCGGCGCCTCGACGCCGCCGGGGCAGAACGGGCAGGTGACCGCGGAGGCCGTGTGCACGCCTTCCCCCAGGTTGGGGCGGGCCTGCCGCTTGGCGACGATGACGGAGGCCTCGCCGGTGAGGGGGTCGATGCGCCGGTCGTAGGGCGCCGAGCGTGACGGCGCCGGCGCGGCGCCCGGATCCTCCGGCACGCTCAGCGGCCGAGCTCGTCGATGGCGCCGGCGAGGTGGTCCAGGCTGGCCACGTCCCACGGCGCCCGCATGGCGATGTTCACCTGATCGGCGCCGGCGGCGACGTACTCGCCGATGCGGTCGACCATCTGCGCCTGCGATCCCATGACCACGCCGGGGCGCACGTAGTCGGCCATGGCCCCGAACTGGAGCTGGAGGGCCTCTTCGTCCTTGGCCACGCCGACGTTCACGGCACAGCGGATCTCGTCGACGTAACGGCCGGCGGCGGTGCAGTGCTCGGCCAGCACCCGCCGCTTGTGGGCGAAGGTGGCGGGTTCGACGAAGGGCACGTTCCAGCCGTCGGCCCAGCGGGCGACGATGGCGAGGGTCCGCTGCTCGCCGCCGCCGCCGATCCAGATGGGCAGCTCGGCCTGGATCGGCTTGGGCTCGCAGCGGGCGTCGACGAGGGTGAAGTACTCCCCTTCGAAGGTGGTCACGTCCTCGCGCAGGAGGCTGCGGACGCACTGCACCGCCTCTTCCAGGAGGTCGAGGCGCTTGCCCGCGGACGGGAAGGGGATGCCGTAGGCCTCGTACTCGGGCTTCGCCCAGCCGGCGCCGATGCCGAAGTCGACGCGCCCGTCGCAGAGGTGGTCGATGGTGGCCATGGCGTTGGCCAGCACCGCGGGGTGCCGGTAGCCGGCGCAGTAGACGAGCGAGCCGCACCGGACCCGGTTCGTGTCCATGGCCAGTGCCGTGTGGGCAGCGACGGCTTCGTGGCAGTGCGGGCCCGTGAGGTCGGCGGCGTAGAAGTGGTCCCAGATCGAGATCCAGTCGAAGCCCAGCTCCTCGATGTGGTGCCACAGGCGGCGCAGCTCGCCCATGGATGTGTTCTGCAGGCCGGTGTGCACGCCCCAGGTCGGTGACATGGGGCCGATCGTAGAAGGGTGGGCGGTCGCGCCTCGGCGGGAGGTCTACGGGCGTCGCATGGGGACGTGGGGGATGCCGTCCTCGACGAACTCGGGTCCGTCGGGGGCGAAGCCGAACCGGGCGTACCAGTCGACCATCTGCGACTGGGCGTCCAGGACCGCCGGGCCGGTCACACCCTGGAGGGCGGCCTCGACCAGCGCGGCGGCCAGCCCTCGTCCGCGGCGGTCGGCGCGGGTGGCGATGCGGCCGATGCGCGTGACCCCACCGGGGTCGGCGAGGCGGCGCAGACAGGCCACCACCGCGCCGTCCTCCTCGACCCAGAACTGGAGCGCCGCCGGCTCGAGGTCCCGCCCGTCGAGGTCGGGGTAGGCGCAGGCCTGCTCGACCACGAAGACGTCGGCCCGCAGCCGGAAGAGCTCGTGCGCAAGGGGGGCGGGCAGCTCGGCGAGCGGCGCCGAACGGACGGTCGGGGTCACCGGCCCATCGTCGCACGCTTCCTTGACCGTTCGGTCAAGTGGAACAATGGCCCGATGCCCTTCACCGACCGCAGCGGCGTGTCCATCTGCTACGAGACCTTCGGGGACCCCGACGACGTCCCCCTCCTGTTGGTCTGCGGCCTGGGGATGCAGCTGGTCCGCTGGGACGAGGAGCTGCTGGCGGCGCTCACCGACCGCGGGTTCTTCGTCATCACCCACGACAACCGCGACATCGGCCTGTCCGAGAGCTTCGCCCACGTCGAGGTCGACGTGGTCGCCGCCGTGATGGCCGCCATCGAGGGGGCCGCGGTCGAGGCGCCCTACCTGCTGAGCGACATGGCGGCCGATGCGATCGCGGTGCTCGACGACCTCGGCATCGACCGGGTGCACGTGGTGGGCACGTCGATGGGCGGCATGATCGCCCAGACGATGGCCATCGAGCACCGCGAACGCCTGGCCAGCCTGACCTCCATCATGTCGACCACCGGCGATCTCGACGTCGGCCAGCCGAAGCCCGAGGTCCTGCCCACGGTCCTGGGCGGCGGGGCCGAGGGTCGCGAGGCGATCATCGAGGCGACCGTCGACACCTTCCGGGCCATCGGCAGCCCGGAGCACTTCGACGAGGAGCTCACCCGGGCCGCCGCCGCTCGGGCCTACGACCGGGCCCACGACCCGGATGCGCAGAGCCGCCAGCTGGTGGCCACCATCGCCAGCGGCAGCCGCTCGGAGGCGCTGCGCTCCGTCTCGATCCCGACGCTCGTCGTGCACGGCGATGCCGACCCACTGGTCGACGTCAGCGGCGGCCGCCGCACCGCAGAGGTGATCCCGGGCGCCGAGCTGTTGGTGATCGAGGGCATGGGCCACGACATCCCGCGGGTGTTCCAGCCGCAGGTCATCGAGGCCGTCCTCGCGCTCGTGAGCCGTGCCGAGTCGTCGGCGGTGGCATCGTGATCCTGGTGTCGACGAGCACGAAGGAGGCCGGGTGACGTTGCGGAGCGGAGCGGAGCAGCAGGGAGGTCGTGAGGCGGATGCCGAAGGCGTGCCGACGAGGGAGGCACATGGCAAGCAGGGTCCGCTCAAGGGCGTCCGCGTCGTCGAGCTCGCTGGGATCGGCCCCGGCCCGTTCTGCGCCATGTTGCTGGCCGACATGGGCGCCGAGATCATCCGCATCGACCGCGCCGGCGCGGTGCGCGGGTTCGACCCCGCCACGCCGTCGAGCGACCTGCTCAACCGCGGCCGTCGCTCGGTCGGCGTCGACCTCAAGCATCCCGACGGCGTGGCCACCGTCCTCGACCTCGTCGAGCGCGCCGACGCCCTCATCGAGGGCTTCCGCCCCGGTGTGACCGAGCGCCTCGGCCTCGGCCCGGAGGAGTGCCTCGCCCGCAACCCCCGCCTGGTCTACGGCCGCATGACGGGGTGGGGCCAGGAGGGGCCGTGGGCCCTCGAGGCCGGCCACGACATCAACTACATCGCCCTCGCCGGCGCCCTCGACCCGTGTGGTCGCAAGGGCGAGGCCCCGGTGCCGCCCATGAACCTGGTCGGCGACTTCGGCGGCGGCGCCATGTTCCTCGCCTTCGGTGTGGTGTGCGGCATCCTCGAGGCCCGTACCTCGGGCCAGGGCCAGGTGGTCGACGCCGCCATGGTCGACGGTGCCGCCCTGCTCACCACGATGATGCACGGGATGATGGCCATGGGCATCTGGGACGTCGAGCGGGGCACCAACATGCTCGACACCGGAGCCTTCTTCTACGAGGTGTACCGCACGAAGGACGACAAGTTCGTGTCGGTGGGGTCCATCGAGCCGCAGTTCTACGCCGCCCTCATCGAGCTCACCGGCCTCGGTGACGGCACCGCGCCGCCCCAGATGGACCGGGCGAGCTGGCCCGAGCTCAAGGAGCAGTTGGCCGCCATCTTCCTCAGGAAGACACGCGACGAGTGGTGCGAGATCTTGGAGGGCCACGACGTGTGCTTCGCTCCGGTCCTCTCCATGGCCGAGGCGCCCGACCACCCGCACATGGCTGCCCGCGGGACCTTCACCGAGGTCGCCGGCATCCGCCAGCCCGGCCCGGCGCCGCGCTTCAGTCGCACGCCGGGGGCCATCACCGAGCCGCCGCCCCACGCCGGCCAGCACACCGACGAGGCGCTGGTCGACTGGGGCCTCGATCCCGAGCGAGTCGCGGCGCTGAAGGATTCCGGCGCGATCCGCTGACGGACTCGGGCGACCGGCTCCCGATCGCCCGCCTTAGGCTGGTCCGCCCATGGCCACCCTCGCCTGCTTCCACGCCCACCCCGACGACGAGACCATCGCCACCGGCGGCGTCATGGCCCTGGCCAAGAGCCTGGGCCACCGGGTGGTGCTCGTGGTCGCGACCAAGGGCGAGCACGGCGAGATCCAGCCCGACGTGCTCGACGACGGCGAGGCCTTGTGGGAGCGACGCGTTCGCGAGGTCGCCGAGGCCGCGGAGATCCTGGGCGTGGACCGGGTGGAGTACCTCGGCTACATCGACTCCGGGATGATGGGCGAGCCCACCAACGACCTGCCCGGCTCGTTCTGGACCGCCGACCTCGACGAGGCCACCGAGCGCCTGGCCTCCATCCTGCGGGAGGAGTCGGTCGACGTCTTGACCGTCTACGACGCCCACGGGGGCTACGGGCACCCCGACCACATCCAGGTCCACCGCGTCGGCCACCTCGCCGGCGCGGCCGCCGGGGTGCCCCGGGTGCTCGAGGCGACGATGGACCGCGACGCCATCTTCGAGCGGATGACCGAGGCCATGGAGCGCGGCGAGCTGCCCGACGACTTCGAGGTCCCCGAGGCCACCGAGGACCAGCCCTTCGGCAGCCCGTCCGAGGTCATCACCCACGAGATCGACGTGACCCCGTTCCTCTCACACAAGCGCGACGCGCTCGCCGCCCACGCCAGCCAGGTGGGCCCCGACTCGTTCTTCCTGTCCATGCCGGACCACGCCTTCGCGCAGGGCTTCGGTCTGGAGTGCTTCATCGATCCCAGCGAGCCGCGTCCGCCCGGCGCGCCCCGCCGCACCGACCTCTTCGAGGGGCTCTGATGTCCGACACCCCGCCCGCCCGCCCACCCACCGCCTGGACCCACACCGGGTTCGCCCAGCAGATCGCGTTCGGCGCCGGTGCGGTCACCCGCCTCGGCGAGATCCTGAAGGGCCTCGGTGCCCGGCGGGTGCTGCTGGTCACCACCGCGGGCCGCCACGACTCCGAGGAGGGTGAGCGGGTCCGCGCCGCCCTCGGCCGCGCGCTCGGCTCCACCTTCACCGACGTGGCGTCGCACGTGCCCACGCCCGTGGTGCAGGAGGCGACCCTCCAGGCCCGGCGGGACGGGGTGGATGCCGTGGTGTCCTTCGGCGGCGGGTCCTGTGCCGACCTGGGCAAGGCCGTGTGCTTCTTCACCGAGCAGGAGGCGGGTACCCCGGGGGCGTCCTACGCCGACCGCCCGGCGCTGCCCCACGTCTCGATCCCCACGACGTACTCGGGCGCCGAGCTCACGCCGTTCTTCGGCATGACCGACCCCGCCACCCGCCAGAAGAGCGGTGGCGGCGGACCGACCATCGCGCCCATCGCCGCGGTCTACGACCCGGAGCTCACCTTGTCCACCCCCGCTCGGGTCAGCGCCGAGACGGGCATGAACGCCCTGGCCCACTGCGTGGAGGCGGCCTGGTCGCCCACTCGGACGCCCGAAGCGGAGGCCATCGCCCTCGCCGGCGCTCACCGGATCTACGCGGCCCTGCCCGCCGTGGTCGATGCCCCGGACGACCTCGAGGCGCGCACCGCCATGCTGGCTGGCGCCGTGCTCGGGGGTCGGTGCCTCCAGAACGGCTCGATGGGCGTCCACCACGGCCTCTCGCAGCTCGTCGGCGGCCGCACGGGCATCCCGCACGGCCTGGCCAACGCCATGATCCTGTCCCACGCCATCCGCTTCAACGCCGACACCGTGCCCGTGTCGGTGGCCGGGCTCGCCTTCTCGATGGGCGTGGACGACCCCGCGGCCGCCGTTGAAGCGCTGGTCGCCCGGATGGGCTTGCCCGCCGGCCTGCGCCAGTGCGGGCTCACCGAAGAGGACCTCGATGTCGTGGCTCAGCTCTCGCAGTCCAACGGAAACGTGTTGAACAACCCTCGGCCCGTGTCGGAGCAAGACGCCCGAGCGATCCTCACCGCCGCCTACTGAGCGACCGTCGCCCCGCTCGACCCGGCGAGGAGTGCCGCCGCGGGCTCTGGGTGGGTCCGACCGAGGTCGGACATCCACCGGGTGATGCTCGCGGCATCGCCGGGTCGGTGGACGTAGAAGCCCTGCACGACGTCGCAACCGAGATCGCGGACGAGCGCGAGCGAGGCCGCGTCCTCGACCCCTTCGGCGACGACCGAGAGCCGAAGGGTGCGCGCCAGCGCCACGATCGAGGCCACGATGGCCTGGTCGTCCAGGTCGCGTGCGATCTCGGTGATGAACTCGCGGTCGATCTTCAGCTCCTCGACCGGCATGCGCTTGAGGTGCGCCATCGACGAGTAGCCCGTCCCGAAGTCGTCGATCGACAGTCGGGCACCAAGCGTGCGGAGGCGCTCGAGCATGGTCACGAGCGAGTCCAGGTTGCCCGCGAAAGCACCTTCGGTGACCTCGAGGGTGAGGCAGCGCGGCGGCAGGCGGGAGTTGAGGATGATGGCGTGCAGATCGCGCCCGAGGCGAGGGTCCTGCAGTGCCCGGGGGGACAGGTTGACCGAGATGCTCAGGTCGAGGCCCATGGCTCGCCACGACGCGCACTGCGCCAGGGCGGTCGTGAGCACCGTCTGCGTGACCTGACGGATGAGGCCCGTCTGCTCGGCCACCGGGATGAACTCGTCCGGCGGGATCCATCCTCGCTCGGGGTGGTGCCAACGCGCCAGGGCCTCCATGGAGACGACCCGACCGGTGGACAGGTCGACCTGCGGCTGATACGCGACCTCCAGCGCGTCACGGTCGAGTGCGTCGCGCAGGTCGTTCAGGAGGACCAGGCGGCCCGGGCGGTCCTCCTCGTCCTCCGGCCCGTAGACCGCGATGCTCGTCGAGAGTCGCTTGGCGCGGTACATGGCCACGTCGGCGGACTGGAGCATGCCAGCGGCATCGGCGGCGTCGGTCGAGCGGCACACGCCGATGCTGACGCCGATCGAGAGCGTCATCCCGTCGATCTCCACGGGCTCGTCGAGGGCCCGCAGCAGTGCGTCGGCCACGGCCTCCGGTCGGTGCTGTCCGGGTGGGTCGTCCAGTAGGCAGGCGAACTCGTCCCCGCCCAGCCGGACGACGGTGTCGCCGGCGGGTGTCGCGCAGCGCAGTCGGTTGGCGACCTCGCGTAGCACGTGGTCCCCGACGTGGTGACCCAGGCCGTCGTTGATCTCCTTGAACCGGTCGAGGTCCATCAGGAGCAGCCCCGACTGCGGCGCGGTCGTGCCATCGAATCGACCGGCAAGCTCCCGCATCAGGTGCAGCCGGTTCGGCAGACCGGTCAACGGGTCGTGCAGTGCCTGTCGGCGCAGGCGCTCGCGGCTGTCGGCGAGCGCGTCGATCTGGCGCTGCAGGTTCCGGTTGAGCGCGATGTTGTCGTGGTGGACGAGGCTCTGGCGCACGAGCAGCAGGAGCACGAGGGGCACCCCGACCCAGGCGAAGACGTCCTCGAGGTGGCCCTGGTCGAGCTGGCTCGGGATGGCCAGGAGCACGAACACCGTCATCGGGACGTAGGGAAGGGTCAAGAGCCAGAAGGGCTGGTCGGTGGGCGGTTGGCGAGGAGTGGTGGTCATCGCGTGGCGGGCGGCGACGGCGATCACGAGGAACCCGGCCACCCAGCCGACGTTGAACGGGCCCGTCGTGTAGGACTCCGTGGCCTGGAGGTAGGCGAACGCGCTGTCGGAGAAGCCGAGCATCACGAGGCCGACGGCGATGGTCGCGACCGTCGTCCGGTAGGCGTCCGCGGCCCGCACGAGCGCTGAGATCGCGACGACGAGGACGATGATGTCGCCGACCGGGTAGGCGAGGGCGAGGTAGAGGTCGATCCCCGTGCCCGACGCCGCGGCCACCCGGTCCAGCACCAGGACCCAGCTCACCCCGAGCACGGCGAGCGCGACGGTGACGCCGTCGATGAGCACGCGGAACGTGGTGACCCGGCGCTCGTGGGAGGGGAACGACAGCATGGCGGCCGCGGAGAGGGGCACCGAGAGGAGGTAGCCGAGGTCGGCCACCGAGGGGTACGGGGACTCGTGGGCGATCGATTCGAAGTACGACCAGGCGGCCTGTCCGAGCCCCCAGGCGAGCATCGAGGCGCCGAGGAGGGCCCACGGTCGGCGGCGCCGTCGTCCCACGCGGCGGGCGGCGTGGAAGCAGGCGGCGGCGGCGATCAGCGCCGCGGCGGTCTCGATGACGTTGTCGGCATCGGTGATCACGTCTGCTCCGCCGACCTGGAGCACGATCATCAGGACGTAGGCCGCGCTCAGAGCACCGATCACCGCCACGTCACGCCACGCGTACGACCGAGCGCGCGACGGGTGATCCATCGTGCCCTATCGACCGCTGGTCGTCGGCGCTGAGCGCCCGCTTTCCCTCACGCCCCCTGGTGCGGCGATGATGGGGCCATGTCGATCATCAAGATCAACGCCATCACCGTGCCCGCCGAGAGCGGCGACGAGCTCGCCCAGCGCTTCGCCGCCCGCGCCGGCGCGGTGGACGGCCAGGACGGCTTCGAGGGCTTCGAGCTCCTGAAGCCCACCGACGAGCGCACGACCTGGCTCGTGGTCACCCGCTGGCGCGACGAGGCCGCCTTCGAGGCCTGGTTGTCGTCGCCCGCGTTCGCGCACGGCCACCGCTCCGAGGGCGAGGGCGGGGGCCACCCCGGCGCCGCCGGTGGGCACCCGGGGAAGGCCGAGGGCGGCCACCCTGGTGGCGAGCGCCCCGTCTCGGTGGCCAGCGAGGTCTGGTCCTACGTGGTCGCCGGCGGGTCCGCCGGCGCCGGGGCGTAGCTCACCCGACCGGGGTGCTGCGCCTGCACGCCGACTGGGCGTGGGTGGTCGTCGCGGTGAACGCCGTCGCCGGCGTGTGGGCGATCGTGGCTCACTGGCGCCCCTCGCTGCGCTCCCGGGCCTTGCCGGTGGCGATCGTGGCGGGGTGGGCGACGGTGGCCGTCCAGGTGCTTCTGGGGGTCTACCTGAGCGCGGGTGAGGACCTCGAGGCGCCGGAGTTCCACGAGTTCTACGGGTTCGTGGCCCTCATCTCGGTGGCCCTCATCTACAGCTACCGCTCGCAGGTCAAGGACTTCCAGTACCTGCTCGTCGGCCTGGGTGGCCTCTTCCTGATGGGCCTGGCCCTGCGGGCCATCTACCTGGCCTGAGGGGCGCTCAGAGGTTCACGACGGGACAGGTCAGTGTGCGGGTGATGCCGTCGATGAGCTGCACCCGACTCACCACCATCTTGCCGAGCTCATCCACGCTGGCGGCCTCGGCCACGGCGATCACGTCGTAGGGGCCCGTGACGTCGTCGGCCGACCGCACCCCGTCGATGGCGGCGACCTCGGCCGCCACCTGGCCGCTGCGGCCCACTTCGGTCTGGATGAGGATGTAGGCGCGCACGGACATCGCCGCAGATGCTAGTGCCCCTTCCACGACCTCATCGGGTCCTCCTCCAGGTGCTGCTCGGTCGCCGGCGCCGCGAAGGAGCATGAGGGCCTCCTTGGGTTCAGGGTGATACAGGAAACCTGAGTGCCTACCACTCAGGTCTTGCGGGCTTCCCCTCTGCGGCTGCGTCGGGCAAGCTTCGGGTCGTGTCCTCTCGCCGCCTGGTCGTCGCGCTCTTCCTGGCGGCCGTGACGGCCGGCGCGGCGTGCTCGTCGGCCGCCTCCGGAGGCGCCGCGGTCGGACCCACGTCGGCGGTTCCCGCCTCGCCGTCGACCCGGACCTCCCCCCCGGCGTCCTCGGTGGTGCTGGGGGGCGATTCGGTCATGGAGGGCCTGGTCCCCGCGGTGCGGGCCGCCCTCGGTGATCAGGCGGACGTCGACTACCTGGCCGCGCCGACCATCAGCACCGCCAGCGATCGGGCGGCATGGCGTTCGGGGATCGAAGCCGGCGACCCCGACCTGGTCGTCGTCCTCGTGGGGACATGGGAGGTGCTCCAGCCGGGCTTCGCACCGACCGAGCCAGGGTGGGCGGACACCTACGGCCGCCAGGTGATGGACCCGCTCGCGGCGTCGCTCACCGCCGGCGGCGCGCGGGTGCTGTGGGTGGAGATGCACAGCTCGACGAGATTGGCGAACACGCTGTCATTCGCGGTCCTGGGCTCGCAGGCCCGGGCCCTCGCCGAGCGGAACGACGCAGTGGACGTCATCGACGCGGGTGACGCCGTGGACCGACCCGGCGACGTGCTCGCCGACGTACTCCCCGGGCCCGACGGGACACCGGAGCGCATCCGGCGCCTCGACGGCACCGGCGTCCATCTGTGCCCGGCGGGGGTCGTGCGCCTCGCGAGGTCGGTCCTGGCGTGGATCGCCGAGCACGCGGGCCAACCGTTGCTCCTCGAAGACGGATGGGAGGTTGCCGATTGGAGGTGGCCACCGGCGCTCGCCGATCCCGGGCAGTGCCCGCCGGCTTCGGACCCCGCGCGCTCGACCGCCGATCCCTAGACTCGGCGCGGTGCGGCCGGCGGTGAGATCGCTCCTCGCGCTGGCGGTGCTGGTGGGGTGCTCGGTGTTGGCGGCCTGTACCGGAACCGCCGATCCGGCGGACACGGTGGCGAGCCCCGCGCGGGAGGCGAAGCCGCTCCCTCCGGGTCAAGACCTCTACCGACCCCCCGCTGCGCTCATCGACGGACCCGCAGGCTCGGTCGTCTGGTACCAGAGCACCGCCAGTCCGGTGGAGGGGGCGCTCGCCTGGCGCATCCTGTATCGCTCCCGGGGCGACGGCGACGAGCCCATCGTGGTGTCGGGCCTCGTGGTGCACCCTGGCGGACCGGCGCCCACCGGTGGGTTCCCCGTCGTCTCCTGGGCCATCGGGACCCCCGGCATCGCCGACCAGTGCGCGCCTTCGAAGTACCCGCCGGTCGTGCCCCGCCTGGCCCGGCTCCTTCGGGCGGGCTTCGCCGTGGTGGCCACCGACGGGGAGGGCCTCGGCACGCGCGGCCCCTCGCACTACCTGATCGGCCGCAGCGAGGCCCACACCATCCTCGACGCAGCACGCGCCGCCGGCGACCTCCCCGGGCTGAGCGCCAGCGATCGAGTCGGACTGTGGGGGTACTCCTCGGGCGGTCACGGCGTCCTCTCCGCTGCCGCCGCGGCGTCCGACTACGCCCCCGAGCTCGACCTCCTCGGCACCGCGGCCGTCGCTCCCGTGGTCGATGTCGCTCGGTTCATCTCACCCGTGGACGACCACCCGGGCTTCACGTTCATGACGGTCGGCGCCTGGGCGCAGGTCCACGGCATCGACCTGGGCTCGATCCTCACCGCCCGGGCCATGGTCCGCGTTCCTCGCCTGCGCTCCGAGTGCGCCCTGTCGTTGGCGTTCGACTGGCCGTTGTGGCGGCGGGAGGACCTGTTGCGAAGCGACCTGCGGACCACGCCGCCGTGGGACGACCTCATGGCCGACGAGGTCGCCGGGGTCGACCCAGTGGTGGGTCCGCTGCTCGTCATCCACGGTCTCGGCGACTCGATCGTCGCCCCCGGGCCGACGCTTGCACTGGTGCAGCGCCAGTGCCGGGCCGGCGTGGAGGTCACCTGGTCGCCCATCGCCGGCGCGGACCACTACATCGCCGACCGTACCGCCGCACAGGTCATCGGCTGGCTCGCGGCACGCGCGACCCACGAGCATCCGACGTCCACGTGCGCTTAGCGCGCGGCACCGCCAGGAGCGCCGACACCCGTGTCAGGACGGTCGAGGGATCGGCCGGCGTCAGCCGGCCAGGCGCTTCTCGAGGTTCTCGAGCTCGTCACGCAGGGCGGCGGGCAGGCGCTCGCCCACGAAGTCGTAGTGCTCTTCGATCAGCGGGATCTCGGCGCGCCAGCGATCCTCGTCCACGTCGAGAAGGCGGTGCACGTGCTCCTCGGTGAGACCGAGGCCGTCGACGTCGAGGCTGCCGTGGGTGGGCACCCGCCCGATGGCGGTGTCGACAGCGTCGACCTGGCCCTCCACGCGCTCGATGATCCACTTGAGCACCCGGCTGTTGTCACCGAAGCCGGGCCAGATGAACTTGCCGGCGTCGTCCTTCTGGAACCAGTTCACCCAGAACAGCTTGGGCAGGTTCTCCTTGTCGGTGGCCTCACCGATCGAGAGCCAGTGGGCGAAGTAGTCGCCGACGTTGTAGCCGGTGAAGGGGCGCATGGCGAAGGGGTCGAAGCGGACCTCGCCGACGGTGCCGGCGGCCGCGGCGGTCTTCTCGGACGACATGATCGAGCCAAGGAACACGCCGTGCTGCCAGTCGAAGGCCTCGGTGACGAGGGGGATGGTGCTGGCCCGGCGGCCGCCGAAGAGGATGGCCGAGATGGGCACACCGGCCGGGTCTTCCCATTCGGGGGCGATCGAGGGGCACTGCGCCGCCGGAGCGGTGAAGCGGGCGTTGGGGTGCGCCGCGGGCACCCCCGACCCCGGCGTCCAGTCCTGGCCCTTCCAATCGACGAGGTGGTCCGGCGTGTGGTCGGTCATGCCCTCCCACCACACGTCGCCGTCGTCGGTCTTTGCGCAGTTGGTGAACAGGCAGTTGGCCTCGAGCGTCGTCATGGCGTTCGGGTTGGTGGACTCGCCCGTGCCCGGGGCCACGCCGAAGAAGCCGGCCTCGGGGTTGATGGCGTAGAGGCGGCCGTCGCTGTGGAACTTCATCCACGCGATGTCGTCGCCGATGGTCTCGATCTTCCACCCGGGCAGGGTGGGGATCATCATGGCCATGTTGGTCTTGCCGCAGGCCGACGGGAAGGCGGCGGCCACGTAGCGCTTCTCGCCGTTCGGCGGGGTGACGCCGAGGATGAGCATGTGCTCGGCCAGCCAGCCGTCGTCGCGGGCCATGGTCGAGGCGATGCGCAGGGCGAAGCACTTCTTGCCCAGCAGGGCGTTGCCGCCGTAGCCCGAGCCGTAGGACCAGATCTCACGGGTCTCGGGGAAGTGCACGATGTACTTGTTCTCGGCGTCGCAGGGCCACGCCACGTCGGCCTGGCCGGGCTGGAGGGGGGCGCCCACCGAGTGCATGCAGGGCACGAAGGGGCCGTCGCCGAGGACGTCGAGCACCGAGGTGCCGATGCGGGTCATCACCCGCATGTTGAGCGCCACGTAGGGCGAGTCGGTGATCTCCACGCCGATGTGGGCGATGTGCGAGCCGATGGGGCCCATCGAGAAGGGCACCACGTACATCGTGCGGCCCAACATGCAGCCGGAGAAGAGCTCGTTCAGCTCGGCCCGCATCACCGAGGGCTCGCGCCAGTTGTTGGTGGGGCCGGCGTCGATCTCGCGCTCGGAGCAGATGTAGGTGCGGTCCTCGACGCGGGCGACGTCGCCCGGGTCGGAGAGGGCGAGGTAGCTGTTCGGACGCTTGTCGTCGGAGAGGGGCTCGACGGTGCCGCTGTCGACCAGCAGCCGGCAGAGGCGGTCGTACTCTTCGTCGGAGCCGTCGCACCACTCGACCCGGTCGGGCTGGCAGAGTGCCGCCGCCCGGTCCACGAAGTCGAGCAGCGAGCGGTTGCTGGTCGGTGCGGTCATGACGTCTCCGAAGGGTCGTCGACGGCGTCGCCGTCGGTGGGGGAGGGATCGGTCGTCGGAACCTGGTCGAAGCCGGGGGTGCCCATGTCCACCTCGGAGCCCAGCCGGATGCCCGCGGCCCGGCCGTGGGCGTCGACGTCGAAGACGACGCGCTGGCCCTGGCGCAGCATGCGGAACACCGAGCCCTCGAGGGCGCCGGCGGCGAGGTCGTACTCGTCGAGGTCGGAGTCGCAGATCACGACCCCCACGCCCGACCCGGGGTCGTAGGACTTGACTACGCCCTGCACTGCAGCTCCACACGCACGAGGACTCGCTCCCAAGAGGCTGGTGACCAGATGTGGGCGAGGGTAGCTACCCGCATCGTGACCAGGCCAGACCGCTGCTCGGAGCCGTGCGCCCGGGGAGCCGCTAGTGGGCCAGCTTCTGGACCTTGCCCGCCTTGAGGCAGGAGGTGCAGACCTGGACCCGCTTGGGCGAGCCGTTCACCAGGGCCCGGACCCGCTGGATGTTCGGGTTCCAACGACGCTTGGTGCGCCGGTGCGAGTGGCTGACGTTCATGCCGAACGACGGCTTCTTGCCGCACACATCACAGACCGAAGCCATCGAACGCACCTTCTCACTTCGTCACGGGACCAGGGACGGCTGACCACGCTACCAGCGGCCCCGTCGGTTCCCCAATCCCTCCCGGCCGATCGGTGGGGGCGTCCCATCCTCTAGTCTCACGGCGCATGGCGTTGCTCGAACAACTCGGGGCGGACGATCTCCGGCGCGCGGTCCAGGGCTACCGCGACGCGCTCGCCACCCACCGCGACGCCATCAACCGCCTCAACGTGTACCCCGTTCCCGACGGCGACACCGGCACCAACATGGCCCTCACCCTCGAGTCCGTGGTGGCCGAGCTCGAGGGTGCCGGCGCCGACATGGCGGCCACCTGCAAGGCCATCAGCCACGGATCGCTGATGGGGGCGCGCGGCAACTCCGGTGTGATCCTGTCCCAGATCCTCCGAGGTCTCGCCGACGTGTTCGCCGAGGGCGACGAGTGCGACACCGCGTCGTTCGTGCGCGCGCTCGACGCCGCCTCGACGGCGGCCTACGGCGCGGTGATGCGCCCCGTCGAGGGCACCATCCTCACCGTCGTACGCGAGTCCGCCGAGGCCGCCACCGCCCACGCCTCGACCGAGGGCGACGCCGCCACGCTGGTCTCGGTGCTCGACGTCGCCCGCACCGCGGGCGGCGAATCCCTCGAGCGCACCCCCGAGCTGTTGCCCGTGCTGGCCGACGCCGGTGTGGTCGACGCCGGCGGCGCCGGCTTCCTCCTGCTGCTCGACGTGCTCCTCAACCTCACCGACGGCCGGGCCATCCCCGAACCGCCCGAGGGGTCGGTCGAGCCGCTGGTCGCCACCCACGGCGACGACCACGCCCGCTCGGCCGAGCACGACGCCCTCGCCGGCCTGAAGTACGAGGTCATGTACTTCCTCGAGGCCCCGGACGAGACCATCCCCGCCTTCAAGGACGTGTGGGCCGGCATCGGCGACTCGATCGTCGTGGTCGGCGGCGACGGGATCTGGAACTGCCACATCCACACCGACGACATCGGCGCCTCCATCGAGGCGGCGCTGGACTGCGGCCGCCCCCGCAACATCCGGGTCACCGACCTGCTCGAGCAGGTGGGCGAGGAGAAGTGGGTCCGCGAGGCGGAGGCCCACCCCGGGCCCGAGCCCGACCTCCAGCCTGTGCCGTGTGCGGTGGTGGCCGTGTCCACCGGCGACGGCATCCGTCGCATCTTCCACTCGCTCGGCGTGCAGGGCACCGTGACCGGCGGCCAGTCCATGAACCCGTCCACCGCACAGCTGCTCGAGGCGGTCGAGGCGGCGCCGGCCGACCACGTGGTGATCCTGCCCAACAACAAGAACATCATCCCCGTGGCCCAACAGGTGGACGCCCAGACCGCGAAGACCGTGCGGGTGGTGCCCACCCGCGGGATCGCCGAGGGCTTCGCATCGCTGCTCGCCTACGACCCCCAGGCCACGGGCGACGAGAACCTCCAGGAGATGACCGCAGCGGCCGAGGCGGTGATCGCCGGCGAGGTCACGCAGGCCGTGCGCGACTCCACCAGCGACGTCGGCCCCATCAACGAGGGCGACTTCCTGGGCATCGCCCGCGAGGGCATCCGCTCGGTCGAGCCCACCGTGGCCGAGGCCGCCATCGAGCTCCTGGCCCACCTCATCACCGACGACCACGAGATCCTCACCATCATCGAGGGGGAGGGTGCCACCGACGGCATCACCCGCCAGATCACCGAATGGCTGACCGAGCACCACCCTGAGGTCGAGCCCGAGGTGCACCACGGCGGCCAGCCCCTCTACCCGTACTTCTTCGGGATCGAATGACGCAGCGGCTGGAGCGGTGCTTCCCGGCCGGCGCCTCGGGCATCGGATGATGGAGCGGCCGGAGCTCCGCCACCCGGCCTGCTCCTCGGGCATCGAGTGAGCGGACCGCCCCTCACCCTGGGGGACCTGGCCGCCCTTCCCGTCACCTCGGTCAACGGGATCGGTCCCAAGAAGGCCGACGGCCTGCAGTCGATCGGCGTCGAGACCATCCTCGACCTGTTGATGCACTACCCCCGCCGGTGGATCGACCGCACCAAGGAGGCCACCATCGGCGACCTCGAGGTGGGGGAGGAGGCGACCGTGCTCGTCCGGGTCCAGAAGGTGACGGCCCGGCGCACCCGCAACCGCAAGACCCTCGTGGAGGTCACCGTCACCGACGGCACGGGCACGCTGCGCTGCACCTACTTCAACCAGCCGTGGCGCGAGCGCCAGCTCACGCCCGGGCTCGAGGTGCTGGTGTTCGGGAAGCTCGAGCTGTTCCAGGGCCGGCGTCAGATGTCGAACCCGATCATCGACATGGTGGGGGGCGACAAGACCCTGCGCATCGTGCCCGTGTACCCGCAGTCGGAGAAGGCCGGGCTCTACACGTCGGACTTCCAGGACTGGGTGGCCCGCACGCTGGTGAAGGCCGCGCCCCGGGGCTTCGCCGAGCCCGTCCCGGCATCCGTGCTGGCCGAGCACGACCTCATCGAGCGGGGTAGGGCCTTCCGCCAGATCCACGCGCCGGACACCATGGGCGAGGTCGGCCAGGCTCGCAAGCGGCTGGTGTTCGACGAGCTCCTGCGGGTGCAGCTCGCGCTCGTGCTGCGCAAGCGCCACCTCGAGCGGACGTCGAAGGGCCTGGCCCACCGGATCGACGGCGACCTCGTCGGCCGCTTCCTCGACCGCCTCCCCTTCCCGCTGACCGGCGCGCAGGAGCGGGTCATCGCCGAGATCCGCGACGACCTCGGCCGGTCCCTGCCCATGCACCGGCTGCTCCAGGGCGACGTCGGCGCGGGCAAGACCGTGGTCGCCGTGTGCGCCCTGCTCGTGGCGGTCGACGGCGGGCACCAAGGCGCCCTCATGGCGCCGACTGCCGTGCTCGCCGAGCAGCACCACCTCGGCATCAACACGCTGCTGGAGGGCTTCACCGTGCCCGACGAGTCGGGCTCGCTCTTCGAGGACCGACCCCTACGGGTCGAGCTGCTCACCAATCGCACCACCGCGGCCGAGCGCCGGCGCCTCGCCGAGGACCTTGCCGCCGGTCACGTCGACCTGTTGGTGGGCACCCACGCCCTCCTCGAGGAGGCGGTGGCCTTCCGCTCACTCGGGGTCGTCGTGATCGACGAGCAGCACCGCTTCGGCGTCGAGCAGCGGGCCGCGCTGCGAGCCAAGGCCGCCGACGACGCCGTGCCCGACGTGCTGGTCATGACGGCTACGCCCATCCCGCGCACCGCGGCCATGACCGTCTACGGCGACCTCGACGTCTCCATCCTCGACGAGCTGCCCCCGGGCCGCACCCCGGTCGAGACCGAGTGGGTGAAGATCGGCGAGGGCGCCGGGATCCCGGGCATCGACGACGAGCTCGCCCTCTGGCAGGTGGTGCGCGACGAGGTCGCCGCCGGCCGCCAGGCCTACGTGGTGTGCCCGCTGGTCGAGGAGTCCGAGAAGCTCGAGGTGCGCTCGGCCGAGGAGACCTACGACGCCCTCCAGGCCGGCGAGCTGTCCGACCTCCGCCTCGGTCTGCTGCACGGGCGGGTGCCCGCCGCCGAGAAGGAGCAGGTCATGGCCCGCTTCCGGGCGGGTGAGATCGACGTGCTGGTGGCCACCACCGTCATCGAGGTCGGCGTCGATGTGCCCAACGCCACGGTGATGGTCATCCTCGACGCCGACCGCTTCGGCATCGCCCAGCTGCACCAGCTCCGTGGCCGGGTCGGGCGAGGGGCGGCCCGGTCACGCTGCTTCCTCGTCGGGGCCGGCGCCACCGAGGACGCGGAGGAGCGCCTCGCTGCGATGGTCCGCACCACCGACGGCTTCGAGCTGGCCGAGGTCGACCTCGACCTGCGGGGCGAGGGCACCCTGATGGGCGAGCGCCAGAAGGGCCGCAACGACCTGCGCCTCGCCTCCCTGCGCCGCGATCGCGAGTGGGTGGCCAAGGCGCGCGACGCCGCCTTCGCCATCGTCGACGCCGACCCCGAGCTGGCCGGCCACCCCGAGCTGCGGGACGAGGTCGAGCTGCTCCTCGGGACCGACGACGCCGACAACCTGCTCAAATCGTGACGTGATCCCGCCCGAGAACATCGTCTGCGTCGACTGCGGGGGCACCTGCCACCTCCTGTCGTACCTCCCTGAGGACGAGGAGCTCGAGCCCGGCGACGTGGTCGCCTACCGCTGCTCGGACTGCAACGACCGCTGGGACGTCGTCCTCGGCGACCCCGACGACGACTGAGAGGTGGCGCTCTTCCTGCGGTCGGTGACGTGCCGGAGCGGAGCGGAGGCGCTCGGAAGTCGAACCGGATGCCGAAGGCGCGCAGGCGTTGGAGGAGCCAGTGCATTGCGGAACCGTTACGAGCGTCGCGGTCTGCCTGTACGGTTTCCCCGTGGCCACCGTCTTGTACCCCGGCTCGTTCGACCCGATCCACAACGGGCACCTCGAGATCGTCGAGACCGCCTCGCGGTTGTTCGGCAGCGTGGTGGTGGCCGCCATGCGCAACCCCCAGAAGGGTGAGCCGCTCTTCAGCCTCGAGGAGCGCGAGGCGATCCTCAACGAGGTCCTCGGCCATCTCGACAACGTGCGCATCACCATGTTCTCGAACCTGGTCGTCGACCTTGCCCAGGAGGTGGGTGCCGACTTCATCGTGAAGGGCCTGCGTGCGGTCTCCGACTTCGAGAGCGAGCTCCAGATGGCCCAGATGAACCACGCCATCTCCGGTGTGGACACGTTGTTCATCCCCTCGGCGTCGACCCACTCGTTCCTCGCGTCCAAGCTCATCCGTGAGATCGCCCGCTTCGGCGGCAACGTCGACACCATGGTCCCGGTGGCGGTGGCCAAGCGCCTCCAGGGGAAGTACGAACGATGAGCCGAGCGGAAGCCGGAACGCATCCCCGAGGGAGTCGACAGGAGCGAGAGCGATGAGTCGCGACGACTTCGCCACCTCGTTGCCGGCGAGTCCCCATCAGGTCCCCGAGGTCGAGCCGCTGCTGCGCCGGGTGGTCGACCTGCTCGAGGCGGCGCGGCCCATGCCGCTGTCGACCTCGGTGATGATCCAGAAGGACGAGATCCTCGAGTTGCTCGACGAGGCCCTCGACCGCCTCCCCGAAGAGCTCCGCGCCGCCCGCTGGCTGCTCAAGGAGCGCGAGGAGTTCCTCGTGAAGGTGCGCCGCGAAGGCGACGACATCCTCGACGAGGCCCGCGGTCAAGCGGCCCGCATGGTCGAGCGCACCGAGGTGGTCAAGTCCGCCGAGCAGCGTGCTCGCCAGATCATCGAGGCCGCCGAAGAGGACGCCCGCCGCATGCGCCACCAGGTCGAGGACTTCTGCGACCAGCGCCTCAGCACCTTCGAGAGCGTCCTCGAGCGCACGATGGCCTCGGTCCATGCGGGCCGCGAGAAGCTCCAGGCCACCGCTCCCCCCCCAGCCGAGCCCGCCCACGACGACCTTGCCGGCATCGAGGCCTTCTCCCCGTCCACCGAGGGCTCCGGCGGCTTCTTCGACCAGGACGTCTAGGCCGGTGGCGAAGGCGCCCCTGCGCATCGGGGTCACCGACCTCGTCCGCCATCCCGGCACCCGGCTCGACCTCCTGCGGGTGGTGCCGGCGGCCGACCTCGGCGACCTCGTGGTGGGGGCAAGTCGGGTCGACCCGGGGGCCGACGTCACCCTCGACCTCGTGCTCGAGTCCCAGCCCGGCACCATCGTCGCCTCCGGCACCATCGTGGCGATCTGGGAGGGGGAGTGCCGTCGCTGTCTCGGCGAGGTGGTGGGCGAGCTGCGGGCCGAGGTGCGCGAGGTGTTCGGCGATGCCTCCGAGGGCGCCTTGGACGAGGGCGACCTCTACCCGCTCACCGGCGACCAGGTGGACCTCGAGCCCCTCGTGCGCGACGCGGTGCTGCTCAACCTGCCCGTAGCGCCGCTGTGCGGGCCCGACTGCCGCGGCCCCGTCCCCGGGGCCTTCGCCGACCCGGCGGAGGAGGTCGCCACCGACGGCGGGGACGCCGACCGCGCGCCCCGCGACCCCCGTTGGGCGGCATTGGACGCCCTCGACTTCGACCAATGAGGCCGCGCCCCGGTAGGCTCGTGCGTTCGTGCCCACACGGGTGCCCACTTGCACCTCACGTTCCAGGTAGAGAGCGCTAGAAGCCATGGCTGTCCCCAAGAAGAAGACCTCGAAGGCCAAGAGCCGCAGCCGCCGGGCGTCGGCGTGGACCCTGAAGGCCCCGTCGCGCAGCGTCTGCCCTCGCTGCAACGCCGCCAAGCAGCCCCACATCGTGTGCGGCAACTGCGGGTGGTACGGCGGCCGTCAGGCCATCGACGTCGACTGAGCCGGCAGAAGCGCTGATGCTGCCCGTCGCGATCGACGCCATGGGCGGTGATCACGCGCCCGACGTCATCGTCGCCGGCGCCCGCCGTGCCGTCGACGAGCTCGGCGTGCCCGTCGTGCTCGTCGGTCGGCCCGAGGAGCTCACCGACACCGGCGGCCTCGACGTCATCACGGCCTCCGAGGTCATCGCCATGGACGCCGATCCCGGCTCCAGCGTGCGCACCATGAAGGACTCCTCGCTCGTGCGGGCCGCCGAGGCGGTCCGCGACGGCACGGCCTCGGCCATGGTCAGCGCCGGCAACACCGGAGCCACCATGGCGAGCGCGCTGTTGCGCATGGGCCGCATCAAGGGCGTGTCCCGCCCGGCCATCGCCACGCCCATCCCGGTGCCCGACAGCACCCCCACGATCCTGCTCGACGCCGGTGCCAACGCCGAATGCAACCCGGAGTGGCTGGTGCAGTTCGGCCAGATGGGCGCGGTGCTCTGCCGTGAGCGGTACGGCATCGAGACCCCCCGGGTGGGGCTCTTGTCGATCGGGGAGGAGAAGACCAAGGGGAACCCCCTCGTCAAGGCCACGCACGCCCTCATGGACGAGCCGGGCTGGCTCGACGTGGCCGGCGGCACCTTCATCGGCAACGTCGAGGGCCGCGACATCATGTCCGACGAGGTGGACGTGGTGGTCACCGACGGCTTCACCGGCAACGTCGCCCTCAAGTCGCTCGAAGGCGGCCTCGGGTCGCTCATCAACGCCCTCTACGGCGTGTTCGCCTCCACGGACGAGACGAAGAAGGCGGCCGAAGTGCTCCTGCCGGCGCTGGTCCCCCTCGCCGAGCAGTTCGATCCCAACAACACCGGCGGCGCCATGCTCCTCGGTGTCAACGGCGTGTGCATCATCAGCCACGGCTCCTCGAACGACACCGCCATCGTCAACGCGGTCAAGGTGGCCGACGAGATGATCCGCGGCGGTCTGGTCGACCTGCTGGCCAAGGCCGTCGCCCCCGCCTGACGTCTCACCGGGGCGAGCCGGCGCGCCTTCACAAGCGCACAAGCGCGGTCCCGGTATACTCCCGGCCGTTCACCGGCCCTCTGAGGAGTATTCCGTGCCCGCCGAAACCCACGTGGAACAAGGCCCGCTCGACCGCCAGGGCGTGTTCGAGCTGGTCCGCGACCGCCTCGCCGACATCCTCGAGGTGGACCCGTCCACGATCAACGAGGGCGACTCCTTCGCCGACGACCTCGACGCCGACTCGCTCGCCCTCATCGAGCTGGTCGAGGCCCTCGAGGAGGAGCTGAGCGAGCGCACGGTCGGGTTCCGCATCGACGACGAGGACCTCGAGGACCTGAAGACCGTCAGGGACGCCGTCGACTACGTCGTCGGTCGGCTCTGATCGCGACGCGCCCGGTCGACCACGCGGACGCCCTGGCCGAGCGCCTGGGCCACGTCTTCGCCGACCCCGAACTCGCCAACCACGCGCTGCGGCACCGTTCCTGGTGCGCGGAGCACGGGGGCGCCTCCAACGAGCGCCTCGAGTTCCTCGGCGACGCCGTCCTGGGCCTCGTGGTCAGCGACCACATCTACCGCACCTACCCCGAGCGATCCGAGAGCGAGCTGTCGAAGATCCGCTCCGCGGTCGTGTCCGGTCAGGCGCTGTCCGAGGTGGCCCGTGAGATCGGCCTCGGCGAACTGCTGCTGTTGGGCAAGGGCGAGGACCAGACCGGCGGCCGCGACCGGCCGTCGATCCTGTGCGACGCCATGGAGGCCCTGTTCGCCGCGGTCCTGCTCGATGCCGGCATCGAAGCCGTCACCGACGTGATCCACCGCCTGCTCGGCCAACGCATCACCGAAGCGGCGCAGGGACCCGGAAGCGGCGAGTACAAGTCCCAGCTCCAGGAGCTGGCGGTCCGTCGCTTCGAGGCCCCGCCCCGCTACACGGTGGTCGAGGACGACGGCCCCCCCCACGACAAGCGCTACTTCGCCTCGGTCCGCATCGACGGTGAGGTCGTGGGCGAGGGCGAGGGCCGCTCGAAGAAGCAGGCCGAGACGGCCGCCGCCCACGAGGCCTGGCTGCGTCTGGCCGCCCACGAAGAACACATGGTTGGAGAGGAATCCAGTGCCTGAACTACCCGAAGTCGAGACCATCCGACGCGAGCTCGACCGTGAGGTCGTGGGCAAGCGCATCAAGAGCGTGGACGCCACCGGCGAGCGCTCGCTGCGTCGGCACCAGTCCTCGAAGGAGTTCATCGCCAAGCTGGAAGGCGCCAAGATCTCCGGCGTCGAGCGACGGGGGAAGTACCTCGTGTTCAAGCTCGACACCGGTGACCTGCTCGTCTGCCACCTGGGGATGAGCGGCCAGCTGCGGCGGACCCAGGCCAAGGACCCGATGGCCGACCACACCCACGTCGTGCTCACCTTCACCCAGGCCGGCCAGCTGCGCTTCATCGACCCGCGCACCTTCGGCGAGATGTTCGTCACCACTCCCGATGAGCTCACCGAAGAGGTGCCCGAGCTCGGCGAGCTGGGATTCGACCCCGTCGAGACGCCCATCTCCTGGACCGTGTTCGGCGAGATGCTGGTCAAGCGGTCCACGAAGCTGAAGGCCCTGCTCATGGACCAGAAGTTCATGGCCGGCCTCGGCAACATCTACAGCGACGAGATCCTCTTCGCGGCCGGCCTGCGCTACGACCGCCCGGCCAACTCGCTCAGCACCCAGGAGATCCGACGCCTGTACCGCTCGGTGGTGGAGACCCTCCACGACGCGGTGAAGTACCGCGGCTCGACCCTCGGCGACCAGGGCTACGTCGACCTGTTCGGCAAGACCGGCGACTACCAGGAGCACCACAAGGTGTACGCCCGGGACGGCCTCGCCTGCCGGCGCTGTCGCACGCCCATCCAGAAGGCCCGCTTCACCAACCGCACCACCTACTACTGCCCGCAGTGCCAGGTCTGACGGCGACGCCGCGGGCGCCCGGCCGGTCGCCCGGGCGCTTGTAAGGTCGGCGCGCCATGTTCCTCAAGACGCTCACGCTGAAGGGCTTCAAGTCCTTCGCCGACGCCACCGTGCTCGAGCTCGAGCCCGGCATCACCGTGGTGGTGGGGCCGAACGGGAGCGGCAAGTCCAACGTGGTCGACTCGATCGGCTGGGTGCTCGGCGCCCAGGCCCCCAGCGTCGTGCGCTCCAAGAGCATGGACGACGTGATCTTCGCGGGCACGGCCAAGCGGCCGGCGCTGGGCCGTGCCGAGGTGGCGCTCACCATCGACAACACCGCCGGCCTGCTGCCCATCGACTTCACCGAGGTCACCATCAGCCGGACGCTGTTCCGCACCGGCGACAGCGAGTACGCCATCAACGGCGTGCCGTGCCGCCTGCTGGACATCCAGGAGCTGCTCTCCGACACCGGTGTCGGCCGCCAGCAGCACGTCATCGTCTCGCAGGGCCAGATCGACGCCGTCCTCAACGCCCGCCCCGAGGACCGCCGCCTCATCATCGAGGAGGCCGCCGGCGTGTTGAAGTACCGCCGGCGCAAGGAGAAGTCCGAGCGCCGTCTGACCGCCACCGAGGGCAACCTCACCCGTCTCGCCGACCTGCTCCGCGAGGTTCGGCGCTCGCTGCGCCCGCTCGAGCGCCAGGCCGACGCCGCCCGCCGCCACGGCGCGGTCGTGGCCGAGCTCACCGCCCTGCGCATCTTCATGGCGGGCCGCGAGCTGACGACCCTGCGCAACCGCCTCGCCACCGGCGAGGCCCGCAAGGCCGACCTCGAGCAGCAGGTCGCTGCCCTCAAGGGCGAGCTGGTCGAGCTCGACACCGCGGTGCTCGCTGCCGAGGCGCAGCTCTCCGCCGCCGGCGGCGACGACCTCGGCGACGCCCTCGCCCGCTTCGAGTCCCTCCGCGAGCGCGCCCGCGGGCTGACGGCCGTGCTGGCCGAGCGCCGACGTGGGGTCGAGCGCGACCGCATGGCCTTCGTCGACCAGGCCGTGATCTTCAGCCTCGAGTCCGACGCCGCCCGGGTGCGGGACGAGCTCGCCGAGGTGGAGGCGGAGGCCGCAGGTCTCGTGCCCGACTGGGCCGACCTCTCCCGCGTCGAGGCCGAGTTGGCCCAGGCCCGTTCGTCGTTCGAACAGCAGTGGGGCGACGGCGTGGCGGCCACCACGGGCGGCGGCGAGGCGGCCATGGCCCGGGGCGAGCTGGCCGCCCGGCGCGGCGGCCTCGAGCGCGACGCCGCCGAGATGGAACGGGCCCGGCACCGGCTCGACAGCCTCCAGCAGCGGGCCGCCCGCCTGGCGGAAGACCTGGCCCGCTTCGTGACCACCATCGCCGAAGCCGGCAAGGTGGGACCCGCGCTCGTGACCGCACGGGACGAGGCCGCCGAAGCCCTCGCCGCGGCCGAGGCGGCCGTCGCCGCCGCCGAGGACGAGCGCCGTGCCGCCGAGAAGGAGCACCACGCGTGGGTGGCCCGTTCCGAGGCGCTGGCCGTCGCCCTCGACGAGGCGCGCGCCCGAGCCGGCGCCGATCACCTGGCCGGCGTGAGTGGTGTGCTCGGCACCCTCCTCGACCTCGTGGACGTGGACGAGGGCTGGCAGGGCGCCTTCGAGGCCGCCGCGGGCAGCGCCGTCACCGCGGTGGTGGTGGACGACGCCGCCTCCGCCCGTCGGGCCCTCGAGTCCCTCCATGCCGGCGACCTCGCCGGCGCGGTCGTGCCGTTGCTGGACCGCCACACCGCGGTGTCGCCGCCACCCCTCGGCGAACCCGTGCGGGGCCACGTGCGCTCCCGCCGGTCGGACGTGAACGCCCTGCTCGACGCCCTCGTGGGCGGGGTCGTGGCCGTGGCCGACTGGCCCGCCGCGGTCGATGTGGCCATCGCCCACCCCGACGCCGTGGTGGTCACCCACGACGGTGACCGCTTCGGGCCCTCGGGCTGGCGGGTGGGCTCGGCCCAGACCGGTGCCACCGGCGCCGCCCTCGAAGAGGCGCAGGAGAAGGCGGCCGCCTTCGCCACCGCGTCGGCCCGGGCCGGCGCCCGCGCCGAGGACACGCGCACCGCCCTCGACGAGGCCCGCCGGGCCGCCGAAGCCGCCCGCCGCGCCGCCGAGGAGAACGACGGCCTGCTGGCCACCGCCGACGAGACCCGCAGCCGGGTCGAGGCCGACCTGGCCGACGCCAACACCGAGATCGAGTCCCTCCAGGGCCACGTGGACGAGCTGGTGGCCCGGGTCGAGCGGGACGAGCAACGCATCGCCGAGCTGGAGGCCCGCCTCCCGGACCTCGAGCGCGTCGACGAGGAGCACGCCGAGCGGGGCCGCGCCCTGGCCGACGCCCGGGGCTCCATCGAGGAGAAGGCCGCCGCCATCGGTGCCCTGCGCACCGACCTCGAGGTCCGCGCCGCCGGCCTCGACGAGCGCCGCCAGTTCCTGCGCCGCCGCCTCGACGAGCTCGAGGAGCGCCTCGCCCGGGACGCTGCCGAGCGCGGAGCGGCCGAGGCCAAGCGGGTCGAGCTGGACCGCCGCCAGACCGCCCTGGACCGCCTTGCCGCCTTCGTGACCGAGCGCAGCGCGGTGGTGGAGCAGGGCCTCACCGAGCTGCGCGAGCGCCGGCGCAGGCAGTCGGAGGCGGCCCGGGCCGTGGCCGGCCGCCTCGACGTGCTCCGCCGTGAGCGGGCCGACGCCGAGCGTCGTCTCCAAGAGGCGCGTGAGCTGCTGCAACGGGCCGAGCTGGACGACACCGAGACCCGCCTGCGGCTCGAGTCCCACGTCGAGACCCTGCGCCGCGACCTCGACTGCGACCCCGAGCAGGCGATGGCCACCGAGCAGCCAGAGCTGCCCGAAGGCACCACGCCGGCGGCCCGGGCACGCGACCTCGACCGCGACCTGCGGTTGATGGGACCCATCAACCCCCTCGCCCTCGAGGAGTACGAGGCCCTGCAGGAGCGTCATGAGTTCCTCCAGGCGCAGCTCGAGGACGTCAAGGCCTCCCGCCGGGACCTCGGCAAGGTCATCCGGGCCATCGACAACGAGATCATGAGCGTGTTCGCGGCGGCCTACGCCGACGTGTCCGCCAACTTCGAGTCCCTCTTCGAGACCCTGTTCCCGGGCGGCAAGGGCCAGCTGCGCCTCACCGATCCCGAGAACCTGCTCGAGACCGGCATCGAGGTCGAGGCCCGCCCCTCGGGCAAGAACGTCAAGAAGCTCTCGCTGCTCTCCGGCGGCGAGCGATCGCTGACCGCCCTGGCCTTCCTGTTCGCGGTCTTCCGCAGCCGTCCGTCGCCGTTCTACGTGCTGGACGAGGTCGAGGCCGCCCTCGACGACATGAACCTGCACCGGTTCCTCGACCTGCTCGCCGAGTTCCGCCAAGAGGCGCAGTTGCTGGTGGTCAGCCACCAGAAGCGCACCATGGAGGCGGCCGACGTGCTCTACGGCGTCACCATGCAGCCCGGTGGCTCCTCGCGGGTCCTGTGCGAGAAGGTCGGCGCTGGCACCTGACCGCCGGTTGCTTCGAGTGGCCCTGGCGGTGACCCTGGGCTTGGCGGTGGTGCTGGTGGTCACCGGTCTGGTGCTGGTGTGGGCCTATCGGCCGGAACCGGACGGCCCCACGTTGGTGCGCAACGTGCACCGGCTGTCGTCGGCGCTTCTCCTGCCGGCGTCGTGGGTTCTGGTGCTGGGGAT
The DNA here is from genome assembly GCA_964470715.1 of uncultured Microthrixaceae bacterium. Lineage (GTDB taxonomy): Bacteria > Actinomycetota > Acidimicrobiia > Acidimicrobiales > DATDAH01 > JAEUJM01. The sequence goes on along the minus strand of CAYYDZ010000003.1, from coordinate 44,660 downwards.
GGTTCGGGCACGATGGGGCGCCGGTCGGGCCACGCCGCTCGTGCGCTGGGCGGTGCCGGTGCTGGTGCTGTTGGCGGTTCCTGCGGCAGCCTTCACCGGCTTCCTGCTGCCGTGGCAGGAGGTGTTCGCGGCCACGGTCCTGGCGCCCTCCGAGTTCCGGGGCATGGGCGTGGCCTTCGACGCCGGCGTGGCCAACCTGAGCTTCGGCGCCGACCCGATCAGCCGCTCGGTGTTCCAGCGCTACGTCATCGCCCACTACGCCCTCGGCACCGCCGCGGCGGCACTGGTCGTGGTGATCGCCCGCGGCGCCGCGCGTCGACGTCGCCCGGATACGGCGGGCTCGGTGGGGAACGACGAGGGCCGGGACCGCCTCAGGGGAGGCGGGCGAACCAGGCGAGGGACAGGCTCGCCGCGGCCAGGAAGAACAGCAGGGCGATCCCCACGAACCAGGGAGTGATCTCGCGCTGCTCGGTCTCGTAGCCCACGGAGCTGCCGATGTCCTCGAACACCTGGCTCAGCTCGGCCTCGCTGGCGGCGGTGAAGAACGAGCCGCCGGTGGCCTCGGCGATGTTCTGGAGGGACACCTCGTCCACGGGCACCGGCACGATGGTCGGCGGCGTCGTCTCGTCGGTGTACTCGATGGTGCCGTTCGGGGTGCCGAAGGCGATGGTCGATACCGGCACGTCGGCCTCGATCGCAGCGGCCGACGCCTCTCCCTCCGAGCGGCCGACCGTGCGGGTGCCGTCGGACATCAACACGATGCGGGCGGGCACGGGTTCGTCCGTGCCCTCGTCGGGCATCGACTCGATGGCGTCGAGGCTGGCGAAGATGGCGTCGCCCGTCGCCGTGCTCTCACCCAGCTCGAGACCGTCGACGGCCCGACGCACGGCGTCGCGGTCGGTGGTCGGCGCCACCGCCACCTGGGCGGTGCCGTTGAAGGTGACGAGCCCGAGGTTGATGGAGGGCGGGAGGAGCTCGACGAAGCGGTTGGCGGCCTCCTGCGCCGCCTCGAGGCGGGACGGGGCCACGTCGGTGGCCTCCATCGACAGCGAGGTGTCGATGGCCATGACCACGGTGGCCCGCTCGACGGGCACCTGGACGTCGCGGGTGGGGCGGGCCACGGCCACGATGAGCGCGGCCAGGGCGAGCAGGAACACGCCGGCGGTGACGTGGCGGCGCCAGCCGGGCCGCTTGGGGGCCACCTTGTCGAGCAGCTCGAGGTTGGTGAAGCGCACCGCGTACTCGGGCCGGCGCTGCTGCAGCACGACGTAGACCGCGAGCAGGGCGACGGGCGCGAGCAGCAGGAGCAGCCAGCCCGGGTCGACGAAGGAGAGGGCGAAGACGGCGGTGGACGGGTTCACGGGAGAGGCCTCGGCAGCGTCTCGACCCGCTGGCGGCGCAGGGTCACGAAGCGGACGAGGTCGAGCAGCCAGTCGCGGTCGGTGCGCAGGATGAGGTGATCGGTGCCGGCGGCCCGGATGGCGCGGGCGATCTCGTCCCGCTGGCTCCGGGCGGCGTCGGCGTACTGGGCCCGGAGGCGGGCGCTGGTGCGGATCTCCCGGCGCTCGCCGGTCTCGGCGTCGATGAGGTCGAGCACGCCGACGTCGGGCAGCGCGAGCTCGCGGGGGTCGATGATCTCGACCGCCAGCACCTCGTGGCGGGTGGCGAGGAGGCGCAGCGGGTGCTGCCAACCGGTGTCGCCGAGGAAGTCCGACACGACGACCACCAGACCCCGACGGCGGGCGAGGCCCGACACCCGGCGGAGCGCCCCGCCGAGGTCGGCGGGTGCGGGCGCGGCCCGTCCGCCGCCGGCGAGGTCGTGGCCGGTGGGGGCGGTGACGAGGCGGTGGAGCACACCGAGGAGGTGCGCCCGACCACCGCGGGCGGGGAGGGTGTCGACGCCGACGCCCCCGGAGGCGAGTACGCCGAAGCGGTTGCCGGTGCGGGCGGTGAGGAAGCCGATGGCCGCCGTCGCCGCGACCGCAAGGTCGCGCTTCTCGCAGGCGGCGGTGCCGAAGTCGAGGCTGGGGGAGCGGTCGACCACCACCCAGGTCTCGAGCTCGCGGTCGGCGATGGTCTCGCGGACGTAGGGCTCCTGCATGCGCGCCGTGACGTTCCAGTCGATGCGGCGCACGTCGTCGCCGGCCTGGTACCCCCGCGTCTCGCCGGGCTCGCTGCCGTGGCCGGGCACGAGGCCGCGGTAGTCGCCCTGGAGCATCCCGTCGAGGCGCCGGGTGATGTCGATCTCCAGGCGGCGCAGGATCTGCTCGGGCGCGCCCCCGATGGCCGGCGGCGTGTTCACGCCCGCACCTCCCCGCCGGCTTCCGGTCTCGGGTTGGTCACGCGAGCGTGACCGACGAGGGACCAGAACGGACGAGGGTGGGGGTGGCTCACGCGGTCTGCTCGGTGTCGGCGGGGCCCTCGGGCGCGGGCGCCGGCGGGGCGGCCGCAGGCGCGAGGGACGGAGCGGGCGCAGGGGCCGGCGCCGGGGCCGGGCCGGGCGCAGGAGCGGGCGCGGACGCCGCTTGCTGGTGGGCGTGCAGGCGGGCAGGGTCCTGCGAGGGGGCGATGCGGGGCGCCGGCACGGTGGAGAGGACGCGGGCCAGCACCTGGTCGGCGCTGATGGACTGCGCCAGCGCCTCGTACGACAGGACGAGGCGGTGGCGCAGCACGTCGGGCGCCACGTCGAACACGTCCTGGGGCAGGGCGTAGCTGCGGCCCCGCAGCAGGGCGAGGGCCCGGGCGCCGGCGAGGAGGCCGAGGCTGGCCCGCGGGCTGGCGCCGTAGGCGATCAGCTCGGTGATGTCGGCCAGGCCGTGGGTGGCGGGATCACGGGTGGCCAGCACGAGGCTGACCGCGTAGTCGACCACGGCGCGGTCGACGTAGACGGCGTCGGCGGCGTCCTGGAGGCGCAGCACGTCCTCGGGGGTCAGCACCGGCGAGGGCTTCGGCGGCGAGACGCTCATGCGGTAGACGATCTCCACCTCCTCCGCCGGGGTGGGGTAGCCGAGGACCACCTTCATGAGGAAGCGGTCGCGCTGGGCCTCGGGGAGGGGGTACACGCCCTCGGACTCGATGGGGTTCTGGGTGGCCAGCACGAGGAAGGGGTCGGGGGCGGGGAAGGTCTGCCCGCCGATGGACACGTGGTGCTCGGCCATGACCTCGAGGAGCGCCGATTGCACCTTCGCCGGCGCCCGGTTCACCTCGTCGGCGAGCACGAAGTTGGCGAAGATGGGGCCGAGCTCGACATCGAACTGCTCGCTCGACGCCCGGTAGATCCGGGTGCCCACGATGTCGGCGGGCAGCAGGTCGGGCGTGAACTGGAGTCGGGTGAACGAGCAGCCCGAGACGGTGGCCAGGGTCTCGATGGCGAGGGTCTTGGCCAGGCCGGGCACGCCTTCGAGCAGGACGTGGCCGCGGGCCAGCAGGCACACCACGAGGCGTTCGAGGGCGCGTTCTTGGCCCACGATCACCTTCTTGACCTCGAACAGCGCGGTCTCGAGCAGGCGGCTGGTCTCGGCGGCGTCGGCGGGCGACGGGGTGGCGGCGGGGGCCGCGTCGGGGGCGGTCGGCGCGTCGGGGGAGGGGTCCATCAGGCGCTCCTGTCGGTTCGGGGCACGGTCACCCTAAAGGCTGGGCCCGGCGGCGCACCGTCAGCATCCGGAGCGCTGCGGCGGTCCGGGTGACACCATGGTGGCGTGGCGGTGACGCGCCGGCGGGGGGCCGGTGAACACGGGGTGGACGCCGGGGACGCCCGCGCCGCCGCGGCGGTGATCGAGGCGACCGGCCTCGGCCCCATCGACCGCATCGAGCCGCTCGGCGGCATGACCAACCGCAACTACCGGGTGGACACCTTGATGGGGGCGTTCGCGGTCCGCCTGCCCGGCCTCGGCAGCGATGCCTTCATCGACCGGGCCGCCGAGGCCCACAACGCCCGCCGGGCCGCCGACCTGGGCCTCAACTGCGAGGTGCTCCACCTCGACGCCGAGGGAACGATGGTCTGCCGCTTCATCGAGGGCGAGGTGGTCGCGCCGGAGGCGCTGGCCACGAGCGGCGAGCGCCTGGAGCAGGTGGCCCGGGCGCTGTGGCGGTTGCACGCCGCGGCGCCGCCGTTCGTCGGTCGCTTCGACCCCGTGGCCGAGGCCCGCCGTCACCGGGCGGCGCTCGCCGGCGGTGAGCGGGCGGTCGTGCCCCCGTCGGTGGACGACCTGCTCTCGACCATCGCCACGTTCGACCTGATCGCCCCCCTCGTGCCCTGCCACAACGATGCGTGGCCGCTGAACTTCGTGTTCACCGCCGACGGCGTGGTGCTGGTCGACTGGGAGTACTCGGGCCTCAACGACCCGGGGTGGGACCTCGCCCACCTCTCGGTCGAGTGCGGCCTCGACCCCGACGACCACGAGCGCCTGCTGCACGCCTACTGCGGCGGCGCGCCACCGAAGGACCTGCGCCGCCGGGTCGACCTGCTGCGGGGCGTCAGCGACGTGGTGTGGGGGCTGTGGGCCCTCGTCCAGCACGCCGACGGCAACACGGCCACCGACTTCGAGTCGTACGCCCTCGACCGCCTCCGTCGAGCGCCCATCTGGTGGTAGCCCTGGGCCCGCCCGTGCGAAGCGGTCAGCGGCGCTCGACGCCGTCCTCGGTGATGTAGGCCGTCACCAGCGCCGCGGGGGTGACGTCGAAGGCGCGGTTCTGTGCCTGCACGTTGGCGGGGGCGATGCGCACGCCGGCCAGCGAGGTGACCTCGTCGCCGTTGCGGAGCTCGATGGGGATGGAGGCCCCGTCGGGGGTGTGGGGGTCGAAGGTGGACTTCGGCGCCGCCACGTAGAACGGGACGCCGTGGTGGTGGGCCAGGACGGCCACGTTGTAGGTGCCGATCTTGTTGGCCACGTCGCCGTTGGCGGCGATGCGGTCGGCGCCCACGACCACGAGGTCGACGTCGCCCGAGGCCATGAGCGACCCCGACATGACGTCGGGCACGAGGGTGCAGGGGATACCGAGGCGGTCGAGCTCCCAGGAGGTGAGGCGGGCGCCCTGGAGCAGCGGGCGGGTCTCGTCGACCCACACCGAGGGCTTGCGTCCCGCCTCGTGGGCCGAGCGGATGACGCCGAGGGCCGTGCCCCAGCCCACGCAGGCCAGGGCGCCGGCGTTGCAGTGGGTGAGCACCCGGGCGCCCTCGGGGACGAGCTCGGCGCCGTGGGCGCCGAGGGCCATGTTGCGGGCCACGTCGTCGGCGGCGAGGCGCACGGCCTCGGCCACCGGGTCGTCCGCGGCCATGGCCATGTCCACGCCCCAGCCCAGGTTCACCGCCGTCGGTCGGGTGGCTTTGATGGTGGTGGCGGCCTCGTCGAGGTCCAGCCCGAGGGTGGCGGCGAGGGCGACGCCCATCGCACCGGCGGCACCCAGCGCAGGCGCTCCCCGGACGGCAAGGGTCGCGATGTACTCGCACAGCTCGGGGATGGTGCGGGCCTCCACCATCACCAGCTCGCCGGGCAGGAGGCGCTGGTCGATCAGCTCGACGTGGGCGCCCTCGCCGGCGGTGGCCAGCGTGTCACCGCCCACCCATTCGATGGTCGGCGGGATGAGCGAGACGGCGTCGGTGGCGGGGGAGGTCACCGACCCGTTTTACCCCTGCGTTACGGGCGCTGCCGGTACCGTCGGGTGTGATGCGTGTGCTGGTGGTCGACGACGAGGCAGACCTCACCGAGGCGATCGCCCTAGGCCTGCGCCGTGACGGCTACGCCGTCGACACGGCGTTCGGTGGCACCGAGGCCATCGACAAGCTCTCGGTGAACGCCTATGACCTCGTGTGCCTCGACCTCACCATGCCCGACCTCGACGGCCTCGAGGTGTGCCGCTGGATCAAGGGGCCCGACGGACCCGAGGCGGCGCCACGGGTCCTGATGCTCACCGCCCGCGACAGCCTGGCCGACCGGGTCGCCGGTCTCGACGAGGGTGCCGACGACTACCTGGTCAAGCCGTTCGCCTTCGAGGAACTTCGCGCCCGCGTGCGGTCGCTGCTGCGCCGAGAGGCGGCCCGCAGCGGCTCGGTCGTGGTCGTGGGCGACCTCGAGCTCGATGATGTCCGCCACGAGGCACGGCGTGGCGGGATGCTGCTCGAGCTGACGGCCAAGGAGTTCGCCCTTCTCCGCTACTTCATGGCCCACGCCGGCGAGGTGCTGTCGCAGGAAGAACTGCTCGAGCACGTGTGGGACGAGCACGCCGACCCGTTCACGAACACGGTGCGGGTGACCGTGGGGACGCTCCGCCGCAAGCTCGAGAAGGTCGGCGCCGCGGCCCCGATCGAGACGGTGATCGGCCGCGGGTACCGCCTGCTCGATGAGACTGCCGAGCCGTGAGGGGGGCGAGGCCCTGATGGGCTCCATCCGGGTCCGGCTCACCCTGTTGTACTCCGTCCTGCTGTTCGGCCTGGCTGCCCTCGTCGTCGCCGGCGTCTACGTGGCGCTTTCCCGCGACCTCGATGACGAGCCCATCTCGCAGACCATCAACGTCACCCGCCTGATGGTCGACCCTCGCACCGGCCAGGTCATCCGCGAAGAGCAGCCCCTGCGGGCCCAGATCAGCGGGCTCGAGCACCTCGTCAACGAGCGGGCGCTCGAGAAGCTGCGCAACTACTCGTTCGCGTCGCTCGGCGTCCTGTTCGTGGCCAGCCTCGGCGTCGGCTGGCTCGTGGCCGGCCGCGTCCTGCGCCCCATCGGCCACATCACCGACGTTGCCAACGAGATCCAGGCCACCGACCTGTCTCGGCGCATCTCCCTCCAAGGTCCCGACGACGAGCTGAAGCAGCTGGCCGACACCTTCGACGCCATGCTCGGCCGCCTGGACCACGCCTTCGAGGCGCAGCGCCGGTTCATCCAGGACACGTCGCACGAGCTCCGCAACCCGCTCGCGGTGATGCGGACGAACCTGGACGTCGCCCTGAGCGACCCCGACGCCTCGGCTGAGGACCTGCGCCAGGCGGCGTCGGTGGTCGTGCGCACGGTCGACCGCCTCACCCATCTGGTCGACGACCTCCTGCAATTCGCTCGCCACGGCGCGCCCACCTTCGCCCACGAGCCCGTCGACCTCTCCGACGTGGTGGGGGAGGTGGCTGCCGAGTTCGCCGGTGCCGCCGCCGACCGGGGAATCGAGGTGGATGCCGCCGCACCGCCGGGCCTCTGGGTGGTCGGCGACCGGGTCGCGCTGCGCCAGGCCCTGCACAACCTCGCCGGCAACGCCGTGCGTCTCGCTCCCGAGGGATCGGTGGTGCGCATCGCCGGCGGCGAGGACCGGGGCTGGGTGTGGATGGCGGTCGAGGACCATGGCCCCGGCATCCCCGATGGCGAGCGGGACCTCGTGTTCCAGCGCTTCTGGCGGAAGTCCCGCGCCGACGACGAGGCCGAACGGGGGAGCGGCCTCGGCCTCACCATCGTCCGCCAGGTGGCCGAAGGCCACAACGGCGAGGTCCGCCTCGCCTCCGAGGAGGGCCGCGGCTCGACCTTCTCGATCTGGCTGCCGGCGGCGCCGGCGTCGGGCGACGCGGCTCGGAACGGGCCAGCCGAGGACGAAGAGGACGCCCCCGCCCCCGAAGGGGACGCGTCGCAGCCGGCCGGTGTGCACTTAGCCTGATTTTCGGGGCGTCTTATCCTGCCTTTCGGGGCGGTGCGAGACAGTGCGCTCATGGCCCTCACGGAGGAAAACGTTCAGATGTCCAACCCCTGGTCGCCGGATCCGGTGCCCCCGCTCGATCCGGGCGCCGCACCGAGCGGCCCGCCCTACGCCTACCAGCCGGCCCCGCCCTACGGCGCCCCGCCCGTCGGCCCCCCGGCGGCCGGTGCCGTCCAGCCCCAGCTCCCCCCGCCCTCGAACCGGCCCAAGGCCGGCCGTCGTGGCCCCTGGTTCTTCCTCCTCGGGCTGTTCGCCGTCCTCGGCCTGATCGCCGCGGGCTTCGGGCTCGGCAAGGTGGTCAGCGACAACGCCGACGGCAGCGCTTCGTCGGCCAGCCCCGTCCCCACTTCGGACGTCAGCCAGTCCCGGCCGGCCGACCCCGCCCCCATCGAGGGGAACGGCGTCGAGCCAATCGCCGACGTCGCTGCTGCCGTTGCGCCGACGGTCGTGCAGATCGAGACCGATTCGGGCCTCGGCTCCGGCTTCGTGTACGACGAGGAAGGCCTCATCCTCACCGCCGCCCACGTGGTCGGTGAGTCCACCGACGTGAACGTGCGCCTGGCCGACGGCACCCTGCTCGAGGGTCAGGTCCTCGGGGCCGACGACGGCGTCGACGTGGCCGTCGTGAAGGTGGACCCGAGTCAGGCCGACCTCCAGGTCGCCGCCCTCGCCACCGGTGTCCCCATCCAGGTCGGACAGACCGCGGTCGCGGTCGGCAGCCCCTTCGGTCTCGACCAGACCGTCACCGCCGGCATCGTGAGCGCCGTCGACCGGTCCTTCCCGACCAGCGCCGGCGTGGTCAACGTCATCCAGACCGACGCGCCCATCAACTCGGGCAACTCCGGTGGTGCGCTGGCCGACCGCCAGGGCCGGATCATCGGCATCAACGACGCCATCCTCACCGACGGGCAGAGCACCGGCAACGTCGGCGTCGGCTTCGCCATCCCGATCGACACCGCCTTCGCCGCCGCCCAGCGCCTGGCCGAGGGCCTGCCCGTCGAGTTCGGCTTCCTCGGCGTCGAGAGCCGGCCCAGCAGCGGCAGCCAGTCCGGCGCCCAGATCGTGAGCGTCAGCGACGGCAGCCCCGCCGCCTCGGCCGGCCTCCAGGAGGGTGACCTCATCATCCAGGTGGGCGACGACGCGGTGCAGTCCAACACCGACCTCGCCGCCGCCATCCGGGCCCACCAGCCCGGTGACACGGTGGACATCACCCTGGTGCGCAACGGCCAGGAGACCACGGTCAGCGCCACCCTGGTCAGCGCCGAGGGCAACTGACCCTCCGCCACCGACCCGCGGGTCGGTGGCGCCCTGAACCGAGACCTCACCACCGGTCGCACCGGGGACGTCCCACCGCCGTCCCCGGTGCGGCGCGTCTGGGCGGGGTGGTCCGAGGGGTCGGGCCGCTGGGGCCGGGTCGTTAGGCTCGGCCCCTCATGGAATTCATCATCATCGCCGTCGTCACGCTGGTGCTCCTCGCCGGCGTGGCCACCTACGTCGCCGCCCGGGGCCGTCGCGAGCTGACCGCTCCGGCCCCGAAGCCGGAGATCGCTGCCGGGGCCGCCGAACCCGAGGCACCCGCCGACGAGACCGTCGCCGCGGCGCCGGAGGCGCCGGCCGACGCAGTCGAGGCCCCCGGTCGCTGGCGGGACCGCCTCGGCAAGGCTCGGGGGGCCCTGTCGGGCGCCTTGGGGGCGCTGCGCTCGCGCGGCGCCATCGACGGCGAGACGTGGGACGACCTCGAAGCGGGTCTGCTGCAGGCCGACGTGGGGGTGCCCACCACGATGGCGCTCCTGGACCGCTTGAAGGACCAGGTCAAGGCCGAAGGCCTCACCGAGCCGGACCAGCTGATCGAAGCGCTCAAGGTCGACCTCAAGGAGCAGCTGGGCGGCGTCGACCGCTCGCTGCACTACGAGGAGGGCCAGCCCAACGTGTGGCTCTTCGTCGGGGTCAACGGCGTGGGCAAGACCACCACCATCGGCAAGCTGGCCAAGCGTCAGATGGGGGAGGGCCGCTCGGTCATCCTCGCCGCCGGCGACACCTTTCGCGCCGCCGCCGCCGAGCAGCTGCAGCACTGGGCCGAGCGGGCCGGCGCCGACAGCGTGCGCGGTGAGGAGGGTGGCGACCCGAGCTCGGTGATCTTCGACGCCGTGCAGCGCGCCGGCGCCCGGGGCGTGGACCTGGTCCTCGCCGACACCGCCGGCCGCCTCCACACGAAGGTCAACCTGATGGAGGAGCTGCGCAAGGTGCGCCGGGTGGCCGACCGCGACCCCGGCAAGGTCACGGAGGTGCTGCTCGTCCTCGACGCCACCACGGGCCAGAACGGCCTCACCCAGGCCCACCAGTTCACCGAGGCGGTCGAGGTCACCGGCGTGGTCCTCACCAAGCTCGACGGCTCGGCCAAGGGCGGCATCGTGCTGGCCATCCAGTCCGAGCTCGGCATCCCCGTGAAGCTCGTCGGCCTCGGCGAGACCGAGGACGACCTCGTCGCCTTCGACCCCGACGACTTCGTCGACGCGCTGTTCGCATAGTCCCTCCTACGTCGGGACGGCTTCGCCATCCGGTTCGTCCACCCTGCTGGCTTCGCTCCGCTCGGCAGCCTGACGCACCGCCGCGAGCTCTCTGCCGACGCAACCGGCTTCGCCATCCGGTTCGTCGTCGCTGCGGCTCCGCTTCGCTCCGCCACTTGACCCCCTTCGGATCGAGTCCACCCCCGCCACGGCCGGCCATCGTCGGGCACCGCGCCACCGCCGGTAGGATCAGGCCTCCATGTTCGACGCCCTCTCCGACCGTTTCGACGGCATCTTCACCCGCCTCCGGGGCCGCGGCCGCCTCAGCGACGCCGACATCGACGAGGTCCTCCGGGAGATCCGGGTGGCCCTGCTCGAGGCCGACGTCAACGTCACCGTGGTCAAGGGCCTCGTGGCCCGCATCCGCGAGCGCTGCGTCGGCGAGGAGCTGAGCAAGAGCCTCTCGCCGGCCCAGCAGGTCATCAAGATCGTCCACGAGGAGCTCGTCACCACCCTCGGCGGCGAGACCATGAAGGTCACCTTCGCCTCGAAGCCCCCCACCGTGGTGCTGATGGCGGGCCTCCAGGGCTCTGGCAAGACCACCACCTCGGCCAAGCTCGCCCGCTGGTTCAAGCAGCAGGGCCGCAACCCGCTGCTCGTCGCCGCCGACCTCCAGCGCCCGGCCGCCATCGAGCAGCTGCGCACCCTGGCCGGCCAGGTCGACGTGCCCGTCATCGCCGGCGACCCCGGCGGCGACCCGCTCGACGTGGCCCGCCGCTGCATCGGCGAGGCCCGCTCGCTCGGCAAGGACGTCGTCATCGTCGACACCGCCGGCCGCCTCGCCATCGATGCCGAGATGATGGCCCAGGTACGCGACATCGCCTCGCTGACCGAGCCGCACTACACCTTCCTCGTCGTCGACGCGATGACCGGTCAGGACGCGGTCACCACCGCCCAGGCCTTCCACGAGACGCTGTCGCTCGACGGCGTCATCCTCACCAAGCTCGACGGCGACGCCCGGGGCGGCGCCGCCCTGTCGGTGAAGGAGGTCGTGGGCAAGCCCATCGCCTTCGCCTCCACCGGCGAGAAGCTGGCCGACTTCGACCTGTTCCACCCCGACCGCCTCGCCGGGCGCATCCTCGGCATGGGCGACGTCCTCACCCTCATCGAGAAGGCCGAGGAGGTCTACGACCAGAAGGAGGCGGAGGAAGCCGCCGCCCGTCTGTTCGAGGGCCAGTTCACCCTCGAGGACTTCCTCGAGCAGATGCAGCAGATCCGCAAGATGGGCCCCCTCTCCAACCTCATGAGCATGATGCCGGGGGTCCCCAAGGAGATGAAGAACGCCGAGATCGACGAGCGCGAGCTCGATCGCCTCGAGGCCATCATCCGCTCGATGACCGCCGAGGAGCGGGTCAACCCCGTCATCATCGACGGCTCGCGGCGCCGGCGCATCGCCGACGGCAGCGGCACCTCGCCCAACGAGGTCACCCAGCTCGTGAAGCAGTTCCGGGAGATGCAGAAGATGATGAAGAAGATGGGCGGCATGGGCGCCATGGGCGGCCGCAAGGGGAAGAAGGCCAAGAAGGGCAAGGGCCGCACCACCGCGCCACCTGCCCTTCCGGGGCCCCCGAAGGTGCCGTTGAAGCTCCCGGGTTTGAATTAGCGGCCCCCGACGCCTTCAATGGTGGGTTCTGCCGGACGCGGGTCACCCCTGATCGCCCTCTGACGACCCGCCGACCGCACCGATCTCCACCAGCAGCACGATCTCCAAGATCAGCAACGCCAACCAGCAGCAACGACGACAGGAAGACCAACCAGTGGCAGTCAAGCTCCGCCTCATGCGGATGGGCAAGAAGAAGCAGCCGACCTACCGCATCGTGGCCGCCGACTCCCGGTCGCCCCGCAACGGCCGGTTCATCGAGATCGTGGGCACCTACGACCCTCGTCCCGATCCCTCCGACATCAAGATCGACAACGACAAGGCCGTGAGCTGGCTGCGCAAGGGCGCCCAGCCCACCGAGCGCGTGGAGAAGCTGCTGAAGGTCACCGGCGCCTGGGACGAGTTCAAGGGCGTCGCCCCTGCGGCCGCGGCAGCTCCGGCGGCCGCTGACGCGGACGAGTCGGACGCATGAGCGACGACGAGTACGAAGACACCTACGCCGACGCCGACGAGGACGACCCCAACCGGATCGACGACGACGAGCTCGATGACGACGATGACGACGACGAGGTCGGCGGCGACGCCAACACCATCACCGCCGCCAGCGCCCGCGCCGTGCTCGAGTTCCTCGCCAAGTCGGTCGTGGACGATCCAGACGGCGTGCGGGTCGAGGTCGAGGACGGCCGTCCCGTCACCCTCGAAGTGCACGTCTCCGAGGGCGACATGGGTCGCGTGATCGGCAAGCGGGGCCGGGTGGCCAACGCCATCCGCACCGTCGTGCGTGCCGCCGCCGCCCGCGACGGCGTCGAGGTCGACGTCGAATTCGTCGACTGACCCCGAACCCCTCCCACCCGTGACCCTCCTCGAGGTCGGCCGGGTGGCCAAGGCGCACGGCCTCCGAGGGGAGGTCATCGTCGCCCTCAGCACCGACCGCACGGAGCGCCTCGATCCGGGCACGGTGCTCTCCACCGACGACGGCGAGCTCACCGTGGTCACGTCCCAGCCCCACCAGCGGCGCTGGATCGTGCAGTTCGCCGGCGTCGAGTCGCGTGCGGACGCGGAGGCGCTCCACGGCCTCGTGCTGCGCGCCGAGCCCCTCGACGACCCCGACGCCCTGTTCGTCCACGAGCTCATCGGCAGCGAGGTGGTGGACGAAGCCGGCACCGTGCTCGGCACCGTCGAGTCGGTCGAACAGAACCCGGCCAGCAACCTGCTCGTGCTCGACTCGGGTGGGCTCATCCCGCTGCGCTTCCTGGTGGAACGTCGTGGCGACTGCCTGGTGGTCGAGGTGCCCCAGGGTCTGCTCGACCTCTGACGCGGCGCGGCGGGCTGTGCCTTTCAGGCGGCGGCAGCGGCGTGGGGCGCCAAGGTCGCCAAGGCGTGGCGAAGGGGCTCGAGCCCCCGGCCTTGCGCCAGCTTGATCGTCGCCGCGCTGCCGTCGGCGAAGTCGAGGTTGACGCGTGGCGTCTTGAACGCCCCACTCACGACCTCGACTCGCCGCAGGTCCGTCGGTCCTGCGCCGAGGATCGGGCGCTTGAGGTTGGTGCCGAGGCCTTTCTCGAAGACCACCAGACGATGAGTTGTGACCACCAGCACGAGTGTCTGGTCGCTCGACGCCGAGAGGCGGGCGGCCATGCCGCTGGTGGGTCCCTTGGGCATCGTGGCCGAACGGACGGCGTGGGCCGCGAGCCCGCCGACGGCGCCGCCGATTCCGGCAGTGTTCAGATTGGGGTTGGTGCCGACGCGGGCAGCGACCGCCTGCTCGTCGGGCATGAGGACCGCCTGCGCCTTGGCGCAGATCCTCTCGCTGGTTCCCATGGGGCTTCCTTCGTCGGGATCGTCGGTGGTGCCGACTCCTGTCGGTGGGGCACCGGTTGGTCTTGAGCGACGTCGTGGTTCGGCCGTGCCACGCTGTCGCGGCCATGAGAATCGACCTGTTCACGATCTTCCCGGACATGCTGGGTGACTTCGCCGGGCGCAGCTTGCTGGGTAAGGCCGCGGTGGAGGGGCTGCTCGATGTCCGGGTGCACGACCTGCGCTCGACCACGACCGATCCCCATCGCTCGGTTGACGACGCTCCCTACGGGGGTGGCGCCGGCATGGTGCTCATGCCCGAACCGCTCTTCGGCGCGGTCGAGGCCGTCGCCCCGCCGCGGCCGCTGCTCCTGCTCGGCCCCGGGGGCCGTCGCTTCGACCAGGAGATGGCCGTCGAGTTGGCCTCTTTGGACGGGTTCTCGCTGCTGTGCGGGCGCTACGAGGGCGTGGACGAGCGGGTGCGCACGGCCCTCGTGGACGGCGAGCTGTCCGTGGGTGACTACGTGCTCGCCGGCGGCGAAGTGGCCGCCATGGTGGTGCTCGAAGCGGTGGGCCGCCTCGTGCCCGGCGTGATGGGCAACGACCAGTCCGCGGGGGAGGAGTCGTTCAGCGACGGCCTGCTCGAGTACCCGCAGTACACCCGCCCCGCCGAGTTCCGGGGCATGGCCGTGCCCGACGTGTTGCGCTCCGGCGACCACGGCCGCATCGCCCGCTGGCGCCGGGCCCAGGCCCTGGTGCGCACGGCCACCCACCGCCCCGACCTGCTCGTCGCCCGTGGGGGGATCACCGCCGACGAGGAAGCGCTGCTCGACGAGTTCGGGCTCGGTGTTGGTCCCAACGCGCCCCCTCACGTATCCTGACCCATCCCGCGAACGTGCATCGTTCGCCACCGCTTCCCCTCACGGTTCCAGAGGACGTCCACGCCAGGAGCGTGCTGCACCATGAACTCCACCGATCTCGTCGACCACGCCAGCCTGCGTGACGACATCCCAGAATTCGCTGCCGGCGACACCTTGAAGGTGCACGTGCGCGTGGTCGAGGGCACCCGTGAGCGCGTCCAGGTCTTCCAGGGCGTCGTGATCCGCCGTCAGGGCTCGGGCATCCGCGAGACCTTCACGGTCCGCAAGGTGAGCTTCGGCGTAGGGGTCGAGCGCACGTTCCCCGTGCACTCGCCGATCCTCGCCAAGGTCGAGGTCCACACCCGCGGCGATGTGCGCCGGGCCAAGCTCTACTACCTGCGCGACCGTGTCGGGAAGGCCGCCAAGGTCAAGGAAAAGCGCGACTACTGACGGCCATGAGTCGCCAACGCCTCGAGCTCGGGGCGGCCGGCGAGGCGGCCGTCGCACAGTGGTACATCGCCAACGGCTACCAGGTCGTCGAAACCAACTGGCGTTGTCGTCAAGGTGAGCTCGACCTCATCGTGCGAAGGGGACGGATCCTCGTGTTCTGCGAGGTCAAGACCCGCAGCACCGCCGCCTTCGGCACCCCCGCCGAGGCCGTGACCCGCGAGAAGCGCGACCGCATCCGCCGCCTCGCCGCCGTGTGGCTGGAGGACGCTCCCTTCCGTGCCCGTGAGGTGCGCTTCGACGTCGCCGCCGTCCTGGACGGACAGATCGAGGTCATCGAAGCCGCGTTCTGACCGTGCGGGCCCATCCGGGCCCGTCCCCAATCGCCGCTCGCGTCAGTGGCGGGGGCGGCGCCGGTGTCGGTTGGTCCAACAGGCGCGGTGCCAGTGCCGGCGCAGGTCCGGCGCCTCGATGGGCACGGCCACCATGTGCCCGGTGCCGGGTGGGATGTCGCGGTTGCAGCCCGGGCAGAGGTACGACTTCGTGGCCTGGTACGGCTGGATGAAGCGGGTCTCGACGGCGTCGTCGGCCCACGGGTCGGGGTGGGTCACCGACTAGCCGAGGAAGGCCCAGGCCACGAGGGCCACGGCCACGATGAGGGCGGCGGCCACGAACACGTAGTCGCTGTTGCGGCGGACGTGGCGCCGGGTCGGGTCCATTCCCATCGGGCCAGTCTGGCGCACGCGCGGCGTCCCGCAACGACACCGGTGTCCACCCGACGAACCTGTCGTACCCCCTGCGTACGGTGGACCCACGCTTCGGCGGCCGGCGCACGGCCCCTCCCCATCCGCACCACCCGGGAGGTCCCACCGTGCTCGCCACCATCTCGTCCGCCACCGTCCTGGGTGTGGAGGGCCGGCCCGTCACCGTCGAGGTGCACGTGGCCAGCGGCCTTCCTTGCTTCACCATCGTGGGCCTGCCCGACACAGCCTGCCGCGAGGCCCGCGACCGGGTGCGTGCAGCCCTCATGTGCACCGGCCTGCCCTGGCCCAACCGTCGGATCACGGTGAACCTGGCGCCGTCGGGGTTGCGCAAGGTCGGTTCGGGCCTCGACCTCGCGATCGCGGTGGCCCTGCTGGTGGCCCAGGAAGAGGTCGAGCCGGCGGCCGTGGCCGGCATCGGCTTCCTTGGCGAACTCGGACTCGACGGCTCGCTCCGACCGGTACCGGGCATGGTGTCGCTGTCCGAAGCGCTCGAGGGCGAGGTCGCGGTGGTCCCGGTGGCCGCCGCGGGAGAGGCCCGCCTGGTGGCCACCCACGAGGTGCGGCCCGTCACCCACCTTCGCGAGGTGGCGTCCGCCCTCAGGGGCGAGGAGTCCTGGCCAGATCCGCCGCCGCCGGCGGGAGCGCCGCCGCCACCGTCCGAGCCCGACCTCACCGACGTCCGGGGCCAGCCCGTCGCCCGCCTGGCCCTCGAGGTCGCCGCCGCCGGCCACCACCACCTGCTCATGGTGGGACCGCCCGGTTCGGGCAAGACGATGCTGGCTCGCCGCCTCCCGGGGCTGTTGCCCCGCCTGTGTCAGGCCCACGCCCTCGAAGCCACCCGCATCCACTCGGCCGCGGGCATCCCCCTGCGGGCGGACTCGCTCATCTGGCGGCCGCCGCTGCGGGCGCCGCACCACGGGGCCTCGCCGGTGTCGATCATCGGCGGCGGGACCGCGGTGATGCGCCCCGGTGAGGTGAGCCTCGCCCATCGGGGCGTTCTCTTCCTGGACGAGATGGGCGAGTTCGCCCCGCAGGTCCTCGACACGTTGCGCCAGCCGTTGGAGGAGGGCGAGGTCCGCGTGGCGCGCGCGAAGGCCAGTGCCACCTTCCCTGCCCGCTTCCTTCTGGCCGGCGCCATGAACCCGTGCCCCTGTGGCGAGGGGTCGTCGCCGGGGGCCTGCTCCTGCTCTGATGCCGCTCGGGCGCGGTACCGCCGACGGCTGTCGGGGCCGCTGCTCGACCGCTTCGACCTCCGGGTCGAGGTGCTCCGCCCCGACGTGGACGATCTGCTGCGTGGTGCGCCCGGTGAGTCGAGCGCAGTGGTGGCCGAGCGGGTGCTCGCCGCTCGTGAGCGGGCGCACGGCCGAGGGGTCTGGGCCAACGCCGAGCTGAGCGCCGCCGCCCTCGACGAACTGGCACCGTTCTCCGACGGTGCCGCCCTCATCGTCGAGCAGGCCCTGCGCTCGGGGCGCCTGTCCGCACGGGGCCTCCAGCGGGTTCGTCGGGTGGCGCTCACGCTCGCCGACCTGTGGGGGCGCAGCGGTCCGCTCGGGTCCGACCAGGTGAGCCTCGCCCTGAGCCTCCGCGCCGACCCGGTGGGGTTCGGTCGTGGCTGACGAGGACGCCTTCCGAGCGCCCGCCGCCCCGGGTATCGCCACGTCGACGGGGAGTGCCCGGCGGGGCGGGACCCCGTCGGGGAGCGGACCGCAGGCGGGTGCCCTGCCGCCCGAGGCCTACGGGGCGGCCCTGTGCACGCTGCCCGGGATGGGTCCCGCTCGGCTCATGGCGCTGGCCCGGGCGTGGCCCGCCCTCGACGCGGCCTGGCAGCGGGTGCTCAGTGGCACTGCGGTGCAGGACGAGGGAGTCGCCGCCGCCCTCGGGTCCGACGGCGCCACCTTGCCCTCGGTCTGGGCGGCCCGGGCCCGGGCACTCGATCCACAGCAGGTCCTCGCCGCGCACCACGCCGCCGGCATCGGCGTCACCGTCCTGGGGGGTGCGGCCTATCCCGAGGCACTCGCCGCCGACATCGAACCCGCCGTGGTGCTGTTCCACCGAGGGCGCCCCGACGTGGTGCCCGGCCCCCGCGTGGCCATCGTGGGCACCCGCAACGCCACGCGCTACGGCTGCGACGTCGCGTGGGGTCTCGGGCGCGATCTCGCCGCAGTCGGGGTGCGGGTGGTGTCGGGCCTGGCGCTCGGCATCGACGGCGCCGCCCACGAAGGTGCTCTGGCCGCGGGCGCGGCACCGCCCCTCGCGGTGGTGGGATCGGGCCTCGACGTCATCTACCCGAAGCGCCACGCCAGCCTGTGGCGCCGGGTCGAGCAGGCGGGCGTCGTGCTGTCCGAGGCACCGCTCGGTGCGGCGCCAGAGCCGTGGCGGTTCCCGTCGCGCAACCGCCTCGTCGCGGCGCTGGCCGACGTCGTCGTGGTGGTCGAGTCGCCCCGCCGGGGCGGGTCGATGCACACGGTCGACGCCGCGCTCGAGCGTGACGTGCCAGTGCTGGCCGTCCCTGGTGCGGTCACCAGCCCCACCTCTGCGGGCTGCAACCAGCTCCTCGCCGACGCCGTGGCCGGGGTGGCTCGGGGCGCCGACGACGTCCTCTCGCTGCTCGGGCTGTCCGTCGCCGCGGTCACCCGGGGCGGGCCGGAGACGCGCCCGGCGCCCACCGCGGAGCAGACGAAGATCCTCGATGCCTTCGGGTGGCAGCCCGCGGCCCTCGAACAGCTGGCGGTGCGTACGGGTCTGGGCCTGGGAACGTTGGCCGAGGCGCTGCAGCACCTCGAGGCCGGTGGCTGGGTCACCGCCGACGGGGGCTGGTTCGAGCGGGTGGCGAGGCCCGACCGGTGAGCGTCGAGGCCCCGGGCCTGCCGGGCTCAGTCGATGCGGGCGATCTTCTTGGTGTAGGCGAGGGCGCGCGCCGAGTCGTACGAACGCAGGATCTGCATCTTCTCGGCCTCGATCGAGCCCTCCGCGTGCACGGCCAACACCGCGTGGTAGCCGCCCAGGTCGCGGGCGGTCAGATCGCTGATCACGTGCATCAGGCGCAGCCGCTGCTCGGCGGTGCCCTTGGCCTGGAAGTACTTCTCGAGCACCGGGCGAACGTCGGGGCTGTCCCAGTCCTCGCCGCCGGGCCCGGTCACGAGCAGGCCTCCGGCGCAGTCCTGCACCCACTCCAGGGCCTGGTGGTAGCCGCTGGCGAAGGTGAACTTGGCCATGTTGGTGGTCATCGGGTCGGGGTAGGCGATGCCCTCCTCGACCTTGGCCCGCAGGGCGGCCATCTCGGTGAGGGCGCGCACCGTCTCCGAGTACGAGATCAGGTGGGTGAGCTTGTCGCGGATGTGGCCGGCCTTGCCCACGCCGTTCAGCTCGGCGATCAGCGCCGAGGCTCCGACGAAGGCGTCGAGCAGCGGCAGCTTGTACGACACCGCGGTGAAGCGGTGGTACTCGACGAAGGTGAGAGCCACGGCGCCGGCCCGCTCGGGTTCGCGGCACAGGAACACCCGGTCCCACGGCACGAACACGTCGTTGAACACGGTGAGGGTCTCGAGCAGCTTGTGGTTGCTCGACAGCGGGAACTCGAACTCGTTGTGCTCGCGCCCCGAGTACGACGACACGTAGAGCTCGAGGCCGGGGGTGTCGACGGGGATGGCGAAGGCCACCGCGTAGTCGGCGTCCTCGGCGCTCATGGCCCGGGTGGGCAAGACGATGAGCTCGTCGGCGTTGGCGCTGCTCGTGGTGTGGCACTTGGCGCCCCGCACGACGATGCCGTCGGCGTTCTCGGACACGACGTGCACGTAGAGGTCGGGGTCGGCCTGCTTGCTGGGGCCGACCGACCGGTCGCCCTTCACGTCGGTCTGGGCCACAGCCACGGCGAGGTCGTTGTCGCGGCAATGGTCGTGGAAGGCCTGCACCTTGGCCCGGGCCTCCCCTTCGAGCTTGCGCAGCAGGGCGAAAGTGGCGTCGGTGCCGATCTCCTTGATGAGGGTGACGACGGTGCCGCCCTCGGCCGTGCTGGCGTCGATGAGGCGCATGCGGTGCAGCAGGTCGTCGGCGTCGCGGGGGATCTTGTAGTAGCTGCTGTACTCGGCGCCCGTGTCGGGGTCGGTGGTCACCGCCAGCTGCCGGAAGGCCGGGTCGGCCACGAGGTCGAAGTCATGGGCGGCATGGTCCACGGCCACGCGGAGGGCGGGCACCTCGTTCACGTTCGGGACGAGCTGGCCGCGGTAGAAGAGGGTGCGGCCGTCCACGAGGCCGGCGCGGTACTCATCGGCTGTGCGCAGGGGCATGGTGCGACCCTAGACCGAGCGGCCGCGGCCTCCCGAAGGCGAGCGCCGCTGAGAAGGGGGTTCTCCCGCAGACGCCCCGGGGTTAGCGTGACGCCATGGCCTGGGACCTCGACGGCTTCTCGGCGTCGCTCACCGGCGTCTCCGCGGCGACCAGGGAGGCCTACGGACGGGATCTCGCCGCCTTCTGCCGCTGGACCGACCGCCTCGGCCTCACCGGGCCCGAGCAGGTCGATCGCCGCACCCTTCGGCGGTACCTGGCCTTCCTGTCCACCACGGGCAAGGCCCGCCGCTCGATCGCCCGGTCGGCCTCTTCGTTGCGCCGCTACTTCGGTTGGCTCCGGCTCACCGGCCGCATCGAGGTCGACCCCTCCGCGGGCCTCAGCGCCCCCAAAGGTGAGGGCCGCCTGCCCCGGGTGCTGCCCGAGGCCGAGGTCCATCAGCTCCTCGACGAACCTCTGCGTGACGACGACCCGCCCGAGATCGCCGCCCGGGACGCGGCGGTGGTCGAGCTGCTCTACGGCAGCGGGCTGCGGGTGGCCGAGCTCTGCGGCCTGCGGCCCGGCGACCTCGACCCGGCCCGCCGCCGGGTGGTCGTGTGGGGCAAGGGGTCCAAGCAGCGCCAGGTCCCCATGAGCCCGCCGGCGGTCGAGGCCGTCGAGCGGTGGCTGGCGGAGGGCCGTGCGGCCCTGGTCGGCCCCGACAGCCCGGACGACGCGGTCTTCCTCAACCGTCGCGGCCATCGTCTGACCCCCCGTGACGTGCGCCGGATCCTCGACCGGCGCTCGGCCACACCGGTTCACCCGCACGCGCTCCGCCACACGTTCGCCACTCATCTTCTCGACGGAGGTGCCGACTTGCGTGCTGTGCAGGAGTTGCTCGGCCACGCCGACCTCGCCACCACGCAGCTGTACACCCACGTCAGCAAGGAACGGTTGAAGAGCGTGTTCCAGGCCACCCACCCTCGAGCGTGAGACGAGCACTCCGTGATGGATGACGGTGCCCGCCTCGACGCGCTCTGGGCGCGCTACAAGGACGCCAAGGGTCGCGACGCGCGGGATCAGCTGATCCTCCACTACTCACCGCTCGTCAAGTACGTCGCCGGCCGGGTGGGTGTCGGGCTGCCCCAGAACGTCGACCAGGCCGACCTCGTCAGCTACGGGATCTTCGGGCTCATCGACGCCATCGAGAAGTTCGACCCGGAGCGCGGCTTCAAGTTCGAGACCTACGCCATGTCCCGCATCAAGGGCTCGATCCTCGATGAGCTCCGTTCCATCGATTGGGTTCCCCGTTCGGTGCGGGCGAAAGCCCGGTCACTGGAGAGGGTCTACGCCAAGCTCGAGGCGCAGCTGCACCGGGCGCCCAGCGACGAGGAGTTGGCCGACGAGCTCGATCTCACCGAGGGCCAGTTGGCCCAGTTGCTCTCGCAGATCTCCCTCGTGGGCATGGCGGCGCTGGACGAGATGCTCGCCGGCGGCGACCGGGGCGAGTCGATCACCTTGGGCGACACGATCGCCGACTCGGGTCGTGGGCCCGTCAACCTCTACGAGGCGGAGGAGACCCGCCAGCTCCTCGCCGAGACCATCAACCGCATGCCCGAGCGCGAGCGCCTCGTGCTCACGCTCTACTACTACGAGGCGCTCACCCTGGCCGAGATCGGCGAGGTGCTCAGCGTCACCGAGAGCCGGGTCTGCCAGATCCACACCAAGGCCGTGCTCCAGTTGCGCTCGCGCATGGCCGCCGCCGAGCGAGAGCCGGCCTAGCCCAGGCCCTGCGCCGCAGGACGGTTCCACCTTCTGGCTCGTCGGGTCGCCGCGGCTCCCCCCGGACCGCACCTTCGGGTTCTCGGAACCATGAAGCCGTCAACCGCGGCTTCAGCCTCCCCATGACCGCGCCCTGGCTTCGTGGCTGCCTCGACCGCAGGGAGGTGGGCACCGAGCACTCGGTCGGGACCCCGGAGCGCCCCGGCATCCGGCTCGTCCCGGCCGCCGCGCCGCAGCCCGGGCGGCGCTGACACGGCCTGAACTCGCCGGTAGGGTCGGTGTCGCAGCCGACTTCCCCCTTCTCGTCGCCTGACCACGAAATGGGGGACCCATGTCCCGAACTCGCCCGTGGGCCATCGCGTTGGCGGTCGTCCTGCTCGTCATGCCGTCGTCCGCGGTGGCACAGTCCGTCGCGATCGAGTACCGCCCGCCGGTCGACGCGCCCGTCGTCGACCCGTTCCGGCCCCCGACCTCGCCCTACGGCCCCGGCAACCGGGGCATCGACTACGCCACCGTCCCCGGCACCGTCGTGCGCACCATCGCCCCGGGGACGGTGACCTTCGCCGGCGTCGTGGCCGGCACCCGCTACGTCACCGTCACCCACGCCGACGGCCTTCGCAGCAGCTACGGCGGTCTCGCCGAGGTGACGGTGATCCAAGGGGCCGTGCTCGCCGCCGGCGCTGAGGTGGGACGCGCCGGCGACACCCTGCACCTCGGGGTGCGACGTGGCGACGAGTACCTCGACCCCGAGACCCTCTTCGCGGCGGCGGCGCCCCTGGTTCGCTTGATCCCGGTCAGCGAGTTCGACGCCGGTGGGTGACGGGCTGATCGGCGGCTCTCGTCTCTCGGAAGGCTGGTGCCGCTGGGTTCGGCTTGACGCTTCCCGGTCCCGGGCGTCGGCGCTCACGGTCGGCGGTTCCCGCTTCCCGGAAGGCTGGTGCCGCTGGGGTCGGCTTGTTGCCGCTGGGGTCGGCTTGACGCTTCCCATTCCGAGATGCCTTCGTCCCGGGTGCCGCCGGCGCCTCGCGCCCGACGACGAGGGCTCAGACCCCGGCGGGCACCTCGACCGTGGGCGTCCCGGCGCGCTCCGGCGGCGCATCGCCGGCGCCGGCCCGCGCCCGCCGCCGCGCCACCACCAGAAAGGCGGCGAGGGCGCCACCGAGGACCACGGCGTGCAGCAGCAGCCACTTGAACAGCGTCGCCGGGGCGATCTCGGTGCCGTCCATCAACACGAAGCGGACGCTGCCGTCGCGCAGCCACGTGTAGCCGCTGATGTTCGTGCCCACCGTGACCGCGAACAGGGCGAGCTGGTCCCAGGGCAGGAGGTAGCCGGTGACCGAAGCGGCCACCACGACGAGCACCAGGCCGACGCCCGTCGCGAGACCGGCGCCACCCGCTCGGTGGGACGGGCCCGCAGGGCCAGCAGCACCCCGGCCACGACGGCGGTGGGCAGGGCCAGCCAGGCCGCCCAGCCGTGCACGTCGCGCACGACGCTGCCGAAGGTGATGTCGTTCCAGAGCGGCCCGCTGACGTCGGGCCACGACGCCGCCGAGTCGGGGCGGTAGGCGAAGTACAGCGCCACCCCGGTTGCGGCCAGGACCACGACCTCGGCCGTCTGCGCCCACAGCACGATGGTTCGGGCCTGGGCCACGGGCCACGTCACGCCCCCGGCTGGCCCGAGGTGGGGGAGATGCCGGTAAGATCGACCCTCGGTCCGGCGTCCGCCGGTCCACGACCAACCTCACCCCCGGGCCTCCCCACGGTCGCCGCAAGGCGCACGGCCCAGGGTTCACCTCAACCGTGGGGAAGGAGTTGCGCCATGGCGCCCGTCGTTTCCATGAAGCAGTTGCTCGAGGCCGGCGTCCACTTCGGCCACCAGACCCGCCGCTGGAACCCGAAGATGAAGCGGTTCCTGTGGGGCGAGCGCAACGGCATCTACATCATCGACCTCGAGGAGACGCTGCGGCGCATCGAGATCGCGTACAGCTTCGTCCGCGACCTCGTCGCCGACGGCGGCTCGCTCATGTTCGTGGGCACCAAGAAGCAGGCCCAGGACGGCGTGCAGTCCTACGCCGAGAAGTGCGGCATGCCCTACGTGAACCAGCGCTGGTTGGGCGGCATGCTCACCAACTTCGAGACGATCTCGAAGCGCGTCGGCAAGATGCAGGAGTACGGCCGCATGCGCGACTCGGGTGAGTTCGCGGCCATGCCCAAGAAGGAAGCCCTCATCCTCGGCCGCGAGCTCGAGAAGCTCGAGCGCAACCTCAGCGGCATCCGCAACATGACCAAGCGTCCCGCGGCCATCTTCGTGCTCGACACGAAGAAGGAGCACATCGCCGTCACCGAGGCCAACAAGCTCGGCATCCCGATCGTCGCCCTCGTCGACACCAACTGCGACCCCGACGTCATCGACTACGTCATCCCCGGCAACGACGACGCCATCCGTTCGGGCAACCTCATGTGTCGCATCCTGGCCGACGCCGTCCAGGAGGGCCTGTACATCCGATCGAAGCGCAACCCCGACGTCGCGCCCACGGTCGAGCGCTCCACCGAGCAGGAGGCTGCCGTGGCCGCGCAGCAGGCCGAAGCTCGTCGCGAGGCCGCCGCCCAAGCCGCCGAGCGCGAAGCCCGCCTGGCCGCGGCCAAGGCCGAGCAGGCCGCCAAGTCCGCAGGCGCCCCTGCGGCCGCGCCGGCCTCCGCCGCTGAGGCCCCTGCCGCTGAGGCCCCTGCTGCTGAGGCCCCTGCTGCTGAGGCCCCTGCTGCTGAGGCCCCTGCTGCTGAGGCCC
>CAYYDZ010000003.1:3504-20028 GCA_964470715.1 uncultured Microthrixaceae bacterium | reverse complement strand
CTGCTGCTGAGGCCTCCGCCGCCGAAGCCCCCGTGGTGGAGGCTCCGACTGCAGAGGCCGAGGCCGCCGCCACCCCCACCGAGACCGAGGAGTCCTGATCGTGCCCGAGTTCACCGCCAAAGACGTCCAAGCCCTCCGCCAGTCGAGCGGCGCCGGGATGATGGATGCCAAGCGCGCCCTCGCCGAGAACGACGGTGACTTCGAGGCGGCGGCCCAGTGGCTGAGGGAGAAGGGACTGGCCAAGGCCGCGTCCCGCTCGGACCGCGAGAACAACCAGGGTGCCGTCGCGGTGGCCGTCGACGTCGACAACGTGATCGGTGCCATCGTCGAGCTGAAGTCCGAGACCGACTTCGTGGCCAAGTCCGACCAGTTCAAGGAGCTCGCCCAGGAGATCGCCACGCTCGTCCTCGCCGAGGGCGAGGAGGCTGCCGGCCAGCGGGCCGCCGCCATCGACGAGCTCAAGGTCACCCTCAAGGAGAACATCGAGCTCGGCCGAGTGGTTCGCTTCGATGCCGCCGAGGGCAACATCCTCGACACCTACCTCCACGTCCAGAGCGAGCGTGGGGTGAACGCCGTCATGGTCGAACTGGCCGGGGCCACTCCCGAACTGGCGCACGACCTCGCCGTGCACATCGCCTTCACCAAGCCGCCCTTCTTGGCACGCGACGAGGTCCCCGCCGACGAGGTCGAGGCCGAGCGCAAGAGCCTCGAGGCCATCACCAAGGCCGAGGGGAAGCCCGAGCAGGCCTGGCCGAAGATCATCGAAGGCCGCCTGAACGGCTGGTACAAGGAGCGGGTGCTGCTCGACCAGGCGTTCGTACGCGACGAGAAGCAGACCATCACCCAACTGCTCGGCGATGCCTCCATCGTCCGCTTCGCGCAGGTCGTGATCGGGGCTTGAGCAGCAACGGCCCGAGCGCGACCGGGGGCGACGTCCCCCGCTGGCAGCGGGTGGTCCTCAAGCTCTCGGGCGAGGCCTTCGCCGGCGCTGCCGGCTATGGCGTGGACGGCGCCATCGTTCGCCAGGTCGCCGAAGAGATCGTCGAGGTCCGGCGCGAGCTGGCCGTCGACATCGCCATCGTGGTCGGCGGCGGCAACATCTGGCGGGGCATGACCGGAGCCGGCGCCGGCATGGACCGCGCCCAGGCCGACTACATGGGCATGCTGGCCACGGTCATCAACGCCCTGGCGCTCCAGGACACGCTCGAGCAGCTGGGTCAGCCCACCCGGGTGCAGACGGCGGTGCACATGTCCCAGATCGCCGAGCCGTACATACGGCGACGCGCCATCCGCCACCTCGAGAAGGGACGAGTGGTGATCTTCGCCGGCGGTACCGGCAACCCGTTCTTCACCACCGACACGACCGCGGCGTTGCGAGCCGCGGAGATCGACGCCGAGGCCATCCTGCGGGGGACGCACTCGGGGGTGGGCGGGATCTACACCGACGATCCCAAGACCAACCCCGAGGCCACGTTGTTGACCGAGGTGTCCTACATCGACGTCCTCAACCAAGGACTGCGGGCCATGGACTCGACCGCGATCACCCTCTGCATGGACAACGCCATTCCCATCGTGGTGTTCGACCTGCTGGAGCGTGGCAACGTGAGGTCCATCCTCGAAGGCAGGCTGATCGGTACGCTTGTCTCTCAGTGACACCTGACACCTCGCCTGGACCCCAGGCTTGCCTGCCCTTCCCCCTCTCGGTCCCGGAGGACCGCCGTGTCTGAGGAGACCGTCGACCTCGTCCTCGAGGACGTCACCGAGAAGATGGCCAGGGCCGTCTCCCACGCCCGTCACGAGTTCAGCACCATCCGGACCGGCCGCGCCGCCCCTGCCCTCGTCGAGAAGCTGATGGTCGACTACTACGGCCAGGAGGTCCCCCTCCAGCAACTCGCCGGGTTCTCCGTGCCCGAGGCACGCCAGCTCATCATCTCGCCCTACGACAAGGGCTCGATGCCTGCCATCGAGAAGGCCATCCAGCACTCCGACCTGGGCCTCAACCCCAGCAACGACGGCCACGTCATCCGTCTCAGCTTCCCGCCGCTCACCGCCGAGCGACGCCAGCAGTTGGTCAAGGTGGTCAAGCACATGGCCGAGGAGGGCCGGGTCGCGATCCGCAACCTCCGTCGCGCCGCCCGCCACGAGCTCGAGGCCTTCGACAAGGACGGTGAGCTCACCCACGACGAGCTCGCTCGCGCCGAGAAGCGCCTCGATGAGATCACCCACCGAGAAGAAGCCGCCATCAACGCCGCCCTTGAGGTCAAAGAACAGGAACTGCTCGAAGACTGATGGGGCTTTCCCGAGGCACCGACCACTAGGAGGTTCCGGTGGACCAGGACTCCGGCGCAACGCCGCCCGAAGACCGAGATCCCGAAAAGGTGGTGCGTGAGCCCACCGAAGGTGTGCGCATCATCGGGGCCGAAGAGGCCGCCGAGGCAGCGAGCCGCCCCGATGTCGTCGGGCGCATCCCCGCGGACCGCCCCAAGTTCGGCGATCGGCCCGCCACGGACGACACGCCGCCGCCGCTGCACCTTCCCGCCCCCGAGACCGATGATCCGAACACCTTCGGAGCTGTGCCGATCATCTCCGCCGACGCACCCCCACCCCCGGGCTTCGGAGGTTCCAGCAGCTCGCGCTCCTCGAGCCCGTTCGAGGACGACGACTCGCTCGAGTTCGACCCACCGCCCCCGCCCCCCGTCGATCGCTCCCTGGACGTTCCTCTCGACGTCGGGCGGACCATGGCCGGCGACGAGGACGATCTGAGCCGCATGCTCGGAGGCCGTCGCGATCGGCGAGATGCGGCCAAGGACGAATCCACCGGGCGTGGACGCAGAGGGCGCCGGGGGCGGCGCGGGCGCCGGGACGACCTGGCCGAAGCGTCGCCCTTCGAGGACCTGGCCCAGACCGAGGACGAGGCGTCGGACATGGGCGACCACGACCTGCCGCATTGGAGCGCCCCACCCACCGGTGAGGTCCCGAAGGTGCTCGCGGCGACCCCCGAGCCCGAGGACGATGCCTCGGTCTGGGCGCCGACCGGCGCCGGTCCCCGCTGGCAGGACGAGCACGGTCACGATGTGGCCGACGACTTCTCGGATCTGAGCGACATCACCCGCGTCGAGTCGTTGCCTGGTGTCGAGGCCCCTGTCGAAGCCTCAGACGAGTTCGGGGCCATCCCGCCGCCGGTGGCCGCGGAGGCACCCCCGACCGTCTACCAGGCCGAGCCGGCGCCCGACAGCGAGCCTGAGCCCAGCCTCACACCGAGCGCGCCGTACCCCGAGGATCGCCGCCCTCACGGGGGCCTCGGCGACCTCGGCGGCCACGATGACGGGGCCGGAGCCGGCCGTGACCTGCCCACTGCCATCGGCGTGGGCGTCGGCCTCTTCGTCGGATTCGTCGTGCTGTGCATGATCGGGAGCTGGGCCGTCACCGTCCTCGTGGTCGCGGTCATCGTGATGGGCGCCATCGAGTTCTTCAACGCCGTGCGCCGCGTGGGGTACCACCCCGCCGTGCTTCCCGGCCTCGTGGCCACCGCATGCTTCGTGCTCGCCGTGCACTGGAAAGGCGAGTCGGCCTTCCCCCTCGTCACCTTCCTCACGTTGGCGGTGCTGATGGTCTGGTACGTGATCGGCCTGCAACACGAGCGGGCGGTGGCAAACATCGGCATCACCCTTCTCGGCGTGCTGTGGATCGGCGGACTGGGTTCCTTCGCGGCCCTGATGCTCTCGGCTCCCGACGGCATCGGATTGCTGAGCGGCGCCATCATCGCGACGGTGGCCTACGACGTCGGGGCCTACTTCGTGGGCCGGCAGATGGGCAAGACCCCGCTGTCGCCGTCGAGTCCCAACAAGACCATCGAGGGCCTCGCCGGCGGGGCCCTCGCGGCCGTGCTCGTGAGTGCGATCGTGCTCGGGGTGGTCGGGGTCTTCCCGTGGGAGCTCGGCCCCGCGATCATCCTCGGCCTTGCCGTGGCGGTCGTGGCTCCGATCGGCGACTTGTGCGAGTCGATGCTCAAGCGTGACCTCGGGCTCAAGGACATGGGCTCGATCCTGCCGGGCCACGGCGGTCTGCTGGATCGCTTCGACGCGCTGTTGTTCGTCCTGCCCGTGACCTACTACGTCTTCCTGCTCACCCGCTGATCCATCGGCTGGCCCCGTCCGCTCACGGTGCACCCATTGGTGCGGCGCCAGGGAGCCTTTCCGTGCTCCCGCCGGCCGGATGACAGCGAGCGGGGCGCTGCGGCGCCTCCGACTCGGCGGTGAGCGACCCCGAACGTCCCCTGGCGCAGCACTAGCCTGAGCCCATGACGACCCGCGTCGCGGTCATGGGCTCCACGGGGTCCATCGGCACCCAGACCCTCGAGGTGGTGGCGGCCGAAGCCGGCGACTACGAGGTGGTCGCCCTGGGCGCAGCATCCTCGGTCGACCTGCTCGTCGAGCAGGCCAAGGCCGTGCGCCCGGCGGTGGTGGCCATCGCCGACGAGACCAAGGCCGCCGCGGTGGCCGAAGGGGTGCCACCCGGTACGGAGGTGGTGGCCGGTGCCGACGCCCTGGCCCTCGCCTGCGCCGGGGCCGACGTCGTGGTCAACGGCGTGGTTGGCTTCGCCGGGCTCTCCGTCACCCTCGCCACCCTGGAGGCGGGCAAGCGCCTCGCGCTGGCCAACAAGGAGTCGCTCATCGCCGCCGGGCCCGTCGTGGCCCGGGCGCGGGCCACCCCCGGCGCCGAGCTCGTCCCCGTGGACAGCGAGCACTGCGCCGTGCACCAGTGCCTGCGGGCCAACGACAACGCCGAGCGCCTGGCGCGCATCGTGCTCACCGCCAGCGGCGGACCGTTCCGCGGCCGCACACGGGCTGACCTCGCCGAGGTCACCATCGACGACGCCCTGGCCCACCCGACGTGGAGCATGGGGCCGAAGATCACCATCGACTCCTCGACGCTGATGAACAAGGGCCTCGAGGTGATCGAGGCCCACGAGCTCTTCGGGGCCTCGTACGACCAGATCGAGGTCGTGGTCCACCCGCAGTCGATCATCCACTCGATGGCTGAATTCACCGACGGCGCCACCATCGCCCAGCTCTCGCTACCCGACATGCGCCTCCCCATCGGTTACGCCCTGGCCTACCCCGATCGCATCGCCACGCCTTTCGGTCGCATCGACTGGGCCGAGCTCGGGCGCCTGGACTTCGAGCCGCCCGACCTCGAGGCCTTCCCGTGCCTCGGCCTCGCCTACGAAGCGGGACGGGCAGGGGAGACAGCTCCGGCCTGGCTGAACGCCGCCAACGAGGTCGCGGTGGCCGCGTTCCTCGATGGCCTCATCTCCTGGGTGGCGATCGCCGACGTTCTCAAAGCGACCCTCGACCGGCATGATGGAACCAGAGCCACCTCGGTCGACGTTGTGATCGACGTGGACCACCGGGCCCGCGAGGTCGCCCGGGACGTGATCGAGAGGACGTACCGCGCATGAGCGCCACGGACACCAACCAGGGTGGCGGGTCTTCGGCCCCGGACGGGCCCTTCGTTCCCGCCCACGACGGCGCACCGCTCGCGGAGGCCCCGGCCGAAGAGCGGACCGAAGCCGTCGAGGCCGTCGGGGCCGTCGGCCTCCCGGCCGACGATGTGGTCCAGTCGAGCCCTCTGCGCATCCTCGCCGTGTTCGCGGCGCTGGCGGCGATCTGGGTCCTGGCCAGCCCGGTGTGGGTGTTCGTCATCCTCGCCATCGTCCTCATGCTCTTCCTGCACGAGCTCGGCCACTACCTCACCGCCCGGCGGGCCGGCATGCTCGTCACCGAGTTCTTCATCGGGTTCGGCCCCCGCATCTGGTCGTTCCGTCGCGGCGAGGTGGAGTACGGCCTCAAGGCCATCCCCGCCGGCGCCTACGTGCGCATCGTGGGCATGAGCAACCTCGACGAGGTCGACCCCGCCGACGAGGCCCGCACCTACCGCCAGCAGCCCTTCTGGCAGCGCTTCTCGGTGGCGGTGGCGGGTTCGACCATGCACTTCCTGCTCGCCTTCGTCCTGCTCTTCACGCTGTTCGTGGGCTTCGGCGAGCCCGACCGATCGGCGTGGACCATCGACCGGATCACCCCCTCGGAGGGCCTCCAGCAGAACGGTGAGCCCGTCCCCAGCCCGGCCGTGGAAGCCGGCCTGCGCTCCGGTGACCGCATCGTCGCGGTCGACGACGTGGTCATCGACGAGTTCACCGATCTCAAGGACGCCATCGAGACGCGTCCCGGCGACACCGTGACCCTCACCGTCGAGCGCGACGGGGAGACGTTCGAGGCCACGACCACCCTGCTCACCCAGGGCCCCGACGGCGCCGAGGAGGGCTTCCTCGGGGTGTCGGGCGATGTCCCCCTCCGTCGCCTCGGCCCGCTCGCCGCGGTGCAGCGCTCCGGCAGCACCTTCGGCACGGTCGTCGCCGGATCCCTCGGCAGCATCCCCAAGGGGGTGTCCAACCTCTTCCAGGCGGCGGCCGACTCGACCAGCACGGATGACCAGAGCACCCAGGTCACGGACTCAGACCCGTCGTCCGACCCCAACCAGAACCGGATCGTGTCGATCTACGGTGCGGCCCGCCTCGGCGAGCAGGCCGTGCGCCTCGGCATGGCCACCGTCCTCATCCTGTTCGCCATGGTCAACATCTTCATCGGCATCTTCAACCTGTTGCCGCTGCTGCCCCTCGACGGCGGCCACGTGGCCATCGCCGTCTACGAGAAGGTCCGGGAGTGGCGCCTCGGCAACCGTCGGCGCTACTTCGCCGACGTGGGCAAGCTCCTCCCGCTCACCTACGCCGTCGTCATGGTGATGGTCGGCATCGGGGTACTGACGCTCTACATGGACGTCATCAACCCCATCGACCTGCCCAACTAGCCACGCTGCCCCTCTGCTGATGCCCGAGCCCGAGGCCCAGAGCCGCTATCCCCGCAGGGTCACCCGCCAGATCACGCTGCCGCACCCCTCGCGGCCCGTGGCCGTCGGTGGCGACGCCCCCATCACCGTGCAGTCGATGACGATCACCAAGACGGCCGACGTCGAGGGCACGCTGCAGCAGATCTACGCCCTGGCCGGCGCCGGCGCCGACATCGTCCGGTGTACCTGCAACGAGCTGGAAGCGGCCGAAGGGCTGGCCCAGATCGTGCCCCGCTCGCCGGTGCCGATCGTCGCCGACATCCACCACCAGTACAAGATGGCCCTGGCTGCGCTCGAGGCCGGCGTGCACTGCCTGCGCCTGAACCCCGGCAACATCCGCAAGCCCGAGCACATCAAGCTGGTCGCGCAGGAGTGCAAGGACCGCGGCATCCCCATCCGCATCGGGGTCAACGGCGGCTCGCTGCATCCCGACCTGTACAAGAAGTACGGCGACCGCATCGTGCCTGAGGCGCTGGTCGAGTCGGCCCAGATGGAACTGGCCTACTTCGACGAGATCGGCTTCGACGACGTGAAGATCTCCGTGAAGGCGTCGAACGTGCCCCTGATGATCGAGGCGTACCGCCAGCTCTCCGAGGTCACCGACCACCCGCTGCACCTCGGGGTCACCGAGGCCGGCCCACCGCCGGCGGGGCTGATCAAGGCGACGGCGGGTCTGGCCACCCTGCTCTCCGAGGGCATCGGCGACACCATCCGCTACTCGCTCACCGCCGACCCGGTGGAAGAGGCCCGGGCCGGCCGTCAGCTGCTCGAGGCCATGGGTCTGCGCGAGCGCACCGGCCTCGACCTCATCGCGTGTCCCTCGTGCGGCCGGGCCGAGGTCGACGTCATCGCGGTGGCGAAGGCCGCCCAGGACGCCTTCGCCGACCGCAACTGGCCCATCCAAGTGGCCGTGATGGGTTGCGTGGTGAACGGTCCGGGCGAGGCCCGCGAGGCCGACCTCGGCATCGCCGCCGGCCGTAAGCGTGGACACCTGTTCGTGAAGGGCAAGGTCGTCAGGGTCGTGCCCGAGGACGAGATGGTCGACGCCCTGCTCGAATGGGCCGAGAAGATCGTCACCGACGGCGTCGAAGCGGCACTGGACGACGCCGACGAGGGCGCCGCCGCCGAAGCCGAGAAGGACCGCCTCTCCCTCCTCGACGAGCAGGGCACCGACGCCAACCAGTCCGAGCAGAAGATCGAGCGCATCGAGCGCCTCCGCAAGCCCGACCCCGACGACCCCGCCCTCGACGAGTAGCTCCCGGCGCCGGTCACACGTCGATCACGGCGAGGTGGGGGTCCAGGGTCACAAGGTCGGCGCGGTCCGAGGTGACATCAGGAACTCGGGCCTCCATCGGCTGCTACGCCAGGCCGGGGAAGAGGCCGCGGAGGCCGGTGGCGAGGACGCCGAAGGCGATGGCGACGAGGACGATGCCGAAGAGGCGGGTGAGGACCTCCATGCCGGTGACGCCGAGCCAGCGCGCCACGGGGACGGCGAACACGTAGACGACGCCGGTCAGGATGGCCATGCCGACGCAGATGGCCGACAGGGCGACTTGGTCGGGCGTGTTCGCGTTCGTGCTGGACACGGCGACGATGAAGGCGATGGCGCCGCCGCCCACGTTGAGCGGGATGGCGATGGGCACCACCGCCATCGTCTTCCAGTGCTGCTCGGGGTCGGCGTCGGCGGCGGGGCCGGGCAGGCCGTGGCCGGAGACCATCTGCATGCCCGTCACCAAGAGGATCAGCCCGCCGGCGGACTGCAGCATCGGCACGGTCACGCCCAGGAGGCTGAGCAGCCGCTCGCCCACGAACACGACGATCACCATGGCCAGGGCCATCGCCAGCGCCGCCCGCAGTGCCACCCGTCGCTGGGTGGGAAGGGGAAGGCCCTTGGTGTACGACAGGAACGCACCGACGGTCGTCGGCGGGCTCTGGATGGCGAACAGGCCCGTGGCGAACAGCA
Source organism: uncultured Microthrixaceae bacterium (assembly GCA_964470715.1). Lineage (GTDB taxonomy): Bacteria > Actinomycetota > Acidimicrobiia > Acidimicrobiales > DATDAH01 > JAEUJM01. The sequence continues at coordinate 11,159 of CAYYDZ010000003.1, read as the reverse complement.
GCAGGTCGTGACCGGTCACAGGCGCTCTGGGCTACCACGTCGTCAGTTCCGGCGCCTGATCTACTGCCTTGGGCCAGTCGATCGGGCGCCAGAACGGGGCCTTGGGGACCGTGCGGGGCGACGGGCATCGGGGGACCGCGGCGCCGCCCGTAAGATCGGCGGATGGCCAAGCCTCCCGTCCTGACGCCCCAGGCCGACGACTTCCCCCGCTGGTATCAGGACGTCATCGCCAAAGCCGAGCTGGCCGACAACGGGCCGGTGCGCGGCACCATGGTCATCCGGCCCTACGGCTACGCCCTCTGGGAGCGGATGCAGGCCGAGGTCGACCGCCGCATCAAGGAGGCGGGCGCCCAGAACGCCTACTTCCCGCTGTTCATCCCCATGGAGTACTTCCAGCGCGAGGCCGAGCACGTCGAGGGCTTCAGCCCCGAGCTCGCCGTGGTGACCATCGGCGGTGGCAAGGAGCTCGAGGAGCCCATCGCCATCCGCCCCACCAGCGAGACGGTCATCAACAGCTTCTTCGCCAAGTGGATCCAGAGCTACCGCGACCTGCCGCTGCTGCTCAACAACTGGTCCAACGTCGTGCGCTGGGAGATGCGGCCCCGTCTGTTCCTGCGCACCACCGAGTTCCTCTGGCAGGAGGGCCACACCTGCCATGCCAGCTACGAGGATGCCCGGGACTACGCCCGGCGCATCCTCCACGACGTGTACGCCGATGTGATGGTGAACGTGCTGGCCGTGCCGTTGTTCCTGGGGCCCAAGACGGCCAACGAGCGCTTCGCCGGTGCCATCAACACCTGGGCCTGCGAAGCCATGATGCGCGACGGCAAAGCCCTTCAGATGGGCACCAGCCACGAGCTCGGCCAGAACTTCGCGAAGGCCTTCGACGTCACCTATCTGGACCAGACCGGCGCCCAGCAGCACGTGTGGCAGACGTCGTGGGGCGTCTCGACCCGCATGGTGGGCGGGCTGATCATGACCCACGGCGACGACAGGGGGCTCAAGGTCCCGCCGGCGCTGGCCCCCATCCAGGCCGTGGTGCTGGCGGTGCGCGACGAGGCCGAGGTGCTGGAGAAGACCGCCGCGATCGCCGCCGAGCTCCGCGAGCACGGAGTGCGCGTGGAGCTGGACCAGCGCGTCGACGTGTCGTTCGGCCGCCGGGCCACCGACTGGGAGATCAAGGGCGTGCCCATCCGCATCGAAGTGGGCCCCCGCGACCTCGCCGAGGGCAACGTGACCCTCGTCCAGCGCCAGGACGGTGAGAAGACGGCCATCCACCTCGCCGGCGTGGCCACTGCGGTCAAGGCCGCGCTCGACAGCGCCCAGGCCAACCTGTTGCGCGAGGCCACCGAGTTCCGGGACGCGAACACCGCCGACGTCACGAGTGTGGAGGAGGCACTGGAGGCGGCCGCCACCGGTTTCGCCCGCATCTCCTGGGCCACCCTGGGCGAGGAGGGTGAGGCCCGCCTGGCCCAGAACGCCGTCACGGTGCGCTGCCTCCAGCGGGCCGACGGCTCGTGCCCCGAGGGCGACGACGAGCCCGACCTCGTCGCCATCGTGGGCCGCTCGTACTGACCGTCCGAGCGAACGAGGCGGGTGCTGGCGGGGCCGGCCCCGCTATACTTTGCCCGTCTTTCGTTCGAGTTGGTCCGTAAAGGCGTGGGCTCGGCCCACGCCTTTGGTTTCTCTCCAGGGAGGTGTGCACGCTCATGAGCTCCATCGATCGCCTGCGCGCGCTCGTCCTGCCGCTGGTCGAGGAACGGGGCCTCGAGCTCTACGACATCGAGCAGTCGGGCTCCACGCTGCAGATCCTCGTCTCCCGCCCTGGTGGCGTGAACGTGGACGCACTGACCGACCTCAGCCGGGCAGTGTCGCGCACCCTCGACGAGCACGACCCGATCCCCGCGAAGTACCTGCTCGAGGTCTCCAGCCCGGGCCTCGAGCGACCGTTGCGGCGCCCTGAGCACTACCAGGGCGCCGTGGGCAGCGACGTCACCGTCAAGACCGTCGCCGGCACCGAGGGCGACCGCCGCGTGCGCGGCGTGGTACTCGAAGCCGACGACGACAGCGTCCTGCTCGCCCTCTCCGGGGGCGACGAGCGCCGCATCGACTACCGCGACATCGAACGGGCCCGCACCGTCTTCGAGTGGGAAGCCACCTCGAAGGCCGCTGCCAAAGCCCGCCCGAAGCACGACCACAACGACCGCCATGCCGTCACCGCGACGCCGACCGACAGGAGCGGGAAATGAGTGAAGCCAACCCCGAGATGATGGACGCCCTCCAGGCGTTGGCGATCGACAAGGGCATCTCGGTGGAGGTGCTGTTCGGTGCGCTCGCCGACGCCCTGGAGTCCGCCTACAAGCGGATGCCCGACGCCCACGAGTACGCCTGGGTCACGATCGACCCCGACACCTTCGAGATCAGCGTGTTCGCCCAGGACCTCGACGAGGAGGGCGACCCCATCGGCGACGAGTTCGACGTCACGCCCGACGACTTCGGCCGCATCGCCGCCCAGACCGCCAAGCAGGTGATGCTCCAGCGCATCCGCGAGGCCGAGCGCGAGATGAAGTACGAGGAGTACGCCGGCCGCGAGGGGGACATCGTCACCGGCATCATCCAGCAGAGCGACTCGCGCTACACCCTGCTCGACCTCGGTCGGGTGGAGGCGCTGCTGCCGCAGGCCGAGCAGGTGCCCTACGAGCGCCCCGAGGCCAACACCCGCGTCAAGGCCTACATCGTCGAGGTGCGCAAGACCGCGAAGGGCCCCCAGATCGTGGTGAGCCGCACCCACCCGGGCCTCATCAAGCGCCTGTTCGAGCTCGAGGTGCCCGAGATCGCCGACGGCGTGGTCGAGATCAAGGCGTGCGCCCGCGAGCCCGGGCACCGCACCAAGATCGCGGTCTGGTCCAACGACCCCAACGTCGACCCCGTCGGCGCCTGCGTGGGGGCCCGTGGTGCCCGCGTGCGCATGGTGGTCAACGAGCTGCGGGGCGAGAAGATCGACATCGTGCCCTTCTCGGAGGAGCCCGCCGACCTGGTCATGAAGGCGCTTTCGCCGGCCAAGGTCAAAGAGGTGCGCCTCGATGACCAGACCGGCACCGCCGAGGTCATCGTGCCCGACTACCAGCTGTCGCTGGCCATCGGCAAGGAGGGCCAGAACGCCCGCCTCGCCGCCCGCCTGACCGGTTGGCGCGTCGACATCAAGAGCGAGACCCAACTGGCCGAGGAGGAGGCCTACGCCTCCGAGGAGTGGGCCGAGGGCGAGTGGATCACCGACCCCGAGACCGGTGAGCAGATGTGGCAGCCCGCCGAGGGCGGCCCCGCCCTGTCCGCCGAGGCCTGGGAGGCCGGTGACCCCGACGCCGACGCCGCCGCTGAGGGTGGCGACGACGCCGAGGGCGACTCGTCGGCCGAGGTCGCCGAGGAGGCGCTCGCCGAGCGCACCGACGCCGAGGCCGAGGATGCCGCCACCGCCTCCGAGCCCGATGACGGCGAGGTCTCCGAGGATGACGTCGCGGAGGCCCCTGCCGCCGGGGCCGATGCTCCGACCCCTGCCGCAGCCGACGAGGCGACCGCCGGCGAAGAGCCGGAGGCCTGATCCTGGCCACCGCGACGATGGTGTCACGAGCCGCGCCCGTGCGGACCTGCATCGGCTGTCGACGGCGTGCGTCGCCCGTCGAGCTGGTGCGGGTGGTGCGCTCGTTCGACGGAACCCTCGCCGTGGGCCGTACACTGGCGGGACGGGGCGCCTGGCTGTGCGCCGGTTCCGTGGGTTGCCTCGAGCAGGCCCGGAGTCGGGGAGCGTTCGGGCGTGCCCTCCGGGGCCCGGTCGACGAGGCCGCCCTCGACACCCTGACCGCCGAGCTGTCGCCCGGCGTCGCCGCAACGCTTTCGTGCCGCCGGGAACGGCCGCGCGAGGATTGATCGAACCGACCGAGAGGCTGAGAGAACCCCAGTGGCGTCAAGTATCCGCGTGTACGAGCTGGCACGAGAGCTCGGGCTCACCAACAAGGAGACGCTCGATCTCTGCGACGCGCTCGGGATCGGGGTCAAGAGCCACTCGTCGAGCGTGGTCGAGGCCCAGGCCGACCGCGTGCGCCGCAAGGCCGAGCGCGAGGGCCTGACCCGTGAGGTCCAGCCCGAAGAGCCCGAGGCCGAGAAGCCGGTCTCGAAGACCGCCAAGGCGAAGGCTGCCACCAAGACGACCAAGCGGCCGGCCGCCGCCAAGAAGGCCGCGACCCCCACTGAGGCCCCCACGCCCGTCGACGAGGCGCCGGCCGAGGCGCCGGAGCCGAAGAAGGCCGCGGCCAAGAAGGCCGCGGCGCCCGCGACGAAGGCCGAGCCCAAGGTCGAAGCACCTGAAGCCGCCGCCGAGGCCGAGGCCCCCGCGCCCGCTGCCGAGCCCGAGCCCCCGGCTCCGGCCGCTCCGACCGAGCCCGCTGCGCCCCGTCGCGTCGTACGCTCGAGCGGCAGCGAGCACCCGCCCCGCCGCGAGGAGGATCCAGGCCTCGCCGCTGCCGCGCGCCCTGCGTCGGCCCCCGCCCCGCCCGCTCCCGCCCCGCCCCCGGTGAGCGCTCCCGCCGCGCCCGCGGCAGCCCCCACGCCGGCGGAGGCTGAGGCTCCTGCCGCCGCCGCGTCGACCGCTCCGGCCGCCGGCGACACCAAGGCCGCCCCCCGACCAGTGTCCCCCAGCGGCAAGCCCATCCCGCCGCCGCCCGTCCCCATCTCGCGTTCGGGCAAGCCCATCCCGCCGCCCCCGGGCCAAGGTGGTCGAGGTCCGGGCGCCCCGCGTCCGACCGGCGGTCCCCGTCCCGCAGGAGGCGTGGGCCGTCCGCGGCCTCCCATGGGTGGACCCCGTCAATCGGTGCCCGGAGCGGGTCCTGCGCCGGGACGTCCCGGTGGTCCCGGCGGTGGCCCAGGCGGTGGTCCCGGGGGTGGTCGCGGTGGACCGCAGCAGCGACCCCCCCGTCGGCGGAAGGGCCGTCGTCGTCGCAGCCGTGAAGAGCTGCAGCCGATCGACATGCCGGTGTACACCCCGACCGATGCAGCGGTTCCCGAGGGCACCATCGTGATCGAGCGGGCGACCACGCCCATCGAGCTCGGGCCCAAGCTGAACCGCACGGCAGCGGACGTCGTGCGCTTCCTCATGCAGCAGGGCGAGATGGTGACTGCGACGCAGTCGCTCTCGGACGAGATGATCGAGCTGTTCGCGGCCGAGATCGGCGCCGAGATCCGTCTCGTCGACCCGGGCGAAGAGCAGGAGGTCGAGCTCCAGAAGCTCCTCATGCTGCCCGAGGACGAAGGCGAGGAGGATGACCCCGATGCCGTCGTGCGGCCGCCGGTGATCACCGTCATGGGCCACGTCGACCACGGCAAGACCAAGCTGCTGGACCGCATCCGATCGGCCAACGTGGTCGAAGGCGAAGCCGGCGGTATCACCCAGCACATCGGTGCCTACCAGGTGGCCCACGAAGGCCGTCCGCTCACCTTCATCGACACCCCCGGCCACGAGGCCTTCACTGCGATGCGCTCGCGCGGCGCCGACGCCACCGACATCGTGGTGCTGGTCGTCGCCGCCGACGACGGGGTGATGCCCCAGACCCTCGAGGCCTTGGACCACGCCCGTGCCGCGGACGTGCCGATCGTGGTGGCCCTCAACAAGATCGACCGCGAGAACGCCGATCCAACCCGCGTCATGACCCAGCTCAGCGAGCGCGGCCTCACTCCGGAGGAGTGGAGCGGCGACACCGTCATGGTGCCGGTCTCCGCCCTCACGGGCGAAGGCGTCGACGACCTCATCGAGAACCTCCTCGTGGTGGCCGAGGTCGAGGACCTTCGGGCCAACCCCGAGGGTCGCGCCCAGGGCGTCGTGCTCGAGGCCAACCTCGACACCGGCCGTGGTCCCGTGGCGACGGTGCTCGTCCAGCGTGGCACCCTGAAGGTGGGCGACCCGCTGGTCGCCGGCGCCACCTGGGGTCGCGTACGGGCCCTCATCGACGACACCGGCAGGCAGGTGAAAGAGGCCGGTCCGTCGGCGCCGGTCCAGGTGCTCGGCCTGTCCGACGTCGCGGCCGCAGGTGACGATTTCGTGGTTGCCCCCGACGAGAAGACGGCGCGCAACGTCGCCGACACCCGAGAGCACTGGCACCGCCTGGCCAACATCGGACGTGAGGCCCACGCCATGAGCGGCGGCGCCAAGCTCGAGGACATCTTCGAGCAGATTCAAGCCGGTGAGCCCGCCACGCTGAACCTCATCGTCAAGGCCGACGTGAACGGTTCGCTCGAAGCCCTCACCGGCAGCCTGAAGAAGCTCGAGCGCGACGAGGTCAAGCTCTCGTTCGTGCTGCGCGGCGTCGGTGGCATCACCATCTCCGACGTCGAGCTGGCCGCGGCGTCCGACGCCACCATCATCGGCTTCAACGTGCGACCGGACCGCAAGGGACGGGAGCTGGCCGAGCACGAGGGCGTCGAGATCCGCACCTACGAGGTCATCTACCAGGTACTCGAGGACATCGAGAACGCCATGGTGGGCATGCTCGAGCCCGAGTACGAGGAGGTGGTCACCGGCGACGCCGAGGTCCGCGAGATCTTCCGGGTCCCGCGCATCGGCGCCATCGCCGGCTGCTTCGTGCAGAACGGCACCATCACCCGTGGCTCCAAGGTCCGCTTCCTGCGGGAGGGCACCATCATCTGGAAGGGCTCGATCACCTCGCTGCGTCGCTTCAAGGACGACGTCCGTGAGGTGGCCTCGGGCTTCGAGTGCGGCATCGGGCTCTCCGACTTCCAGGACCTCAAGGCCGGCGACATCATCGAGACGTTCGAGGAGCGGGAGATCCCCCGCTCCTAGGAGTCGCTCGTCGGCGGGAAGGCCGCGCCATGTTCGTCCTTGCTCTCTCCGTGGAGCTCCACCTCCCCGAGTGCCGATCGCTGAAGGCGAAGCGGTCGGTGCTCAAGCCCGTCACGGAGGGGGCCCGCCGGCGCTACAACGTCGCCGTGGCCGAGACCGACCACCAGAACACCTGGCAGCGGGCCGCCATCGGCGTGGCGGCCGTCTCCGCCACCGCCCACCACGCCGAGGAGGTCGTCGACGAGGTGGAGCGCTTCATCTGGTCCTTCCCGAACCTGCAGGTCCTCTCGGCCGCCCGCTCCTGGATGGAGATCGACTGACATGGCCCGCCGCTCACGCTCGCGCGACTACCCCCGCACCGCCCGCCTGAACGAGCTCTTCCGCGAGATCATCGCCGAGGCCCTCGAGCGCATCGACGACGACCGCCTGCCCTTGGTGACGGTCACCTCGGTCGACGTCGACGCCGACCTGAAGCGCGCCATCGTCTACATCGCCAGCCTCGACGAGACCGCCGACGAGCAGACCCTCGAAGCCCTCGGCGAGGCTCGCATCCGCCTCCAGGGTGCGGTCGCCCGCGAAGCCCGGGTGAAGCGCACGCCCGAGCTCGTCTTCCGCATCGACGACGTGTTGCGCACGGCCGAACGCATCGACGAGCTCTTGCGCGACCAACCCCCGCAGGAGCAGTGAGCGCTCGATGAGCGGCGGGGGGGCCAAGGTCCAGGTCGACGGACTCGCGGTGGTGGACAAGGAGGCGGGCTGGACCTCCCACGACGTCGTGGCCAAAGCGCGCGGCATCGTCGGCCAGAAG
>CAYYDZ010000003.1:0-3404 GCA_964470715.1 uncultured Microthrixaceae bacterium | reverse complement strand
GGGCTGGACCTCCCACGACGTCGTGGCCAAAGCGCGCGGCATCGTCGGCCAGAAGAAGATCGGCCACTCCGGCACCCTCGACCCCGACGCCACCGGCGTGTTGCTGCTGGGCTTCGGGAAGGTCACCCGGCTGCTGAGCTACCTGACCGCCCTGCCGAAGTCCTACGTCGGCGAGGTGGTCCTCGGCACCGAGACCGACACCCTCGACGCCGCTGGCCAGGTGACGGCCACCCACGACATGCGTGCGGTGACGCTCGAGCAGGCCCGGGCTGCGGCCGAGGCCTTCGTGGGTGAGATCGAGCAGATCCCGCCCATGGTCTCGGCAGTGAAGATCGGCGGCAAGCGCCTGCACGAGCTGGCCCGGGCCGGAGAGACCGTGGAGCGCCCGCCGCGACCGGTGACGGTCCACCGCCTCCACCTCGAGGAGGCCCACCCGGCGACCGCCGACCAGGCCATGGTCCTGCGCATCGAGGTCGACTGCTCGTCGGGCACCTACATCCGCACGTTGGCCGACGACCTGGGCCACGCCCTCGGGGGCGGGGCCCACCTGCGCGCCCTGCGCCGCACCGCCATCGGCTCGTTCGGCCTGGCCGAAGCGCGGCCGCTCGAACAGCTCGAGATCCTGGCCCCGGCCGTGGCCCTTCGGGACTACCCGGCGGTGACCGTCGGCGACGACGTGGCGGCCCGCATCGCCAACGGCGCCGTGCTCTCCCGCGACGAGCTCGGGGTCGGTGGGGGGGAGAGCGAGGGGCCCTGGGGGGTCCTGTCGATGTCCGGCGACCTCCTGGCGGTCTACCAAGCCAGGGACCGCGACCGCGTGAAGCCGGCGGTGGTGCTCGCGTGAGCCGTCGGGGCGGCGCCGAGTCGACCCCGCCCGTGGGCCTCGGCTGGCGGTGTGCCCACCTCCTCGCCCTCTCGGCGCTCGCCGTGACCCAGCCGGTCCTCGACCTGCTGGGCGGCAGCCCCACGTTCTTCGTGGCCCACACCGCGGGGCCGGCCCAGGTGCTGCTCGTCTGCCTGTTGGCCGTGGCGGTGGTGCCCGTGGTGCTGATCACCATGGAGGTGCTGGTCAGCCTCGTCCACGCCGGCTGGGGCTGGCGGCTGCACATCGGGTTGATCGGTGCGCTGGGGGCGCTCGTGGCGGCCCAGACCATCGACCGCATCCCGGCCGTCCCGGTCGTCGTCGTGCTCATCGGTGGTGCCGCCCTCGGCGTGGTCCTGGCGCTCGCCTACCGCCGGCGCGAGGTGGTGCGCTCGGTGCTGTCGGCCCTGGCCCTCACGCCACTGCTGTTCGCCGCGGTGTTCGTGTTCGCGTCCCCGGTGCACGGCCTGGTGTTCCCGCCGTCGGTCGAGGCCGCCGAGGTGCGGGTGCCCGGTGACCCGCCCCCGGTCTACGTGGTCGTGTTCGACGAGCTGCCGTTGGCCTCGGTGCTCAGCGCCGACGGCGAGCGCATCGACGCCGACCGCTTCCCGAACCTGGCCCGGTTGGCCGGCGACGGGCTCTGGTTCCCCAACACGACCTCGGTGGCGGCCTTCACCCACGAGGCCGTCCCCGCCATCCTCACCGGCGAGCGTGTGCACGCGGAGAACGTCCCGCCCACCGCCGGTGGGCACCCCCGGAACCTCCTCACCCTGCTGGCCGACGACTACCGGATCGAGGCCCACGAGCAGGTCACGCAGCTCTGCACCCCGGCCCTCTGCGAGTCGAGCTCGGGCGCCGACGACCACGTCCCAACCAGCGTCTTGCTGCACGACCTCGCGGTCGTGTCGGGCCTGGTCTCCCTGCCGACCGGCCTCGACGGCTGGCTGCCGCAGGTGGACGACTCGTGGGCCTACTTCGGCCAGGGGTCGAGCCCTGCGGACCTGGACCAGGAGGCGGACCGGCTGGGGGACGACCGGGCCGAGTTCGTCGATGCGCTCGGACGCTTGGACCGGGTCGGCGACTACCGGGAGGCGGTCGCTTCCGTTCGCCCGCACCGCCAACCCACCCTCACCTTCATCCACACGGTGTTCCCGCACGTGCCCTGGAGCTATCACGCCGACGGGCAGCGCTACGACGACCCGGGCAACCCGCAGCTCGACGAGGCCGGCGAATGGACCACCGGCTTCGCCGCCGACCTCGGGCTCCAGCGCCACCTCCTCCAGGCGGCCTTCGCCGACCGGATGCTGGGCGAGCTCCTCGATCGCGTGGACGCGGCCGGCGAGTACGACGACGCCCTGATCGTGTTCACCGCCGATCACGGCGTCTCCTTGGAGGCAGGCACCAACCGGCGGCTGCCCACGGCCGACACGCTGCCGGCCATCATGACCGTGCCGGTCGTGGTCAAGCCGCCGCTCGGCACCCCCACGGGCCTCCCGGCACGCGACGACCGGCTGGCCGAGACGACCGACCTGCTGCCGACCATCGCCGACCTGCTCGAGGTCGACATGCCCTGGCCCGTTGACGGGCAGAGCCTGGTGGGGCCCGAGCGGACCGACCCCGAGCGCGAGATCTACGCCCGAGGCCACACGGAGCGGACCGACGCCTCGTCGTTCGACCTGCAGCCCCTGGTCGACCGCATCCGCACGACCTTCGGGCGCCGAAGCGGGCGGCTCGAGCTGTACGGGCTGGGGCCCGGGCGCGATCTCGTCGGGCGACCGGCCCGTCGGCTCGCCGTGGACGGCCGGCCCGGTGCCTGCTGGGCGCCCGAGACCCTCCCGACCGGGTCGGTGGGCGAGGTGCGGGGCGCGCTGCGCAGCGACGAGGACGGGCCACTGGCCTTCGCCGTGGTGGTGGACGGTCGCGTCGCGGCCACCTCGGTGACCTACGACGACGGCGAAGGCGAGGCCCACCGGGTGGTGGCGCTGGCCCGGCCGGGCGGTTGGGACCCCGACGGCGTCGAGCTCTGGCGGGTCGTCGGCGACTCGGGCGACCCGCGGCTCGTGCCTCTGCCCGGCTGCCGATGAGCGTGGACCCGGGGCGGCCCTGCTGAGGATCAGCCTTCGAGGCGACCGTCGAGGATGTGGGCCACCCGGTCGGCGTAGTGCACCATGCGCTCGTCGTGGGTCACCACGATCGCGGCGATCTCGCGGGCCTTCATCTCGGTGCGGATGAGCTCCATGACCGACTCGCCGAGCTTGGTGTCGAGCGCCGAGGTGGGCTCGTCGAAGAGCACCAGGACGGGGTCGTTCATGAGGGCTCGGCCGATGGCCACCCGCTGGCGCTCTCCGCCGGACAGCTGACCCGGCAGGTTCTTGGCGCGGGCGGTGAGACCGAGCTCCTCGAGCAGCTGGTCCGCACGGGCCTTGGCCGCGGCGCCCCGACGACGTCCCAGCTCGTCCACCACCAGCAGGTTCTCCCGGGCGGTGAGGAACGGCACGAGGTTGACGGCCTGGAACACGAAGCCGACCTTCTCCTGGCGGAA
>CAYYDZ010000002.1:70052-75244 GCA_964470715.1 uncultured Microthrixaceae bacterium | reverse complement strand
GCCCTGGTCGATCGCGGCATCGCTGCGGCCGCCGTCAACTACCGACTCTCCGGTGAAGCCACCTTTCCCGCCGGCGCACAAGACGTGAAGGCGGCGGTGCGGTGGCTGCGGGCGAACGCCGCCACGTACGGCCTCGACCCGGACCACGTCGGTGCGTGGGGCCAGTCCGCAGGGGGCTGGTTCGCCAACTTGCTCGGCGCCACCGGCGACCAGGCCACCGTCTTCGACGACGAGGCCCTGGGCAACGCCGAGGAGTCGTCGGCCGTCCAGGCCGTGGTCTCGTGGTTCGGACCGACCGACTTCGCCACGATGGACGAGCAGGCTGCCGAGACCAACTGTCCCGCGGGCCAGGCGCAGGTGCACGGGACCGCGGACTCGCCCGAGTCGGTGTGGCTCGGTGAGGCCGTCGACTCGTCACCGACGACGGAGCAGACCGACATCGCCGCGTACGTCGCCGATGCCGAGGTGCTGCCACCCTGGTACCTCGCTCACGGCGACAGCGACTGCCTCGTGCCGGGCGGTCAGTCCGCGGAGCTGAGCGATGCCCTCGACGCTGCCGGCGCGGAGGTCACGTACACCGAGCTCGCGGGCGCAGGCCACATGGACCCCGCCTTCGACAGCACCCAGCTCACCCCGACGCTCGACTTCCTCGAACAGGCACTCGCCTCGTAGGGCCCCTGCCCCGTCAGGTGGCGCGAGGGCAAGCCTCAGTCGAGCACGCCGTCGGCCTGGCGCCACCAGGCGCCGAGGAAGGCAGCCGCCGCGAGGAAGCCGTGGGCGAAGGCGGGGTCGGCGTCGGCGAGTTGGAGGCAGGCGAGGGTGTACTTGGCCAGGTGGGCGTCCTCGTGGGCGGCGGCGCGGCCGGCGAGGAGGGACGCGACCTCGGCACGGTCGCCCGCGACGGCGTGCCAGGCGCCGGCGGCGGCGAGGTCGGGCGGGCCGTCGAGCGCGGCGAAGGTGTCGACCGGGGGTGCGGCCGGCGCCCAGTGCGGGTCGAGGTCGACGGCGCCCTGCGTCGCCCGGAAGCCGAGGACGTAGGTGGCGGCGACGGCGAGCACGTCGCCGGGGCGGGACGACAGAGTGGCCACCGAGAGCAGACCGTGGGGCATGGTGAGGCAGTGGCTCCAGCCGTAGGGCGCCTCGGCGGGGTCGTCCTGGAGCATCGAGAGCGCCGCCACCCGCAGCAGGGCACGGGAGGCCGACGCCCGCTCCACGCCGGCGAGTGCGGGGGCGAGCACCTCGGCCGCCAGCCCGCTCGACTCGGTCAGGTGCATGGTCGGGTAGATGAAGTTCACATCGAGCGGGCCCGGCGACGCCGGCCGGCGCAGGGCCTCGACGAGGGCGTCGGCTGAGCGCGTGGCGGCCGACGCAGCGAGGTCGAGGCCCTCGAACCACGTGAGGCGCCAGTCGGGGTGGCGGGCCAGTTCCCGGGCCATGTTGGCCACGCCCGGCGCCGCCGGTGTGCCGGCGAACGAGCGCAGCTGGTTGAGGTAGATGCCGCCGTGGGCGGCGGCGGCGAGGCTGGGGGCCACGAGGTCGACCAGCGCAGCGACGAGGTCCTCGGTGCCGACCACGCCGGCGAGGGCACGGGCGGCGGCACCGGCGGCGTCGAGATCACCGGCGGTGATGGCCGCGGCGAGCCCGGCGGTCGCCTCGGCCGCCGACCACGGCGGTGACGTCGAGCCCACGGATGGTTCGCCGTCGACCTCCGGACCTCCGGTCACGACCGTCGCGGCGACGCCATCTCCACCGGACGACACGGGGCGAACGGCCACGGCCTCGGCACGGCCCGCTTCGAGGAGCGCGGGCAGCGGGGGCTCGTCGGCGGCGGGGCCGGCGGCCGCATACGTTGCTGCGAACCGCACGAGGCGCCGGCGGGCAGCGTCGCGGGCGTCGGGCGCCACCCGGGCCAGCAGGCCGGCACGGGCCATCAGCTCGAGGGGGGCGTGGAGCACGAAGGAGTCGGGGGGCGCCGCCTTGGGGCGGTCGATCACCGCGGCGCAGGCCGACACCAGGGCGTGATCGGTGATCGCGGCCAGCCCGAGGTGGTCGTGGGCGGCGTCGGCGTCGCCGGGATCGAGGGTGGCGAGCACATCGGCGAGCGGGCGGTCCAGGGTCGTGCGGTCCATGACGACGACCCTAAGACCTCGAGTTTGGTCGAGGTCAAGCACCTTGGCCCGGTGACGGTCGTCACACGACCGCACCGGTAGCATCGGACGTCGCGCCGGAGGTCGGCGCCGACTCAGGGGGTCCCACCGTGGCCGAGCAGTCCGTCCACGCCGCAACCACCACACCCGACCACGACGGCGACCGGTCCCACTCGGCCCGCGAGGGCTTCACCGCCGCCGCGGGCATGGCCTCGCTGGCGTCCGGCGCCATCCACGCCGCCGCCATCGGCGTGCACGCCGAGCACCGCCAGACCGCGCTCGCCTTCACGGTCCTGGCCCTGCTGCAACTCGGCTGGGGCGCGCTGGCCCTGGTCCGCGCGGGCCGTCTCGTATCGCTCGCCGGCATCGCCGTGGGCCTCGCCAGCGTCGGCGGCTGGGTCGTGGCCAAGACCGTCGGCATCGGCCTCATCGACGGCCTCGAGGTGGCCGAGGCCCCCCAGACCGCGGACGTCGTGTGCGCCGCGCTGGCCGCCCTCAGCGTGGTGCTCGCCGTCCTGTCGCTGCTGCCGGTGCGGGTGGAGTCGACCGGGCACAGCCTGCGCGTCCCTGCCGTGCTCGGCGTGTGCCTCCTCCTCGTGCTGACCTTCAGCGGCATGGCGGCCGCCAGCAGCCACACGCACGAGCACGGCGCGCAGGGCGAGACCGCCGCCGACGGCCACACCCACGGGACCGAGGCCGGCACCGCCGGAGCGACGACGGCCGGCGCCCACACCCACGCGGCCCAGGCGGTCGCACCCGTCCCCTACGACCCCGACGAGCCCATCGACCTCGGGGGCGTCGACGGCGTCACCCCCGAGCAGCAGGCCACCGCCGAGTCCATCGTGCGGGTGACCCTCGCCGACCTCCCGCAATGGGCCGACTACCGCGACGCCGAGGCCGCCGGGTTCCACTCGATCGGCGACGGCGGCACCGGCACCGAGCACTTCATCAACGACGACTTCATGGACGACGACGTGGTGCTCGACCCCACCCAACCCGAGTCGCTCGTCTACGACACGTCGGACGGCGACCGCCGCCTCGTGGCGGCCATGTACATGCTCGAGCGGGGCCTGCCCCTCGAGGACGTGCCTGACTACGGCGGCGCCCTCATGCAGTTCCACACCCACCAGAACCTCTGCTACACGGAGGATGGCGTGCTGGGCGGCCTCACCAACGGCGAGGGCGAGTGCCCCGACGGCCTCTTCCTCCCCGAGCCCACCCCGATGATCCACGTCTGGATCGAGCCGCACCCGTGCGGCCCGTTCGCGGCACTGGAGGGCATCGGCGGCGGCACCATCGAGGACGGCGAAGAGGTCCTCTGCGACGAGGCCCACGGCGCCCCGGCCTGACCCGTTCGGGGCGCGCCTGAGGCGCCGAGCGCTCAGGCCGCGCTGAGGCGCAGGATCTGGCCGGTGTAGATGGCCACCCACACGTCGCCGGTGACCCCGTCGTAGGTGATGCCGATGGGGTGCACGCCGGTCTCGATGTTCTGGAGCACGCCGAGGTCCGACGCCCGCAGCGCCGTGACGGTGTTCGACTCGTAGTTCACGACGTACAGGGCGGTGCCGTCGTTCGATATGGCGAGCGACCGCGCCTCGCTCCCGGTGGGCACCGACGCCACCACCTGGTCGGTGGTGAGGTCCACCTTCACGACCTCACCGAGCTGGTTGAGGCTGGCGTAGAGGTAGCGACCCTCCGGATCCAGCACCACGTGGCGGGGACCCCTCCCGACCTCGATGGTGCCCACGATGGTGCGGGACTCGAGGTCGACCTTGGCGATGTGGCTCTCCCCCATCACGGCCACGTAGGCGTAGCGCGAGTCCGGGGAGACCACGATCCCCCGGGGGTAGCGGCCGAGGTTCGGGACGGTCGCCACGAGCTCGTTGGTCTCGGTGGAGACGATCGACAGGTCCCACGAACACCAGTTGGAGGCGAGCACGTACTGGCCGTCGGGCGTGGTGGCGACGTACTTGGGCACCATGCCCACTTCGACGACATCGTCGATGGCGAGCGAGTCGGTGTCGATGCGGTACAGGTAGCTGTTGGTGTACCCGGACGCGACCGAGCTCTCCGGGGTGCACTCGTCGGCGCCCTCCGGGCCCTGGCCCGGCCCGTACATCGAGTAGTTCGAGATCCAGTAGTGGCTGGCGTCGGGCGTGAGTGCCCCCTCCACCGGCGCGCCCTGCACGACCGTGGACACGTCGGCGGCGCCGAACTCGGCGAGGTCGACCTGGTCCGGGATGGTCGTCACCAGCTCGCCCTCGCTCGAGTACACGGTGACCGAGTGGTTGTACATCATGTTCTGGGCGAAGACGAGGCCGGTGTTCGACGCCACCACCGACTTCGGCGAGATGTCCCCACCGATGGTCTCGGCCACGGTCAGGGTGCGCTCGGCGGCGGGTGGGCCATCCGGGACCCGCAGGTGGGGCGGGATGGTCGAGGCGGGCGTGGCCTCGTCCCCGCCGTCGCCCGACGACGAGCCGCCCCCGTCCGAGCGCAGCGCGCCGAGCGCGGCCGACCCGCCGGCCCACAGCAGGGCCAGGAGGCAGACGGCGATGCTGGCGACGACGATCCGCCGGATCAGGAAGGTCCGTTGGGTCGGCCGTGGAGGCGGGCCCGGCACGCTGCCGAAGATACCGGGACACCCCCCTGATGCGGGGGCACCCGGTCCCACCCGAAGGGGTCAGCCCCGCACGCCCTCGACGATCAGGGCGACCCCGAAGACGACGAAGAGGACGGCGGCGCCGATGCGAATGGCGTGCGCTGGGAGACGCTTGCCCAGCACCGCGCCGACGGCGATGGCGAGAGCATCTGCCGCCACCATGCCGAGGGTGGCTCCCGACCAGGTGCCGACCAACCCGTTGGTGGACGCCAGGGTGATGGCGGCGAGCATGGTCTTGTCCCCCAGTTCTGCCACCAGGAACGCGCTGGCCGTGGCCACCACCACCGACCGGTTGCTCACCTCGGGGGCGTTCTCGTCCTCGCCGTCGTCGTCACCCCGGAGGGTCCAGGCCGCGAAGCCGAGGAAGGCGATGCCGGCGACGA
>CAYYDZ010000002.1:68101-69952 GCA_964470715.1 uncultured Microthrixaceae bacterium | reverse complement strand
TGGGCCGCCCTCGAGGCCGCGGGCCGGGCCGTGCACGGGGAAGCCGACTTCGTGAGCGCCTTCGCCCCGGCCACGGTGCTCGACGCCGGCTGCGGGACGGGCCGGGTGGCCATCGAGCTCGCCCGCCGCGGCGTGACCACCGTCGGGGTGGACCGGGACCCCGGAATGCTCGCCACCGCCCGGCGCAAGGCACCGGACCTCACCTGGGTCGAACACGACCTCTCGTCTCTCGACCTCACCGCCGCCGACGGGCCGAGCACGTTCGACCTCGTGGTCGCAGCCGGCAACGTGATGATCTTCCTCGCTGCCGGCACCGAGGCCGCCACCGTCGCCCGGTTGGCCGCCCACCTCGCCGATGGCGGGGTGTTGGTGGCCGGCTTCTCGCTGAGCCACGCCGCCTACGGCCTCGATCGCTACGACGCCGACTGCGACGCCGCCGGCCTCGGCGTCGATGCCCGGTACGCCACGTGGGACCGCGACCCCTGGGTGCCCGGCGGCGAGTACGCGGTCTCCGTGCACCGGCGGGCCTGACCCACGGCGCGCTGGCGGTCCGACCCGTCCTCGTCGTCTGGTTGGCGGCAACCCGGCCTGACTAGCGTCTGGCGCCATGGCGACCGACACCACCACGCTGAAGAAGGGGTCGCGCATCGTCGTGACCGAGGCGCTGCCCGGGGTGCCCGAGGGCACGCCCGGCAAGGTCGGCCGCTCGGTGGGCATGCACCTCACCCGCTACCGGGTCGCGTTCGACAACGGCACCTCGTTCAACTCGGTGGCCCACACCAAGCTCGTCCCCGAGGGTGAGTGGGAGTCGTTCCAAGAGGAGCGCTCGGCCGCCGCGGCCAAGGCTGCCGCCGGCGAGACGGAAGCGGCTGCGGCGCCGGCTGACGCCATCAGCGAGGACGGGGGCGCAGCGCCGGCCGACGACCGCATGGCCAAGCTGCTGGCCCGCTCCAAGGCCGCCCGGGAGAAGAAGGCGGGCTGACGGGCCGGGGCGCACCCCAGACGCGCCCTGAGGTGACCCGATGTGACCTGATGTGACCTTCGCCCCTCCCCGTGGGGGTCAGGTGAGCGCACGCTCAAGCCATGACCAACGGGGTGGAACGGCAGACACATCAACTGCACGTCCTCGTGGTGGGTACCGAGGCGTGGGCCATCGATTCGGTCGAGCGGGCACTTCAGCACGCCGGCCACGTCGTGTTGCGCTGCCCGGTCGGCCGTGACGACCCCACCTGTCCGGCGCTGGACGGCACCGCCTGCGGTCTCGACGAGCGCCTCGACCTCGTGTGCTCGGTGCGGGCTCGCCCCCTTGACCGCGTCCTGCGCGCCGAACACGCGGTGCTCTGCGGCCTGCGCCGCGGGGCGCCCCTGCTCCTCGCGGGCAGCGCCGCCAGCAGCCCCTTCGCCTGCTTCGCCACGGCTTCGGTCGACCTCGACGGCGACGTCGTCGGGGCGTGCGAGGCGGCAGCGGCCTCAGGTCCCGTCGTCCGCTCGGCCGAGGCGCTCGACGAGCTCGAGCTGCTGGTCCTGCGCCGCACCCAGCCCGGCCCAACGCTGCGGTTCGAGCCGTTCGCAGACCCAGTCCCAGTGCACCGCGACCCGATCGCCCGCTGACAGCGGCTCATTCGGGAACACCCCGCCGACCGGACAGCGGATCCGGCGCTCCTCGGGCGAGCCCACTCGGACGGTGCCCCTCCGCCACACGAGGGGTTCCAAGCGGACGATGGCCTCCTCACCCGCGACCGCCAACACCTCGCCCGGGGCGATGCGACAGCCGTCGATCACCCGGAGGGCCTGGTCGATCGCTCCCCGCCGCGCCAGTGCGACGAACGGTGACGCGCTGAGGACGTGGAA
>CAYYDZ010000002.1:0-68001 GCA_964470715.1 uncultured Microthrixaceae bacterium | reverse complement strand
ACGAACGGTGACGCGCTGAGGACGTGGAAGGCATGGGTGGGACGACCGCCGGCGGCGATGGCCTCGGCCACCGATGCCCACGGCACCCCGAGGCGATCCCCCACCCGGTCGTGCAGGTGGCGGGCGAACGCGTCGGGATCGAACCGTGCCGACCGGTCGTTGCCGAGCCAGTACGCGTCGACCACGTCGACGGCCAGGGGGTCGCCGCCCTCCCCCGCCAGCAGCTCGAGGTAGGGCCAGGCCCCGTCGAACTGGCGGGCCAGGGCGAGCACGGCGGCGGCGTCCACCGAACTCGCGCCGGCCCCGCCGCGAAGGGTGCCCTGCGCGTCGGCCGGTCCGCAGTAGCCGAGGGCGTTGGGTGGGTAGGCGAAGCGGGCGAAGACTGCCGCGCCCTCGGCGCTCACGACCCGAGGCTGGCGCGCAGCTCCAGCACGCGCTCGGCCTCGTCGGCGCCGACCACCTCGACGGCGAGGCCGGTGTGCACCCGCACCCAGTCCCCCACCTGCACCGGGGACCCTTCGAGCACGAGCACGGCGAGGGACGCGGCGCGCCGGGCGCCGCCCCCCTCGAGCTCGGCCGTGCCGCCGTCCTCGCTGATGGCGACCACCCGGCCGACCTCGGTCACGCACATCAGGCCGGCACCGCCGCGAGGCGCTCGACCTCGGCCCGCACCGCCGCGATCGCAGTCGGCATCGCGTGCGCCACCTCTCGGGTCAGGCCGGATCCGGGGGCGAAGCGGGTGCCCTCGATCCCGATGACCACCACCGCGGCAGGGAGCCGGCCCAGCTGCCGGCCGAGGCCCAGCGCCTGGGCGACGCCGGCGCCGTGGGTCGAGCGCGGCGCGCCAGGCAGGGTGATGCCGACCACCGTCCCGTCGAGCGCGGGCGCCGGCGGTGGCGGTGGCGGTGGCGGTGGCGGTGACGTTCCCACCGCCACCACCCGGTGCACCGTTCCCGCGGGCGCCCCGGAGCAGGCGGCGTCGACGAGCACGACGGCATCGAGGCCGTCCCAGGCGTCGAGCAGGCGGGCGGGCTCGCCGTCGAGCTCTCGCGCCACCACGTTCGCCGGAAGCTCGTCCCGCACCGCGTCGAGCACGAAGGGGCCGACACCGTCGTCCCCGGCGAATCGGTTGCCCACGGCCAGGACGCCGACCCTCACCCGCGGTCCACGGTGAGCTCGAGGAAGTGGGTGGCGCAGGAGATGCACGGGTCATGGTTGCGGATCGACTGCTCGCAGACGTGGCGCAGCGCGTCGTCGTCGAGGTCGAGGTTGGCCTCGATCAGCCGGAACAGGTCGGCCTCGATGCTCGGCTGGTTCTGCGAGGTGGGCGGGACGATCACCGCGTCGGTGATCATGCCCTCGTCGTCGAGCGTGTAGCGGTGGTAGAGCAAACCACGGGGCGCCTCGGAGACGCCGTGGCCGACGCCGGCCCGCGGCTCGACGGGCACCGCCGGCTGGTCGGGCGGCTCGTAGGCCTCGATGAGGGCGATGGCCTCGTCGCAGGCGTGGAGGACCTCGACAGCACGCACCACGATGCTGCGGAAAGGGTTGCGGTCGTCCGGGCCGAGGCCGACCTCGGCAGCCGCGGCGCGCGCCCCCTCGGAGAGGCGGTCGTAGCCGAGGGCGAAGCGGGCCATGGGGCCGACGAGGTAGCGGGTGCCGTCGGTGCGATAGGCGTGGAGGGCGTTGGACCGGGCGACGTGCTGCTCGACGAACTCGTCGAGGAAGGCGTCGGGGGTGAGGTCGAGGCCGGAGCTGGAGGCGATGTGCCCACCCACCACCGCGTACTCGTCGGGTCGCGACAAGGCGACGAGCTCGTGGTCGTAGGTCAGGTCGGGCATGTCGAACCCGCCCACCCAGCGGACCGTGTCCTCGGCGATGGAACGGACCCGGAGCAGGTCCTCGAGCAGCGGCTGGAGCTCACGTCGGGTGGGCACCCGGTAGAAGCCACCGACCCGGACGTTGACCGGATGGATGGCCCGCCCGCCCACGATCTCCACGATCTGGTTGCCCACCTTCTTGAGCGCCAGGCCCTGCTCGACCTGCTCGCGATGGTCGGCGGCCATCTCGATGGCACCGTGGTAGCCGAGGAAATCGGGGGCGTGCAGCAGGTACACGTGCAGCGTGTGGCTCTCGATCCACTCCCCGCAGTAGAGGAGGCGGCGGAGATCCCGGAGGGGGCCGTCGACGACCACGCCGCAGGCGTCCTCGATGGCCTCGCAGGCGCTCGTCTGGTAGGCGACGGGGCAGATGCCGCAGATGCGGGCGGTGATGTCGGGCGGCTCGGTGTGGCGCCGGCCCCGCAGCAGGGCCTCGAAGAACCGGGGCGGCTCGTAGATCTGCAGCTCGACGCCGACCAGCGCGCCGTCACGGATCTCGACATGCAGAGCACCCTCGCCCTCGACCCTGGCGAGGGCGTCGACCCTGATGGTGCGGTCGGTCACAGCTGCCTCCGGTGGGGATCGGGCAGGCGAACGGTGCTGGCCGAGCGGAACGGCTCGGCCCAGGCGTTGAAGGTGCGCAGGAAGCGTCCCTGGTCCACCTCGCCCATGCCGACCGCGGCGAGGGCCGGCGCCAGCGACTCGGGCATCGAGGACTCGGACGGGCCGAAGCAGCCGTAGCACCCGCGGTGGAAGTGGGGGCAGAGCGCCCCGCATCCGGCGTGGGTGACCGGGCCGAGGCAGGGGGTGCCGTGGGCCACGAGAACGCAGACGTTGCCGGCGGCCTTGCACTCGACGCACACGCTCTGGCCGCTGACCGTCGGCTTGCGGCCGGCGAGGAGCGCCCCGACCACCTCGAGCAGCTGGCGGCCGTCGATGGGGCAGCCCCGCAGCTCGAGGTCGACGGGCACGTGGTCGGCGATGGCCGTCGAGGTCGCCAGGGTGTCGATGAACGACGGGTTGGCGTAGACGACCGAGATGAACTCGTCGACGTCGGCGAAGTTGCGCAGGCCCTGGATGCCGCCGGCCGTGGCGCAGGCCCCGATGGTGATCAGCACCTTCGACGCCGCCCGCACCTCCTGGATGCGCTCGACGTCGTGGGGCGTGGTGATGGACCCCTCCACCAGGGAGACGTCGTAGGGACCCTCGACCGTGGCGCTGGTGGCTTCGAGGAAGTAGCCGATCTCGACGGCGTCGGCCACGGCGAGGAGCTCGTCTTCCCGGTCGAGCAGGGTGAGCTGGCAGCCGTCGCAGGACGAGAACTTCCAGACCGCAAGGCGCGGCTTGGGCGACGGGGCGCTCATCGTTCCCGCACCCGCAGGAGGGGGGTGGCCCGGTCGGCGGTGACCACCGGGCCGTCGAGGCAGACGAACGAGCCGCCGATCTGGCAGTGGCCGCAGTGGCCCACGGCGCACTTCATGTTGCGTTCGAGTGAGAGCTGCACATCGGAGAGGGGTACTCCCATCCCTTCGAGCGCCTGGGCCGTGAAGCGCATCATCACCTCTGGTCCGCACACCAGGGCGGATGTTCTCGCCGGCGCACACTCGACCAGGTCGAGCACCTCGGTCACGACTCCGATGTGGCCGTGCCAGGCCCGATCTCCGCGGTCGACGGTGGTGATCACCTGGACGCCGGCGCTCCCCCAGGCGTCGAGGGTGTCGACGAAGAGCAGGTCGGCGGGGGTGCGGGCACCGACGACGACGGCGATGGTCTCGAATTCGCCGGCGCGGGCGATGGCCTCGACCACGGACGGTCGCAGGGGTACGAGGCCGACGCCGCCGGCGACGAACAAGAGGTGGCGACCGACCGCGGCGTCGAGGTCCCATGCGGTGCCGAACGGACCTCGGACACCGATGGTGGCCGCGACCTCGGCGCCCGCGAGGGCCCGACTCACGGCGCCGACGACCCGGATGGTCTCCTCGATGGTGCCCTCGGGGCCGAGGCCCCCGAGGGAGATGGGCACCTCGCCCACACCCGGCGCCCACAGCATGAAGAACTGACCGGGCCGAGCGGCGGGCAGGGCGGCGCTGGCCGGGGCCAGCGTCAACGTGACGGTGTCGGTGCCGTCCTCGCGACGCGCCATGACCCTGTAGGGCACGGGGACCATGGGATCGGATCCGGACACGGCGCTCCCCGCAGGGGTGAGGACGGCCTCAGACATCGCCGTACACGTCCAGGAGGCGGAACCGGGCGGCCTGCAGGCGTTTCACGAGCAGCCCCGCGAAGCGCTGGACGAGCAGGTAGCCCAGGGCGGGATCGGCATCGAGGTGACTGCGGAGGGCATCGGCGTCGAGGGCCACCGCCGAGGTCTCGTCGAGCGCCACCGCCTCGAATTGCCACTGGTAGGGCGGGAACAGCCACGACGCACCCAGCACGTCGCCCGACGACAGCGTGGTCACCAGGTGGGGCGGGCGGCCGAGGGCGTGGATCTCGAGGCCGACGCGCCCGGTGCGCAGGACGAAGACGCGGTCGGCCCGCTCGCCCTCGCGGAAGATCACCTCATCGGGGGCGAAGCGCACGTCGGTGCCGTAGGCCGCGAGGGCGGCGAGGTCGTCGGATGCGAGGCCCTCGAAGAAGGGGTGCTCGGCGAGCAGGTCCTGGATGGGCTTCACGGCGTGCTCCGTTCCGGGCGCTCGGCCCCGTCGGTGGCGGCGATGGCGGCGACCTCCTCGGTCAGGTCGATGCCGACGGGGCACCACGTGACGCAGCGTCCGCAGCCGACGCAGCCGAGCTCGTCGAACTGGTCGACCCACGTCGAGAGCTTGTGGGTGAGCCACTGGCGGTAGCGGGCGCGGACGCTGTGACGCACGGGCGACCCGCCGAGGAAGGAGAAGTCGAGGGTGAAGCAGGAGTCCCAGCGTTGTGAGCGCTCGGCGAGGGTGCCCCCGAGGTCGACGGTGTCCTCGACGGTCGTGCAGAAGCAGGTCGGGCAGACCATGGTGCAGTTGGTGCAGGCGAGGCAGCGCACGGCGACCTCGTCCCACCGGGGGTGCTCGAGGTTGCGGGCCAGCAGGCCGGCCACCGTCGTCGCCGGAACGGACCGAACCTGGCTGGCCGCGGCCCGCGCCGTCGCTGCGGCCGCCTCGGCGCGATCGCCGTCACCGGCCGGCTCGTGGGGAACCCGCGCCAGGACGTCGGCGCCCCGCTTGCTGCCCACCCGCACATAGAACCGCGCCCGGGCGTCGTCGAGGCGCTCCGAGACCGCGAGGTCGAAGCCCGCCTCCGCCGCGGGGCCGGTCCCCATCGACGCGCAGAAGCACGTGGGGCCGGCCTCACCGCAGTCGGCGGCGATGACGAACACGTCGGCGCGCCGGGCGGCGTAGCCGGCGTCCGGGAAGGCGCCGTCGCGCAGGACCCGGTCCTGCACCGCGATGCCTCGGAGGTCACACGCCCGCACCCCCACGAAGGCCATCGGCGGCGGCGGGGCCGGAGGCTCGATCTCGAAGCCACCGCCGTCGAGACGGGCCCGGAAGACGGTCTCCCGGGCCGGGTGCAGGAAGGGCCGCCACGACGTGGACGGCGTGGTGAACCCGAAGTGGGCGTCGTCGTCACGCCGGCGCAGCCGGTAGCGGCCGGGGCCCTGGTCGTCGGCCCAGCCGACGGGTAGGTCGGCCACGCCGGACACCTCGTCGAGCGCGATGGCGCCGTCTCGCACCACCGGCCCGATCAGGGTCCGGCCTTCGCGGGCGAGGGCGCCCAACAGCGCCTCGAACCCGTCGGTGGTGAGCAGCGCGTCGGTCACTGCGCCCAGTCTCCCCGATCGAAGGGCCCCCTGGGGAGAGCCGAAGGTCCCTGGCGGTGCCCCGGCGGGTCGATCAGGATGGCCCGGAGCGACGAGGAGGCCCATGTCCGTCATCGAGTTGGCCGCAGTCGGCCGCCACTACGAGGTGGGCGACAGCCGGGTGACCGCACTGCACGACGTCGACCTCACGGTCGACGAAGGTGAGTTCCTGGTGGTGCTGGGGCCGTCGGGTTGCGGCAAGACCACGTTGTTGAACCTGATCGGGGCCCTCGACACCCCGAGCGAGGGCTCGGTGCGCGTCGCCGGCCACACCCTGGAAGGCGCCAGCCGCAAGGACCTCTTCCGCTTCCGTCGCGAGACGGTGAGCTTCGTGTTCCAGTCCTTCAACCTCTTCCCGGCGCTGACCGCCCGCGAGAACGTCCAGTTCGCCATCGACGTCGCCCGGGGCGATCGGCCGGGACCGACCGCCGCGGAGGTGCTCGACCAGGTCGGCCTCGCCGGGCGCCTCGACCACTTCAGCCACCAGCTCTCCGGGGGCGAGCAGCAGCGGGTGGCCATCGCCCGAGCCCTGGCCACCGGGAACCCCGTCCTCCTGGCCGACGAGCCCACCGGCGAGCTCGACTTCCACACCGGGATCTCCATCCTCGAACTGCTGCACCAGCAGTCCCACGCCGGCGTCACCGTCGTCATCGTCACCCACAACCGTGAGATCAGCCGGGTGGCCGACCGCGTCGTCGAGCTGTCCAGCGGCACCATCGTGGGGGACGGGCCGCCGCCCGGGGGCACCGCCGAGATCGCCAGCCTCCACTGGTGACCGCGCCCGCCGCCTCCGTGGGTCCGCCGGTCCGCGGCGCCCGAGCACTGCTCTGGCTGCGCTGGTCGTGGCGCGACCTCCGCGCCCGCTGGCTGCAGGTGGCCGCGATCGCGCTGATCATCGCCATCGGCTCGGGCACCTACTCCGGCCTCACCAGCGTGTCGGCGTGGCGCCAGGCCTCCTACGACGCCAGCTACGCCGCGCTGAACATGTACGACCTGCGCGTCGACCTGACCACGGGGAGCTACGCCGGCGCCCACCAACTCGTCGAGGTGGCCCGCTCCATCCCCCACGCCGCCGACATCGAGCACGTCGAAGCCCGCCTCCAAGAGCCCATCCAGGTCGACGCGTCGACCGCCGACGAGCTGGTGCTGGTCCCTGGTCGCCTCGTCGGCGTGGACGTGCGGGATGGCGGCCCGAAGGTGAGCGGCATCGCCACGGTGGACGGGCGCGGCCTGCGCCCCGACGACGATGGCCGGGACATCGTGGTGGTGGACGAGCACCTGGCCCGCAAGCACGACCTGCCTCCTACGGGGACCCTGCGCCTCAGCGGGGGCCGGGAGCTGCAGTACGTCGGGACGGGCCTGTCCCCCGAGAACTTCTTCCCCGTGGACAACCGCGGCAGCGTGTTCGCCGACTTCGCGGTGCTCTACGCGCCGCTGCGCACGGTGCAGCGCCTCACCCAGCACCCCGGCCAAGCCAATGGCCTCGTCCTCACCCTCCGCCCTGGGGCCGACCGCGACGTGGTCGAGCGCGAGCTCGAGGACGCCCTCGCCGCCGAGCTGGGCGACCTGGGCACGTCCATCACCCGCCAGGAAGACGACCTCGTCCTGCGCCTGCTCTACGACGACATCGAGGGCGACCAGCGCTTCTACGACATCTTCGCCCTGCTGATCCTCGCCGGGGCGACCTTCGCGGCGTTCAACCTCACGGTGCGCATCGTCGAGGCCCAGCGGCGCGAGATCGGCATCGGCATGGCCCTCGGCGTCCCTCCTCGGACCATCGCGGTGCGTCCCCTGCTCGTGGGCGGGCAGGTCGCCCTGCTCGGCGTGGCCTTCGGTGTCGGCGTGGGGCTGCTCATCGACCGGCTGATGGCCGACCTCCTCTCCGGGTTCTTCCCCTTGCCCGACTGGCAGTTCGCCTTCCACCCCGGGATCTTCCTGCGAGGGGCGGCGCTGGGGTTGCTCCTGCCCCTCGTGGCCACCGCCATCCCCGTGTGGCGGGCGGTGCGCATCACCCCGGTCGAGGCGGTGAGCACCACCCACCGGGCGTCGAGCAGCGGGTTGGCGCCGCTCGTCAGCCGGATCCCACTGCCCGGGTCGAGCGTGGCGCAGATGCCGTTCCGCAACGTGCTGCGTGAGCCACGGCGCACGCTGCTCACCGCCCTCGGCATCGCCGCCGCCATCACCACCCTGGTCGGCGTGATCGGCATGATCGACTCGTTCGTGGCCACCATCGACGCCGGCGACCAGGAGATCGTCGGCGACACCCCGGACCGCCTGACCGTCGACCTCGACGGATTCGCCCTGGCCGATTCCCCGGAGGTGCAGGCCATCACCACCAGCCCCCTGTTGCGAGCGGCCGAGCCCGGGCTCACGCTCGGTGGCACCCTCGATCCCGGACCCGACGAGATCGACGTCGCCTTGTACACCCTCGACCTCCAGAGCGACCTGTGGACCCCGACCCCGGTCGACGGTGACCTCGACAGCGACGAGCCGGGCCTCGTGCTGTCGGAGAAGGCTGCCGCAGACCTCGGCGTCGGCGTGGGCGACACGGTGACGCTGCGCCACCCACTCCGCCAGGGCACCGGCTACCGCTGGGTCGAGACCGATCTGCCGGTGATCGCCCTGCACCCCAACCCCTACCGGTTCGTGGTGTACCTCGACGACCAGTGGGCCTCGCTGTTCGACCTCGATGGCATCATCAACACCGTGCGGGTCGCGCCGGCCCCGGGCACGAGCGTCGAAGACGTCCAGCGCGCCTTCTTCGGCCAGGAGGGCGTTGCCTCCGTCCAGCCCGTCCGCGACCTGGCCGCCAGCGTTCGGGACCAGATCGACGAGGTGCTCGGGATCTTCAACGTCATCGAGGCCGCGGTGCTGATGATGGCCCTGCTCATCGCCTTCAACGCCACCTCCATCAACATGGACGAGCGGGCGCGCGAGAACGCCACCCTGTTCGCGTTCGGCCTGCCCGTGCACCGGGTGGTGCTCGTGGCGGTGACCGAGAGCATCGTGATCGGCCTGCTGGGGACCGTGACCGGGGTCATCGCCGGGCGGCTGCTGCTCGAGTGGCTCATCAACGTGATCGTGCCCGACTCGCTGCCCGACATCGGGGTGGTGACCTATCTGTCGGGCCGCACCGTGGCCACCGCGGTGCTGCTCGGAGTGCTCGCCGTCGCCGTGGCACCGCTCCTGACGGTCCGGCGCCTACGCCGCATGGACATCCCGTCGACGCTGCGGGTCGTCGAATGACCGGGCGCCGTGACCGGTGACGACCGTCACCCCCGACAGGTGACGTTGGACCCTTGGTGCGCGTCGCCACGGGGCGTTCACTGCAACCATGACCGCTCCCGTACCCCCGGTACCTGGTGGGCCCCCTGCCGGACCACCCCCCTTCGCCCCTCCGAGCGGTCCGCCGCGGGGGCCGTCGGGACCCCCGCCGGGCAACTACGGCGCCGGGTACGGCGGCAACCCACCCGGGCCGCCCGGACCTCCGCCAGGGCCGCCACCGCCCGCTCGATCGAACACCGGCCTGATCGTGGGCATCGCGATCGGCGTGGTCGTGCTGCTCGTCGCCGCCACGGTCGGCGTGCTCGTCTTGACCTCGGACGACGCCGAGGCCGGCGAGATCTTCCTGGCCCCCGCCACCGACGTCGGCGACGATCCGTTCACCCAGAGCGTGGCGAATACCGCGAACCGGCCAGTGGCCGCGCAGGGCACGACGGGTACCTCGGCGGGCGGACCGGTCGAGGTGCGCAGCGCCAACGGCTCGCAGCCGGGCCTCTACGGCGGGACGCTGAACCAGTCCCAGTGCGATCGACGTCAGATGATCGACTTCCTCCAGGCCAACCCCGACAAGGGTCGGGCGTGGGCCGGCGTGCAGGGCATCGGGTTCAACCAGCTCGAGGACTACATCCTCGGCCTCACCTCGATGCAGCTCCGGACGGACACCCGGGTCACCAATCATGGGTTCCGGAACGGGCGCGCCACCACGATCCAGACCGTGCTGCAGGCAGGCACCGCGGTGCTGGTCGATCGCCAGGGCATCCCCCGTGCCCGCTGCGCCTGCGGCAACCCGCTGACCCCGCCCACCGCCGTCTCCTCCCGACCTCGCTTCCGCGGACCCCGGTGGACGGGGTTCAGCCCGTCCAGCCTGACCGTGATCCAGATCAACGTGACCATCCAGATCTTCGTCATCACCGACATCGACACCGGCGACCCCTTCACGCGTCCCCCGGGCACCGACGGCGGCGACGACCAGCCAGGCGACGGCACGGACACCGACACGACCCTCCCGACGACCCTCCCGCCGGACAACACGCTTCCGCCGGGCACCGCACCCCCGGACACGCTGCCGCCCGACGACCTCGGGGGTGAGAACGATGTCGACGTCATCCTCACCTGGGGTGGCAACGACGACCTCGACCTCCACGTCATCGAGCCGAGTGGCGAGGAGCTGTCCTTCAGCTCGCCGACGACGTCGACGGGGGGCACGCTCGTGGGTGGCGACGACATCCCCGGCTGCGAGGACACCGGGAGCCACGGCGAGGAGGCGTTCTGGGGACCGGGCCAGGCCCTTCCCGGCACCTACCAGCTCTTCGTCCGGAACTTCGGGGCCTGCGACGAGGACGGCGCCAACTACGACCTCCAGGTCTCGGTGAACGGCGAATTCGTCGCCGGCGACACCGGGGTCCTCACCCCGGGAACCGACTCGGCCACCATCACCTTCGAAGTCCCCGACTGAGCCGGCGAGATGACCGACCACCCGCCCCTGACCGTGCCCGGCCTCGACGGCGCCACGGTCCTCGCCGAGGACCCGTTCGCCATCGTCTACCGGGCCACCCAGAGCGCCTTCGGCCGGCCCGTCGCGGTCAAGGTGCTGCGCGAGCCGCTCGACGAGGACGCCCGGCTTCGCTTCACCGAGGAGTCCCGCGCCGCGGGTGTGCTCTCGGAGCACCCGGCCGTCGTCACCCTCCACGATGCCGCCGTCGACGAGGCGGGCTTCGCCCATGTGGTCATGGAACTCCTGACCGAGGGTTCGCTCGCCGACGTCCTCCAGCGCCAGGGCGCGCTCGGGTGGCAGGAAGCGGTGCGCGTCGGACTGCACGTCGCCCACGCCCTCGCCGCCACGCACCGAACCGGTGTCGTGCACGGCGATGTCCGTCCCGGGACCGTCCTGGTCGCCGCCGACGGAACACCCCTCCTCGCCGTCTTCCGGGTGGCGCGGGTCGTCGGCGGCGAGGCCGA
Source organism: uncultured Microthrixaceae bacterium (assembly GCA_964470715.1). Lineage (GTDB taxonomy): Bacteria > Actinomycetota > Acidimicrobiia > Acidimicrobiales > DATDAH01 > JAEUJM01. The sequence continues at coordinate 57,039 of CAYYDZ010000002.1, read as the reverse complement.
ACGGGCGGCCAGGACCCCTCGCTCGGTCGTGGGGATCGCCCCGGAAGTGCTCGACGGGGCCGAGCCGTCCGTGGCGGCCGACATCTATGCACTTGGCGCCCTTCTCCACGAGCTGATCGCCGGGGACCCGCCCCACCTGGTCGCTGAGGGCGATTCGGTCGACAGCGTCGTGCGCCGGATCACGATGGCCGAACCGGCCCCGTTGAACGCGGACACGCCGGACGACGTCACTGCCCTCCTGGCGCGGGCGATGACCCGCGACCCCGCCGCCCGCCCGGCCTCGGCCGCCGCGTTGGGCCGCGAGCTCCACGCGCTCTGCCGCACCCACCTGCTCGACCTCACCGACGGCCGCCGGTGGCCAGAAGCCGAGCCGTCGGCGACGGCGCCGAGCGAGCCGGCGGCCACCGAGCCCACTCCCACCCCCTACCGAGCCACCCACCACATCCCCTGGACCGGGCTCCCCGCGTGGCCGACGACCAACGCGGGCCCAGAGCCCGTGGCCACCCTCGATCCGGACCTCGACGTCGAGGTGCTCGAGTGGTCCGGCGATTGGGCCCGCGTCCGCTGCAGCAACGACTGGGAGGCCTGGGTCGACGGGCGCCAACTCGTCCCCCTGTGGGCGTGAGTCGGCCGACCGCCGCCCGAGCCTTGACCACGGGAAGCGAATGACCTACGATTTCCGACGTGCCTTCGGAAACCGTAGAACGATCGGTTGAACCCGACCGCAGGGCCCGGAAGCGCGCCGCCCGACGTGACGACCTCCTGGACCTGGCCCTCGAGCTGAGCGAGCGGCTCGGAGTCGAAGGCGTGACCATGGCCGCGCTGGCCGAGGCGGCGGACTACGCCCCCGCCTCGCTCTACACGTACTTCCCGTCGCGCAGCGCCCTCGTCGCCGCGATGCAGCAGCGGGCGCTTCACACGCTGGGCGGCGTGGCCGAGTCCACCCTCCAGGCCTGGGACCTCGAGCACGGCGCCGGCGACCCGGCGCCCGGCCCCGAGGTCGCCGCCCTCGCCCGCCTGTGGGTGTTCAGCGACCTCTTCCTCGTCGCCCCCGAGAGCCACCCCCGGGAGTTCCGCCTCCAACAGCAGCTGTTGGCGACCCCGAACGTCCAGGAGGCGGGCGACGCCGCGACCGTCGTGCCTGCGGCCATGAGCGTGCTCGACCGCCCCCGCCGCCTGCTCGCCGACGCCGTCACCGCCGGCGCCCTCCAGGCGCCGGCAACCACCACGGACCCGACCGAGTCCCCCCTCGACGGCGACCTCCTGCGCACCCTCGCCTGGGTCACCGCCCTCAACGGCGGGATGCTCCTCGACGGCCTGGGCACCGGCGTCCCCACCACCGGCGCCACCCTCGGCCACGAGCTCACCGCCGCCCTCCTCCGCGGCTGGGGCGCCGACCCCCACCACCTCGCCGACGCCCGGGCCGCCACCGCCGGCTGGGTCGCCGCCCACCTCTGAACGCTGCACGAAAGGACACCCACGTGCCCCTCCCCCTCGCTCTCCTCGTCGCCTTCGTCGGCGGCTGGCTGCTCTGGACCCTCGGCGAGTACATCCTGCACCGCTTCGCCATGCACGAGTTGCACGGCAAGGGGATCATGAGCCGCGAGCACCTGCTCCACCACGTGCGTGCCGACTGGCGCCTCGCCTACACGAACGTCCTCAGCTGGATCGGCGTCGGCCTCGTGGGTGGGCTCATCTGGACGCCCCTCTTCTGGTACCTGACCGGCTCGTCGGCGGTGGGCCTCGGGGTCGCGCTCGGCTGGGCGGTCGGCTACGGCGTCTACGAGTACTGCCACGCCCAGGCCCACCTGCGCGGGCCGTCGGGCACCTACTCCCGCTGGCTGCGGATCCACCACTTCCACCACCACTTCGGCCACCCCATGGCCAACCACGGCGTGAGCGTGCCCTGGTGGGACCGGGCCTTCGGCACCCTCGAGCGCCCCGACCGGGTGCGGGTCCCCCGCCGCCTCGCCATGGCCTGGCTGCTCGACGACGACGGCGAGCTCCGTCCCGAGTACGCCGACGACTACGTGCTGGTCGGCGCCGCCACCAGCGACGAGCGCATGGCGGCGCTCGACAAGGCCCGCGCCTTCGCCTCCATCGCCCCCGAGGACTGAGCCGGCGGCGCCGGCGTCAGGGCGCCATCTCGTAGGCGCCGGAGACCGCCAGCACGTCGCCTTCCCACACCCGGTTGGTCCGGTCGGGGTCGACCACGGGCTTGCGGATCATGGCGAGGCAGAGGTCCTGCTGGGCCTGGGTGGTGCTGGGCTTGCCGTGGAGCTGCACCGCGAAGCGGGACAGGTCCCGCACGAACACGTCGAAGGTCTGGTCGATCAGGTCGTCGGCGATGTCGTAGATGGCGGCGTTCTCCAGCACCAGCTGGGCGTACACCACGAGGGTGAAGATCTCCCCCACCGCCAGCAGCACGTCGATGTCGCGGGCCTGCGCCTCGTCGAGGGGCGTCTCGGCGAGGAAGCGGACCAGCACGTCCGCCTGCTCGCGGAACACGGCCACGTTGGGCAGGGCGCTCGCCTCGAAGGGCCGCCGCCACGGGCCGAAGCGCACCTTCGAGAGCCCGCCGGTCGGGCCCTGGTCGAACAGGAAGTCGTCGTTGGCGGCGTCGGCCCGCTGGGGAACGTCGGGCACGTCGGCGGGCTCGAAGAAGTAGTTGTGCATGAACTTCACGATCAGCGAGATGTTCACGTGCACCGTGCCCTCGAGCTTGGGCAGGGCCCGGATGTCACGGGCGGCAGCCTCGAAGTACATGTCCTTCTCGAAGCCCTTGGCCGCGATGACGTCCCACAGGTGGTTGATGACGTCCTCGCCCTGGGTGGTGACCTTCATCTTCACCACCGGGTTGAACAGCAGGTAGCGGCGGTCGGCGAGCGACGCCGACCGGAAGTAGTCGCTGGCCCGCAGGGCGACGAGCTTCATGGCCACGAGCCGGCAGTAGGCGTCGGTGAACAGCTGGCGCACGTGGGCGAAGTCGGTGACGGGGTGCCCGTAGAGGACCCGGTGGTGGGCGTGGGTCACCGCCTCGTACAGGGCGTGGGTGCAGATGCCGATCGACGCCCACCCCAGGTTGTACTTGCCGATGTTCACGGTGTTGAGGCCGGCGTTCCACGCGTCGGCGCCGACGGCGATGAGGTCCGCCTCGGTGATCGGGTAGTCGTGCAGGCGGAACTCCGAGACGTAGTTCTGGCTCCACACCACGTTCTTGACCAGCTCGTAGCTGGGGTGCTGCGAGCTGACGGCGAAGGCCACCGGGTTGCCGTCGGGGAGCTTGCCGAACACCGAGACCAGCGCGGCCTGGTTGCCGTTGCCGATGTAGTACTTCGAGCCGTTGGCGAGGTAGGTCCCGTCGCCCTGGGGCTCGAGCACCATGTCGGTCGAGTAGAGGTCGGCGCCGTGGGCCTTCTCCGAGAGGCCGAAGCCGAAGATCCCGCCGTCGGCGAGCAGGACGGCGGTCCGCTCCCGCAGCGCCTCGTTCTTCGACATCCACAGCGGACCGAGGCCGAGCACCGTGACCTGCCACGTGTACCAGTACTGCAGGCCGTAGAAGCCGAGGATCTCGGCGAACTCACAGATGCGCCAGGTGTCCCAGCGGCTGTCCTCGGCACCCAGGCCGGCGGGTGTGCACATCGTGGCGAAGATGCCTTCGGCGGCGACGAAGTCGAGGAAGTCCTGGTACCAGACCGCGGCGTGGTCGTCGGCCTTGAGCCGTTCCTTGCCGCGGGCCTCGAACCAGGCCACCGTCTTGGCCATCACCTCGCGGCTGCGCTCGTCGGGATAGGGCCGGGCCAACCGGCCGGGGTGCAGGAGCAGGGACATCGATCCAGCGTAGGCACGCGTCGGTGTGGGGCAGAATGGGGACGTGTGCCGGCGAAGGGCGTCGGGCCAGGGGGTTCCCGCATGACCATGACCAGCATCGGGCAGCGCTCTCCGTACCTCGAGGGCATCTTCGCCCCGATCGACGATGAGCGCTCCGCCGACCTCGAGGTCGTCGCGGGCCGGCTTCCCGCCGATCTCCGGGGTGCGTACGTGCGCAACGGGAGCAACCCGCGCTTCGAGCCCGAGGGCCGCTACCACTGGTTCGACGGCGACGGCATGGTCCACGCCGTGCACTTCGACGACGCCGGCGCCCACTACGCCAACCGCTACGTGCGCACCCGCGCCCTCGCCGCCGAGGAAGAGGCGGGCCACGCGCTGTGGACCGGCATCCTCGAGCCGCCCGACTTCTCGAAGTTCCCGGACGTGTTCAAGGACACCGCCAACACCGACCTCGTGTGGTTCAACGGCGAGCTGCTCGCCCTCTGGTGGCTCGGCGGCGAGGCCTACCGCCTCTCGCTCCCCGACCTCGAGACCCTCGGCCGTGAGGACTTCGGCGGGACGCTCCAGACCCACATCGCCGCCCACCCCAAGGTCGACCCCCGCACCGGCGAGCTGCTCTACATCGACTACGACCCGGTGCCGCCGTACCTCACCCTCGGCGTCGTCTCCCCCGAGGGGAAGGTGGTGCGCAGCCAGACCGTGGAGGTCGGCGGCCCCCGTCTCCAGCACGACCTGGCCTTCACCGACGACTGGATCGTCGTGTTCGACTTCCCCTTCATGTGGGAGCAGCAGGACGGCCGCAGCCGCCTCGCCTTCCACCGCCACCGCCCGTCGCGCTTCGGACTCGTCGGCCGAGACAGCGACACCACCGCGCCCACGGCCGACGTGCGCTGGTTCGAGACGGACCCGTGCTTCATGTACCACGTGTGCAACGCCTGGGAAGAGGCCGACGACGACGGCAACGCCGTGGTGCGCCTGGTCGGCTGCGAGATCGCCGACCCGCTGGCGTCGGACCCGGGCAACGCCCCCGACCTCATCGACGCCCCGCAGATCGCGATGCTGCGCCTGGAGCCGTACCTCACCGAGTGGACGTTCCACCTGGCCACCGGGGCCATCACCAAGCGCCGCATCGACGACCACATCGCCGAGTTCCCGAAGATCGACGTGCGCCGCTTCGGCCGCGAGTTCCGGTACTCGTACCTGATGCGCTTCGCCGACCGCTCCGCCCTCGCCTTCGACGGGGTGATCCGCCACGACCGCGCCACTGGCGAGACGGTCACCCACGCGTGGCCCGAGGGCTGGTTCGGCGGCGAGACGTCGTTCTGCCCGAAGGCGGGGGCCACCGACGAGGCCGCCGGCTACCTGGTCACCTTCGTGGTCGAGGAGACGACCGGCGCGTCGGAGGTGCACGTCCTGGACGCCGAGCGCCTCGAGGACGGGCCGGTGTGCCGCCTGGCGGTCCCCGGCCGGGTGCCGGCGGGCTACCACTCCTGGTGGGTGGGGGCCGACGAGCTCGCCGGCCAGCAGGCGCCGTGAGCGACGAGCCGACCCCGTACGTCCTCGGGGGCCATCAGAGCGACTTCGCCCGCAACGCCACGCGCGAGGGCCTCGGCCTCACCGACCTCCTTGGCGAAGCCGCCCGGGGCGCCCTCGCCGCTGCCCGACTGGATGCCTCCGAGGTCGGCGTCGCCCACGTCGGCAACTTCGCCGCCGAGATCTACTCCGGCCAAGGTCACCTGGGCGGCCTGCTCGTCGACGCCGTGCCCGAGCTCGAGGGCATCGCCATCAGCCGCCACGAGGCGGCCTGCGCCTCCGGGAGCATGGCCGTGCTCGCCGCCACCGCCGACCTGGCGGCGGGACGGGCCGACGTCGCCCTCGTCGTGGGCGTCGAGCTGATGCGGGCCGATGGCGGCTTCGCCGCCCAAGCCGCCCTCAGCGCCGCCGGACGGGCGCACGACGAGGTCGTCGGCCTCGAGTACCCGTGGCCGAAGCTGTTCAGCGACGTGGCCGACGAGTACGACCGCCGCTACGGCCTGGACGACGTGCACCTCGCGGCAATCGCCCGCAAGGCGTTCACCAACGCCAAAGGCAACCCCCTCGCCCAGACCCGCACGTGGGCCGTGGGCGACGCCACCTTCGCCGCCGACGACGAGACCAACCCCGTGGTCGCCGGCCGCCTCCGCCGCTCGGACTGCTCGCAGGTCACCGACGGCGCCGCCGCGGTCGTCCTGGCCACCCCGCGTTACGCCGAGGCCTGGGCCACGGCGCGCGGCGTCGACCTCGCCGACGTGGCCCGCATCGAGGGCTGGGGCCACCGCACGGCCCGCATGACCATGGCCGACAAGTTCGCGGCCAGCCACGGCGAGCCGTACGTGTTCCCGCAGCTGCGGGCCGCCGCCCTCGACGCCTTCTCGCGGGCCGGCCTGGCGTCGGTCGACGAGCTCGACGCCGTGGAGACCCACGACTGCTTCACCATCAGCGAATACGCGGCCCTCGACCACCTCGGGCTCACCGCTCCCGGCGAGAGCTGGAAGGCCATCGAGGACGGGCGCACCGAGCTCGGCGGCGAACTCCCCGTGAACCCCTCAGGCGGCCTGCTGGCGGCCGGCCACCCCGTGGGCGCCACGGGGGTGCGCATGCTCTGGGACGCCTCCCGCCAGGTCACCGGGAGCGCGGGCGACGGCCAGGTCGAGGGTGCACGGCGGGTCGCGACCCTTAACTTGGGGGGCAGCCTCACCACCGTGGCCACCTTCGTCGTCGGCCGAGGCTGAGGCTCCCACGTACCCCGACACCAGCACCGACCGCGAGGGCGACCAGCCGTGAGCTACCAGTGGAAGGCCGGCGAGGGCATCGCCGACGGGTTCCGGCGCATCGCCGGCGAAGAGCTGGACAGCGCGGTCGACGGCCTGGCGCACCCCGAGGTGCGCGGCGTCGAGGCCACCGTCCACGACGTCCGCAAGCGCTGCAAGAAGGTCCGCGGCCTCGCCCGCCTGGTGCGCCCCGGCCTGGCCAAGGCCACCTTCCGTGAGATCAACCAGGCCGCCCGCGACGCCGCCGCGGAGATCTCCTCCATCCGCGACGCCCACGCCCTGCTCGCCTCGTTCGACCGCCTACTGGCCAACGACGCCGACGGGGTGCCCATCAGCGGGATCTTCGCCGTTCGCGCCGAGCTGTCACGCCGGGCCCACGAGGCCACCCAGGCGGTGGCGGGCCAGCACGACCAGGTGCAGCGCGCCCTCGAGGGCCTGGATGCGCTGCGCGCCACCGTGGCCGAGGCCGACGTCGAGGACGACCTCGACGTCCTCATCGACGGCGTGACCACCACCTACCGGCTGGGAGGCGCCGCCATGCACGCCGCGGTCGGCGGCGAGGACGACGAGGCCTTCCACGAGTGGCGCAAGCGCGAGAAGGACCTCTGGTACGCCGTACGCCTGATCAGCCCAGCGGCGCCCGCCGTGCTCGACCCGACGGCCAAGCTGCTGCACGTGCTCTCCGAGGACCTCGGCGACGACCACGACCTCGCCGTCCTGACCGATCTGGTGGGCGTCGACCCCGAGGCCTTCGGGGGCGCCGCGGCCGCGGAGGCCGCCGCCACCCTCGCCGCCGAACGCAGGGTCGCTCTCCAGCACCACGCCGCGGGCCTCGGGGTGCAGGTGTACGCCGAGAAGCCCAAGGCCTTCGCCCGCCGCCTCCGTGCCTACTGGAAGGCCTGGGAGCGCGCCGGCCACGACCTCCCAGGCGGCACCTGAGCCCTGCCTAGGCGGGGCTGAGGGCGCGGCGGGCGTCGTACGACGGTGGTGCCGCCTCGAGGCGCACCTTCACGTCCAGGGCGGCCACGCCGGCGGTGGAGACGACGACCGGGTTGGCGTCGAGCTCGACCACCTCGGGCAGGTGGTCGGCGATCAGGCTGACCCGCAACAGCAGGTCCTCGAGGGCATCCACATCGACCGGCTCGGAGCCCCGGTACCCGAAGAAGAGCGGCGAGAGGCGCAGCGAGCGGACGAGGTCGTGGGCGTCTGCGTCGGTGACCGGCACCAGTTGCAGCGCCGTGTCCCGGAGCAGCTCGGCCTGCACGCCCCCCATGCCGAAGGCAACGGTCGGCCCGAACGAGCGGTCGTGGAGGATCCCCACGATCACCTCGATGCCGTCGCCCGCCATCGGCTGGACGATCCCACCCCCCATGGCCGCGCCGAGGCGGCGCTCCATGGCCTCGTAGGCGTCGAGCACCGCGTCGTCGGACGCGAGCCCGAGGCGCACGGCACCGACGTCGGTCTTGTGCACGAGGGCGCCGCTGGCGGCCTTGAGGGCCACGGGGAGCCCGAGGGCACGAGCGGCGGCGACCGCCTCGTCGGCGGAGTGCACCTGGCGGGAGGCCACCACCCGCACCCCGAAGGCCCGCACGAGGGCCAGCGCGTCGTCCGCGTCCAGCCACCCGCCCTCGGGCCGGCTGGCGAGGAAGCCGTCCACCACCGCCCGTCCGGCCTCCGGGTCGATGCCCGGGAGGTCCGGCACCGTGCCGGGCTGCCGGCGCAGCCAGGCGGCGTGGTCGGCCACCCGGCCGATGGCCCGCACCGCAGACTCGGGGAAGGCGAAGGACGGGATGGCCCGATCGTCGTCGCGCAGGGACTCGGGCACCCCCTCCTGGCCGAGGAAGCAGGCTACGACCGGCTTCGAGCCGTCGGCCGCGCCCACGATGGCACGGGCCACGTCGTCGGTGTTGGTGACCATGGGCGGCACGAAGATGGCCAGCACGGCGTCGACCTCGTCGGAGGCCAGCAAGGTGCGCAGGGCAGCATCGAAGTGGTGGGCGCTGGCCGAGGCCACCAGGTCGATCGGGTTGCGCACCGTGGCCTCGGGCGAGCTCAGCGCACGGAGCTCACCCTGGAGGGCGTCGCTCAGCTCGGGCACCTCGAGCCCGAAGCTCTCGCAGGCATCGGCGGCCAGGATGGCGGGGCCACCACCGTTGCTGACGATGGCCAACCGCCGGCCCGCGGGCAGCGGCTGGTGGGAGAGCACCTGGGCGGTGTCGAAGAGCTGCTCGAGGGTGTCGACCCGGATCACGCCGGCCTGGCGGAACAGCGCCCCGACGGTCGCGTCGGGGCTCGAGAGCGCCGCCGTGTGGGAGGAAGCGGCCCGGACCCCGGTGGGCGTGCGGCCTCCCTTCACGGCGACGATGGGCTTGGTGCGGGCGATCTCACGGGCGAGGCGGCCGAACTTGCGGGGATTCCCGAACGACTCGAGGTACAGCAGGATCACGTCGGTCTCGGGGTCCTCCTGCCAGTACGGCAGGAGGTCGTTGCTGCTCACGTCGGCCTTGTTGCCCAGCGAGACGAAGCTGGAGACGCCCAGACCGAGGCTCCCCGCACGGTGCAGGAGCTCGATGCCGAGCGCTCCGGACTGCGACGCGAAGGCCACCCGTCCCGCCGCAGGGGCGAACGGGGCGAACGTGGCGTTCATACGGATCGATGGGCTGGTGTTGACCAGACCCATGCAGTTGGGGCCGATCAGGCGCATCCCGCTGCGGCGGGCGAGCTCGACCACCTCGCGCTGGCGATCGCTCCCTCCGTCGAACTCGGCGAAGCCGGCAGTGATGATGACCAGGCCGTGCACCTGGCGGCGGGCGCAGTCGGTCACGACCTCGGCCACGGCCTCGGCGGGGACGGCGATGACCGCGAGATCGACGTCACCGGGGATGTCCACCACCGACGGGTAGGCCCGCACCGCGGCCACCGAGGTGGCGGTGGCGTTGACGGGGTACACGGGTCCGGTGAAGTCGCCCGTCACCAGGTTGCGGAAGATCTCGTGGCCGATGGTGCCGGGGGTGCGCCCGGCGCCCACCACGGCGATCGACCGGGGCGCGAGCAGCCGCTCCATGGAGCGGGCCTCGGCGAGGCGTTCGCGTCGGTCCTGGGCGACCAGCGCGGCCTCGGTCGGCGTGATCGGGAACTCCACGTGGATGGCGCCGCCCTCGAAGTGCTGGCTCACCGGGAACGCGGTGTCGTGGAACACGTCGAGCATGCGCCGGTTGCCGGTGAGCACCTCGGCGGTGAACGTGTCGATGCCCCGCTCGCCGGCGGCGAGGGCCAGGTGCTCCAGCAGCAGGGTGCCGATGCCGCGACCCTGGTGGGCGTCCTCGACGGTGAAGGCCGCCTCGGCCCGGGTGGGGTCGTCCAGGCGGTCGTAGCGGCCGACGGCCACGAGATCGTCGCCCAGCACCCCGACGAGCGCCATGCGATCGACGTAGTCGACGTTGGTGAGCCGGGTCAGCCACGCATCGCTCAGCTCCCGGAGCGGCGTGAAGAAGCGGAACTGGATGGTCTCCTCGGAGAGCCGCCCGAAGAGCGCGTTCAGCGCCTCACGGTCCTCGGGACGGATGGGCCGGAGGTGCAGCGTCGCACCGTCGGCCAGCACCACGTCGGTCTCCCATTCGGCGGGATAGTCCCCGGAGGCCACCGCGGCACCCTAACGGCGGTCTCGTCGGGCCCCGCCGCCCGAAACGGGACGTTCACCCGAGCGTCATCGGGACCTGCTCCACCGCGCCGTCCGGGCCGGTGTGCTCGATCAGCAACGGCATGCCCTCGCCGCCGCCCACGCCCATCGAGCGCACGACCACGCCGGCGAGGTCGAGCAAGGGGGCCACGGGCACGATGGCCTCGGGCGCGTGGACACCAGGACCGCCCTCGAGTGCCCCGCGTCGGTGCAGGACCGCGCCCAGCGCCGCCGGGATGCCGGTGCCCTCCCCCGCGCCCTCGTCGGTGGACGCGAGCGTGCACACGTAGCGGTGGTCCGCTCCGTCCTTGCGTCCGTCGACCACCACCCGCAGGGCGCCGGCGGGGCCGGTGACGCCCGCTTCGGCCAGCAAACGGGGTCGTTCGTGGCGCAGCACCGCCACCATCATGTCGATGGGAGCCAGCGCATGACCGAGCACGTCGACCGGCTCCTCCCCGCCCATGCCCGAGCGGACGAGGTCCTGGGTCATGGTGAAGTACGCCAGAGGGAACACCACCCCGAGGTTGGTGGCCCGGCGCAGGCTCGGGAACGTGGTCGGCAGGGTGATGGTCTCGGGGTGGGGATACGGGAAGACGGGGAAGGTGCCGAGGCCGGGGAAGTCCTCGTGGCGCACGAAGGCGGCGCCGTCCTCGCCGAGCTGGCGCACGTTGACGAACTCGCCGTCCACGAACAGGGGGACGTCGTTCACCATGGCGTGGACGCGGTGCTTGATGACCGCCGGGCCCTCCTCGGGCTCACCGCCGTGGATGTGCATGATGTCGACGCCGGTGACGTCATCGAGCATCTGCTCTGCGCAGAGCTTCACGAAGATGTTGGCGAGGCCCGGCGAGTTGCCCATGCCGATGAGCGCGGTCACGCCGGCCTCCCGGGCGGCGCCGTCGAGCTCGAGCATCGCCCGGGTGGCCGACAGGTCGTCGCAGATGTCGACGTAGCCCACGCCTGCGGCGATGGCGGCCGCGAGGGTGGGCGGTCCGAACCGGTAGAACGGGCCGACGCAGTTCAACACGACGTCCGCCCCGGCGATGGCGTCGGCCAAGGCCACCGTGTCGGTGACGTCGACCGCCAGCGGACGGAACCGCTCGTCCTCCAGCTCTGCCACCACCGCGGTCACCGACTCCAGGCGGACGTCGGCCACCACGACCTCCTCCAACTCGGCCACGTGGGCGAGGGCCTCCGCGGCCACCCGGCCCACACCGCCCGCTCCGCCCAGCACCACGATCGCTCCCATGCCCGTTCCCTCCGTGTGCGCCACCCGCGGCCGTCGCGGGCCCGTCGGCGCCGAACGGGCACGCTACGCGAGGCGGAGGCTCAGGGCGACCAGCCGTCCGGGGCGAGCTCGAAGCCCTCGAAGCGGAACGCCGGCGACACCGTGCAGCCGACCAGGGTCCAGGCGCCCAGGGACCGCGCGGACTGCCACGCCCCGGCGGGAACGATGGCCTGGGGGACCTGGCCGGCGGCGACCGCGGGGCCGAGGACGATCGGCGACGCCCCCTCGACGGCGAGCTCGAGGGGGTCGCCGTCGTAGTGGTGCCAGATCTCGACGGCGTCGACGCGGTGCCAGTGCGAGCGCTCCCCGGCGCGGAGCAGGAAGTAGATGGCGGTGCCGCTCCCTCGCGCCCCATCGACGTCCGGGTCCCGCCAGGTCTCCCGGAACCACCCGCCCTCGGGGTGGCGCTCGAGGCCGAGCCCCTCGATCAGTGCATCGGCGCTCGTGGCCGGATCGGCGCCATCACGCATGCAACGGATGGTACGGCGGGGACGGGCGCCGACACCGAGTCACCGGCCGCCGTGCACCGATGGCCCTGCCGGCGGGCGCGCGGGGGATACTGGCGACGTGCGGAAGGGGACGGCGGTGGGTCGAGGGACGCGTCTGGTCACGGCGGCGGTCGCCGTCGCGCTCGTCGGTGCGCTCCTGTGCCCAGGGCCCGCCACCTGGGCGCAGTCCGCGCCCGTGCTCGAGGGCACCGTGCGAGACGCCGCCAGCGGTGACCCTGTGGTGGGCGCCCATGTGGCGGTGCTGAGGACCACCGACTTCGGGCTGGTCGCCGGCGCGTTGGCCGGACCGGACGGCGCCTTCACCGTCCGCGGGCTGCCTGTCGGCAGCTACTTCCTCTACCTGGTCGACCCGAGCGGGGTGCACGCCGCCGGATTCCACGGCGCCCCGACCGCAGTGGCGACCACCGCGACCGGTCGTACCGCGGTGGAGCCACTGATGAACCGCCGCATCGGTGCGCTCACCGGCACCGTCACCAGCGACGGCACCGGGACGCCGATCCCCGGCGCATGGGTGGCGCTGCTCTCCGCGGCCACCGGACGGCCCGAAGCGGGCGCGGTCGCCGGCGCCGACGGCGGCTTCCACCTCGATGACGTCGCCGTGGGGCGCCACCTCGTCGTCGTGGTCGACCCCGCCGGTGGGCATCGCCCCGAGTTCCACGACGATGCCGCGAGCATCACGACCGCGACCACCATCGAGGTCACCCCCGGCTCCACGACCCGGATCACGCCGGCGCTGGCGCCGGTGACCCCGCCGGGCGCGTCGACGAGCTCGTTGACCGGCCACGTCACCGAATCCGAAACGGGCACCCCGATCGCCGGCGCCTGGGTCGTCGCGCTCGACTCGGGCACGCTGGCCCTCGCCGGTGGCGCCCGCGCCCTCGCCGACGGCGCCTACACGCTGCCGCTGCCGACCGGGCGCTACCTGGTCGAGATCGTCGATCCCACCGGCGCGCACGCCGTGGAGTGGTACGACGAGCGCGATCCTTCCGGCCTCGCCAGCGCCACCCCGGTCCAGGTGGAGGGCACCGTGGGCCTTGATGAGGACCTGGCAGTGACGACCGGGACGGTGGCGGGCACGGTGCGCGAGGACGAGAGCACGGACCCGGTCACCGGCGCCTGGGTCTTCGCCATCGGTCCCACCGGTGTGCGTGCCACCACCACGGGCACGAACGGTGCGTATCGCATCGACGGGTTGACCCCGAGCACCTACCGGACCGCGGTGGTGGACGCGTCCGGCGGACGAGGTCTCGAGTACTCCGGCGACAGCCCCGACTACGCCGGCGCCGCCCCCGTCGCCGTGTCCGCGGGCGCCACGGCCCTTGCGGACACGTCCCTCGCGCCGCTGCGCTGCGGCGCCCCCCTTGCCCCCACTCCCTGCCTCCCCACCTTCCCGACCCCTCTCGCCGGCCCCGGGTGGAGCCGGTACTCCATCGCCACCGGTGCACACTCGGCGACGGTCACCCGTGGGAGCCAGGCCACCAACCCGCTCGCCGGATTCAGCACCGCGTCGGGCCGTCGCTACCACTTCCTGTTCGACGCGAGCGCGGCCTACGTGCTCACCAACCCCACCCAACCCGAGGACCAGTTCGACTGGAACAAGCTGCCCGGACTCTCCGACTGCGGCGCACTCGACCTCTCCCAGAACGGCTGGATGTTCGGGTGGCGGTGGCGTACCGACCTCTCCCCCCGCCGTCTCGAGATAACGGCCTACGCCAACAACGACGGCGCGCACCTCACGCCTCCCACCCCGCTGGTCACCCTCACGCAGGCCCAGCTCGACCAACCCGTACCGCTCTGGTTCGAGCTCGCCGTCTCCGCCGATCGCCAGCGTTACGAGTTCCGAGTCGCCGGCCCGGGAAGCCGCTCGGCCTCGTCGACGCTCCCCCGCCAGTGCCCCACGGGCTCGACGACCGCCCTCAAGTGGGCCTCGGGCTTCTACTTCGGCGGGACCAGCACCGCTCCCTCACCCATCAGTGGTTGGATCGCCGAGGGCTGAGGAGCAGCTGCGTTCCTGCACCGCGCCGAACACACGATATGTTCTTCGTCAATGTTCGATGACCTGCTCGAGGCCAACCGCCGGTACCAGGAAGAGTTCCGAGACACGGGCATGGCCGGGCGGGCCGCCCGGGAGCTCGCCGTGATCACCTGCATCGACTCGCGCATCGACCCGCTGCGCATGCTCGGACTGCAGGCCGGCGACGCCAAGATCATCCGCAACGCCGGCGCCCGGGTGACCGACGACGCGCTGCGGTCGCTCGTGCTGGCGGCCAACCTGCTCGGCGTGCGGCGGGTGTGCGTGGTGGCCCACACCGAGTGCGCCATGGTCGGGTCGACCGACGAGCAGCTGCGGGAGACCATCGGAGGCCTGCGCGAATCCGACGCCTCCGACTGGGAGTTCCTGGCCAGCACCGATCAGCGCACCACCCTGTCCGACGACCTCGCCCGCATCCGTGGGTGCCCGCTGCTGCCGTCCGACCTCGAGGTCGGTGGGTTCATCTTCGACGTGCACAGCGGTGCACTGACGCCGGCCTGACCGGGACGCTCGTGGAGGTCCTCGTCCTCGCCGACACCCACGTGCGCGCGGATCGCCGACGCGACCTGCCCGCCGAGGTGTGGGATGTCGCCGACCGGGCCCACCTCATCCTCCACGCCGGCGACGTGATGACGGCCTCCCTGCTCGACGACCTGGCCGACCGGGCCCCGCTCCGAGCGGTCCTCGGCAACAACGACGCCGGCCTCGAAGCCCGACTGCCCGAGATCGACCAGGTGGAGCTGGCCGGTGTGCGCATCGGGCTCGTGCACGACTCCGGTCCGACCAAGGGACGCGCCGCTCGGATGCGACGGCGCTTTCCGGACGCCGACGTGGTCGTGTTCGGCCACTCCCACCAGCCTCTCGACGAGGAGGGGCTCGAGGGCCAACGCCTCTTCAACCCCGGCAGCTGCACCGAGCGCCGGCGGGCGCCGCACCGGAGCTACGGTTTGCTCGTCATCGAGGCGGGACGCCTGATCGAGCACCACATCGCGTCGCTGCCTGGTCCCTGACCCGTGTTCGGGTCGAGACGAAGGAAGCACCGGTGGGCGGCTGGTCGTCGCGGCGTCAGCCGCCGAAGGAGGCCTGCAGGCGATCGATGAGGGGCCGCAGGATCAGCTCCTTTCATCGCCGCTCCAGACGGAGGGCAGAAGCTGTCAGCAGCTCTGCCAGATCATGGGCGCGAGGGGTCACCGACACCCACGAGCCAGTCGCACCACGCCGCCACGCCCTCGCCGGTCCGGGCGGAGACCTCGATGACCTCGACCTGGGGGTTCACGTCGTGCAGGTTGGCCAGGAAGGCATCGACGTCCACGTCCAGGTGCGGCAGGAGGTCCACCTTGTTCATGACGACGAGGTCGACGGCTCGGAACATGACCGGGTACTTGAGCGGCTTCTCCTCGCCCTCGGTCAAGGAGTACACCATCGCCTTGACGTGCTCGCCGACGTCGAACTCGGCGGGGCACACGAGGTTGCCGACGTTCTCGATCACGAGCAGATCGAGCTCGTCGAGGGGTAGACGGGCGAGCCCCGAGCGCACCATCACCGCGTCGAGGTGGCACTCACCACCGAAGCCGGCGCTGGTGTTCACCAGTGCGACCGCCGCGCCTCGACCGCCGAGGTCGTCGGCATCGAGGCTGGTGGCGATGTCGCCTTCGAGGATGCCGATGCGCGTGCGTTCGGCGAGGTGCTCGAGCGTGCGCTTCAACAACGTGGTCTTGCCCGCCCCGGGCGACGACATCAGGTTGACGACGCGGACCCCGGCAGCGGCGAAGGCCGCCCGGTTGGCCGCCGCGACCCGGTCGTTCTCGGCGAGGAGGTCCTCGAGCACCTCGACCCGCACCGTGGCGCCGGCGCCGTAGCCGGTGTGGTCGCCGACGTCACGAGCCCCGTGGTCGTGATCGTGGCCATCGTGGTCGTGGTCGTGGTCGTGCACGGTGCCGTCGCCGTGGTGGTGGAAGCGGCCCATCACGCCGCCCCGTCGCGCACGTCGATCGAGGCCACCAGCAACTCCTCGCCGGAGACGAGATCGACGCCGCGGCCGCCACAGGCCCCACAGGCGAGCACGGGCCACTCCAGTTCGGTGTCGGCGCCACAGTCCCTGCAGTGGACGACGGCAGGGACCGCCTCGACGACCAGGGTCGCGCCCTCGAGCTCGGTGCCGTCGGTGAGGGCCGTCCAGGCGAGGTCCATGGCCTCGGGCACGACCTGACGGAGGTGCCCCACCCGCAGGGCCACCTGCGTCACCGGCCGACCTTCGGCGTGGCGACGCGCCGCGGCGACGACCGACCGGCAGAGGGCCAGTTCATGCACCCCGGCGCCCCAGGCTGATGGCGACGTCACGGTGGAGGCGGCCGTAGTTGTAGTAGGCGGCGCAGGCGCCTTCGGACGACACCATGCACGTGCCGATCGGGGTCTCCGGGGTGCAGGCGGTGCCGAACACCTTGCACTCCCAGGGCTTCAACGCCCCCCGCAGGACCTCGCCGCACTGGCAGGCCCGCGGATCGGCCGCGCGGGCGCCGGGCAGCGCGAAGCGCGCCTCGGCGTCCCACGCCGCCAGCTCGGGTCGCAGGGTCAGGGCGCTGTCGGCGAGGGAACCCAGGCCCCGCCACTCGAACGAGGGGCGCAGGGTGAAGACCTCGTCGAGGAGCGCGAGCGCCACCGGGTTGCCGCCGGCGCGCACGACCCGCCCGTACTCGTTCTCGACCTCGCAACGGCCCTCCCGGCGCTGGGCGAGCAACAGGGCGATGGCACTCAAGACGTCGAGGGGCTCGAAGCCGGCGACCACGAGGGGCAGGTGGTACTCCTCGGCCACGAAGCGGTACAGGTCGGTCCCCACGACGGTCGACACGTGGCCCGGTCCCAGGAACCCGTCGAGGTCGAGGTCGGGGCTGTCCAGGATGGCCCGCAGCGGCGGGACGATGGTCACGTGGTTGCAGAACACCGAGAAGTTGGCCACGCCCTCGTCGCGCGCCCGCACCACCGTCCGGGCCGTCGACGGCGCGGTCGTCTCGAAGCCGACGGCGAAGAACACCACCTCCCGATCGGGGTGGTCGACCGCCAGCTGGAGGGCGTCCAGGGGCGAGTACACCATGCGCACGTCGGCACCACGGGCCCTCGCTTCGAGGAGGCTCCCCGTCGAGCCCGGGACGCGCAGCATGTCCCCGAAGCTCGTGAACAGCACGCCGGGCGTCTCGGCCAGGGCCACGGCATCGTCCACGCGTCCCATCGGGATCACGCACACCGGGCAGCCCGGCCCGTGCACCAGCTCGACGGTATCCGGCAACAGGTGCTCGATGCCGTGGCGGTAGATGGTGTGGGTGTGGCCACCGCACACCTCCATGAACCGCACCCGCTCCTCGCCGGCCAGCTCCTCGATGGTCGCCACCACGGCACGGGCCGCTGCGGGGTCGCGGTACTCGTCGACGAAGGTCACGTCGGCCCCTGCTCGCCGGGCGCGCCGGCCGACTGGCGGAGGACCGCCACCTCGTCGTCGTAGGCGGCGCCCAAGCCCGCCACCCGCTCGCGCTCGCGTACCGCCTCCTCGGCGTCGATGCGGGAGAGCGCGAACCCGACGTGGACGAGCACCCAGTCCCCCGCCGCCACGGGCTCGTCGAGGAGCAGGCTCACGTCGATCTCGCGGCGCACGCCGGCGATGTCGACCGTGGCCAGGTCGGGCCGGTCCGCGCCGACCTCTACGATCTGGCCGGGGATTCCGAGACACATGCTGGGTTCACCTCGCGACGCTCGTGGCCGACGGTAGCGGCCCGGAGCGCGCCACGGCGACGGCCGCCTGCCCCACGCTGATGCCGCCGTCGTTCGGGGGGATGCTCCGGTGGCACAGAACCTCGAGGCCGGCGGCCGCGACCTGGTCGGCGACGACCTCGGTGAGACGGACGTTCTGGAACACCCCACCGGTCAGGGCGACGGCCGATACCCCATGGCGGGCCGCGAGGTCGGCGGCGAGCCGGCCCGCGGCGCGCCCCAGTCCCTCGTGCACGCCGGCGGCGATCACGGCCGCGTCCACCCCTGCAGCACGGGCGGCGACCACCTCGGCCACCATCGGACGCGGGTCGAGCACGAGGGGTCGCCCCTCCCCCGGATCGTCGACGACCACGGGGTACCGGGGTGCGCCGGACCGGGGGACACGGCGCGCCATCGCCTCGAGCTCGACGGCGGCCTGTCCCTCGTAGGTGACCGCGCGCCGGCCGCCGACGAGGGCGGCCACGGCGTCGAGAAGACGGCCGACGCTGGTGGTGACGGGCCCGCCAGGTGGATCGGCGCGCTCGACGAGGCCGAGCAGGGACGCACCCCGGGGGTCGAGCGCCTGGGCGACGGCGCGGGCGGTCGGGGCATCGACGGCCGCCGCCGCCCACGCCACCGCCATGCGCCACGGCTCGCGGATGGCCGCCGCGCCGCCGGGCAGCACCACCGGTCGCAGGTGGGCGAGGCGCTGCGAGTCGACCAGATCGGCCACGAGGACCTCGCCGCCCCACAAGGTGCCATCGTCCCCGTAGCCGAGGCCGTCGAAGGCCAGGCCGATGACCGGCCCGGCGCGCCCGTGGTCCACGAGGCAGGACGCGACGTGGGCGTGGTGGTGCTGGACGGCCAGGGTGGGCAGCTCGGTGTCGCGGGCCCACTTCGTGCTCAGGTACTCCGGATGGGCGTCGTGCACCAGCACGGCGGGCCGCACCGCGAACAGGTCGCAGAGGTGGGTCGCCGTCGCCACGAAAGCGGTGTACGCCGCCGGGTGCTCGAGGTCCCCCAGGTGGGGGCTGGTGACCACCTCGCCCCGGCGCGCCACCGAGATCGTGCTCTTGAGCTCGGCGCCGACGGCCAGGACGGGCGGGTGCGGGTCGGCGGCGAGGGGCAGGCGCAGGGGCTCGGGGGCGTACCCCCGACCGCGACGGAGGACCTGCAGGCCACCACCGGTCGAGCGCACCACCGAGTCCTCGCAGGCCACGTGGATGCCACGGTCGTGGGTGAGCAGACCGTCCGCCAGCGGCGCCAGGCGGGCACGGGCGTCGTCGTCGCGGTGCGCGATGGGTTCATCGGTGACGTTGGCGCTGGTCAGCACCAGGGGTCGTCCCACCTCGGCGAGCAGCAGGTGGTGCAGCGGTGTGTACGCCAGCACGAGCCCCAACTCGGGAAGGTCAGGCGCCACGGCCGCGGCCACCTTCGCCTCGCGCCGACGCGGGCAGAGCACGACCGGCGCGCGCCACGACGCCAGCGCGTCGGCCGCCGCCTCGTCGACCTCGGCGAACCCGCCGGCCTCCTCTTCGTCGCGCACCAGGACCGCGAAGGGCTTTTCGTCCCGGTGCTTGCGCCGACGGAGGGTCGCCACGGCCTCGTCGTCGTCGGCGAGGACGGCCAGGTGGTAGCCGCCGATGCCCTTGACCGCGACGATGCCGCCGCCCCGCAGCGCGGCGGCGGCGAGCACCAACGCCTCGTCGCCGAGCGCCGGTGCCCCCACCCCGGGACGCTCGTACGCGAGCGTCGGGCCGCAGGCCGGGCAGGCGTTGGGCTGCGCGTGGAAGCGACGGTCCGTGGGATCGTCGTACTCCTGCTGGCAGGCGGAGCACATCGTGAACCCCGCCATGGTCGTGCGGGCCCGGTCGTAGGGGACCCGGCGCACGATCGAGTACCTCGGACCGCAGTTGGTGCAGTTGGTGAACGGGTAGCGATACCGGCGGTCGGCCGGGTCGAACACCTCCACCAGGCACGGGTCGCAGACCCCGAGGTCGGCTCCCACCCGGACCGGTGCCGACCCCGGCGACCCGGCACGGGATGCCTCGATGGTGAACCCGGCCACCTCTGACCGAGGGACGAGCGTGGTCACCACCACCGAGATGACCCGGGCCCGGGGCGGTGGCGCCACGGTGAGACAACGCTGCAACTCGTCGAGGGCCGGCACCGATCCCTGCACGTCGATGACGACGCCGTGCTCGTCGTTGGCGACCGCGCCGCTCAGGCCGAGCGCGGTGGCCTTGCGGTGCACGAAGGGCCGCAGGCCCACCCCTTGGACGATGCCGCCGACCCGGATCTGGCGGCGCTCTTCCGCAGGGCCGGCCGGCACGTCAGCAGATCCTCGGGAGCGGATCGCCCACGAGGACATCGACGATGCGGGTGCTGCCGAAGGTGGTGGCCAGGACCACGAGGCCGGCGGGCTCGGCGTGGACCTCCCCCACCAGTGCGGCGTCGCCCCCCAGCGGGTGCGCCCGGACCGCAGCCAGGGCAGCCTCCGCCTCGTCCGGCGGGACCACGGCGACGAGCTTGCCCTCGTTGGCCACGTAGAGCGGGTCGATGCCGAGGAGATCACAAGCGCCCGCCACTGCAGGGCGTACCGGCAGCGCCCCCTCGTCCAGCACCACGGCGACGCCGGCGTCGGCGGCGAGATCGTTGGCCAGCGCGGCCAGGCCGCCACGGGTCGGATCGCGCAACCAGCGCAACCCGGGCGCAGCAGTCCACAAGGCCTCGGCGACGCCGTGCACGGCGGCGGTGTCTGAGGCGATGTCGGCGTCGAGGGCCAGGTCCCCACGGGCCAACATCACTGCCATGCCGTGGTCCGCCAACGTGCCCGACAACAGGAGGCGGTCACCCGGCCGCACCCGGCCGGCACCGACCTCGCGGCCGGCCGGGACCGCGCCCACGCCAGCGGTCGTGAGCCAGATGCCATCGGCCGCGCCGCGCTCCACCACCTTGGTGTCGCCCGTGACGACGCGCACGCCGGCCTCGGCGGCAGCCCCGGCGATGTCGGCCACGATGGCGCGGAGTTCATCGACGGGGAAGCCCTCCTCGAGTACGACGGCGAGCGACAACGCGAGAGGCCTGGCGCCGACCATCGCCAGGTCGTTCACCGTCCCGTGCACCGCGAGGTGACCGATGGAGCCGCCGGGGAAGCGTCGCGGGGTCACCACGTAGGAGTCGGTGGTGAAGGCAACTCGCTCACCCGGCGGCAGGTCGATCACCGCGGCGTCGGTGAGTGCGACGTCTGCGCCGTCGACACCTCGACCCAACGCCTCGAGGAAGACCGCGTCGATCAGCGCCGCGGACGCCCGACCTCCGGCACCATGGGAGGACGTGATGACCACGTCGTCGAATCGCGGCCGCCGACGTCGGAAGGCGTTGATGCGATCGAGCGCGGCAGCCTCGTCCTCCGGGGGATCCACCACCCGAGTGTCGCGCGCCGGCCCCGCCCCACCCGGTGGCCGTGGCGGGGCGTCAGGTGGTGTGGACGATGAAGATCGAGCAGGGTGCGTGGTGCACGACCTTCGACGGGACGTTGCCCAGCACGAAGCGCTTGAGTGATCCGATGCCCTTGTTGCCCACGACGATGACGGCCGCATCGAGCTCCTCGGCGACACCCAACAACACGTCGGCCGGGTCCCCCGCGATGGAGCGGACGGTGGCCCGGGCGCCCGCCTCCTGAGCGTTCGCCAGCGCTTCGTCGAGCGTGTGCTCGATGCTGCTCATCGGTGTCACGACGTCGGCGAGCTCGGCCGGCAGGTCCTTCGGCAGCCGGGTGGTGGGCTGGTACGCCTCCACGATCACCAGGTCGGCGCCGAAGGCGACGGCCATCTCGATGGCCGCATCGACCGCCTGGCGCGCCCGCGCCGAACCGTCGGTACCCACGATGATCGGTCCGTTCATGTCGCCTCCCGTGCCGGAACGATCGCGACGGTACTCCGCGGGCGGTCTCGTCACGCCGCCGTCGGTTGGGCGGCGCACGCAACCCGGGCGTCTGCCACCGCGCACAGCCACCGGTCCATCGCCAGCCACTGCTCATCCAGCCACGCCACCTGGGAGACCTCGTCGAGAGGAACAGACGCACGCGGATGGTGAACCACCCGCAGCTGCACCGGATCGGCGAGCGGCAGTGCCCGCCACAGGCCCACGATCGACGCCAGCGGCTCGAAACCGCGGTGGCCGACGACCACGACGTCTGCCGTGGGTGCCGCCCGCAGGAGGGCGAGCGTCCCGGCCGGGCGAGGAGGCAGGAGCCGCTGCAGCGCCCTGGCCACCTCCACGCGAGAAGACCCACGCTCAGCGAGGCGGGCCTCGGCCCGATCTCGGCGTGCCGGCGAGAAGAGACCGCCCTCCGGGAAGATCACGACGGCGTCGCCCGGCACCATGTCCTCCGCCAGGTGCTCGAGGGCGGTGATCTCTGCGCCCGAGTCGGCCGTCCCCCGATCCACGAAGTGGTTGGGGAGCCGGTGACCCACGATGTCGAGGCAAGGGTCGAGGCGCAGGCCGCTCGTGAGGACGTACCGGAGGCGCATTCCGCCTCGCACCCCCAGGACATGGGCGGGCAGGAGCGAGTCGACGATGCTCACGTGGCGGCTCGCGACCACGAGCGGCCCCGCTGAGGGCTCACCGTGGTGTTCGACCTCGAGGCGCAGCCCCAGCACCGGTCGGGCGGCCCGGATGAGGCTCGCCGTCCACCACAACTGGAGGCGGCGGTTGCGCTCTTCCCAGCGCTCCGGCCGAACGGCCCGCGTGCACCACAGCCAGGTCGCGCCGGCCACGCCGAGGACCTCGTACGTGAGGTACGCGACCGCGAACGCGACGAGTCGCGGGGTGGGCCAACCACGGGACCGGCGCACCACATCGAGGATCGCCGCCGCCATGGCAGCGGGAAGCGCGATGACGAGACTCGCCCCCCATGCCGAGAACAGCGCCGGGACCGTGAGCAGGCGGCGGGCCATGTCGGAGTGTCCCACTGCAACGGTCCCGGCCCCCTACGCAGCCCCGATGAATGGAATTCACCGCGTATCCACGAAACCAGCGGTGCGCCGCAACCGAGGGTCGGTACTCTCAGAGGGACACAACGACCAACGACGGTCACGGAGAGACGAATGACCTTCCACCCGGACTGGAACGACCAGTCCTTCCTCGAATGGCTCGAGGCCCAGCCCCGCGAAGACGAGCTCCGCGAGGCCTACCTCGCCCTCGAATCCCACCGAGCCGAGCTCTGGACGACCGGCGCCCACGCCAGCTATCGGCGCGACCGCTACGACGTCGACGCTCGCGACGTCCGCCGCCTCGTCCAGGTCAAAGCCGCCCTCGCCCGCGAGTGGGTGCGCACCGGGCAGGTGGCCACGGACGCCCTCGAGGGCCAACCCGCGTAGATCCAGCTCGAGCGGGGCGGGCGGGCTCCGACGTCGCCCGATCCGCTCAACTCAGATCGGGCGGGGTGGCACGGAACCGAGCTTCGACGCTGGCCTCGACGACTTGGCGCGTCGGGGTGACGTCGAAGGAGAACGTCTCGGGCGCCGGTGCGCCACGAAAGGCCGTTGCCGCCACGCCGCTCACTGCCATGGCCCTCGCCTCCGGTGAGGTCATCAGCCCGACGTCGGCAAGGTCGACGAGCTCGGTCAGCGAGCAGCCCAGCGCTTCGGCGTACTCCTGGGCACGGTGCACCGCATCTCGGACCGCAGCCACCCGGACGTCCCGTGTCACCTCGCTCGCGGGCCGCAACGTCCACGTCGGGCCGGTCACGGCGGCCAGATCGATCACCGCCAGTTGGGCGAGAAGATCCCCCAGCGGCGAGAACTCGTGGAGCACCACGGTACGGCGCACGGACGCCTCATAGCCGGCCACCTTCTCCCTGGGTTTGTTGGTGGCGAACTGCGGCGCCACGCGGACGGCCTCGGTGTCGACCCGTTCGATGGCCGTGGAGAACCGGTCGAGCAGGGCATCGACGCTACGGGCGCGCTCGTCCAGATCGCGCAGCACCCGGTCGCGATCTCGGTCCCGCGCCACGACCGTGACGACGACGTGCGCCAACTCGGGTTCGACCTCAGCGGCTGCCTCGCCCCGCACGCTGATGAGCGGGCCCGTGGTCTCAGCCATGCGAAGACGGTACCGGGAGTCCCCCGGCTCGAGCGGGCGACCTCACCTCGGCGCGAGGGACCCGCCAAGGGTCGGCCAGGGCGCGGCCTCCTCGAGGGCCAAGGCCAGACCCAACAACAGGGCGTCCTGGCCATGGGCGGCGCTGAACATCATCCCCACGGGCAGGCCGCTGGCCTCGTCGTGGTGCAGCGGGAGGCTGATGGCCGGGGCGCCGGTGGCGTTGGCCAGCGGGGTGTACCCGACCCAGGCCTCCGCACGGGGGAACACCTCGTCGAAAGGCAGGTCCATGGCCAAGTGGCCGATCTCGGGAGCGATCGTGTTCACCACCGGCGACAGGACGACGTCGACACCGGCGATGGCCTTCGCGTAGTCCGCGGCGGAGCGCCGCAACCGGTAGACCGCTCCAGGGGTCCGCGCCAGGTTGCGACGGCACCGTTCGGCCAGGCCCCGCGTGAGCTGGGTGAGCTGCGAACGGTCGAAGGTCGGGTCGAACAGGCGGTGGCCCTGCACGCTCACCGCGTAGGCCAGCGTCGACCAGTACTGGATGAAGTCGTCGGCGAACTGTCGACCGGCGGGGAAGTCGACCGGCCGCACCTCGTGGCCCAACGACTCGAGCAGTGTCACCGCTCGCTCGAAGGCCGCCCGCGTCGGGGCGTCGACCAGGGCACCGTTGGGCGATTCGAGGACCGTGCCGACGCGGAGCCGCCGCACCAACGGCCGCGTGACGTGACCGACGGGTGGGAGACGGCGACTGCGGTGACGTCTCTCGGCCTCGGCGAAGAACAGCGCCGTGTCCCGAACCGTGCGACTCAGGACTCCCTCGACCTCGACGTCCACAGGCATCAGGCGAGACTCGGGTGGCTTCGCCAAGCGCCCCCGGGTGGCCTTGAGGCCGACCAGGCCACAGCAGGCCGCAGGGATGCGGATCGACCCACCCCCGTCGGCGCCGTGGGCGATGGGCACCACACCCGCCGCGACGAGTGCAGCCGAGCCACCGGACGAGCCACCGGTGGAGCGGTTCAGGTTCCAGGGGTTGCGCGTGGCCTCCAGGTCGGGGAACTCCGCGCACGGGATGAAGCCGAACTCGGGCATGGTGCTCTTGCCCAGCCCGACCATTCCCATGTCGAAGAGCTGGGCAGCGAGGGCGCCGGTCTCCTCGGCCGGTCCCGCCCTCGAGAAGGCGGCTGATCCGTTTCGGGTGGGCAGTCCGGCCACATCGGTCATGTCCTTGATGACGGTGGGGACGCCGGCAAACGCGCCCGTCCGGCCCGCATCGCCGGCCGCCTGGGCCCGATCGAAGTCGTCGACGACCATCGCGTGCACGGCGGGCTCGACGGCACGCGCTCGTGCGATGGCGGCCCGCACCACCTCGGACGCGGACAACGCACCCGACCGCACGGCCTGGGCGGTGGCGACGCCGTCGAAGCCGGCGAGCTCGTCGCCGTAGGCGTGCGACCTGCGGATGCCCGCCGACGCGCCGGCGTCCGTCGTGGTCACGCCGCGGACGCGTCCTGCTCGATCGCCTCGGCGTCGGCCGCGAAGAAGGCGAAGAAGGTGTCGACGGGCATCACAAGCTCCTGGTTCGTCGCGGCTCGATCGCCGCCACGGTAACCACCGGGACACGAGCGAGGCGAGGACGCGTCACCCGGCCCGGGGGAAGGCATTTCACGGACCCGAAACACCCCCGTCACCTTCGGGCGACACCCTCGTCCCATCGCTGCCGCTCCCACCGCCACCAAGCCGACCCCGCCCGACGATGCGGACGACCCCTGGCGCGCCTACGACCCCGGCACGGCGTGGGACGAGATGTTCGCCACCGACGGGCCCCGACCAGCCTGCGAGGGAGTCGTCGACCTCCTCCACTCGCTCGGCGCCGACCTGCGGGAACGCCAGGCCGCCGCCGAGCTGGCCATCCGGGCCATGGGCATCTCGTTCACCGTGTACTCCGAAGGCACCAACATCGACCGGGCCTGGCCCTTCGACGTCATCCCCCGGGTGCTGTCCACCCACGAGTGGAGCCGGATCTCGGCGGGGCTCACGCAACGCATGGTCGCGCTGAACCTCTTCATCGACGACATCTACGGCGAAGGGCGGGCCATCCGCAACGGCGTCGTGCCCGCTGAGGTCGTGGGCGAGTCGGCCAACCTGCGGCTCCAATGCCGCGGCGCACGTCCGCCGCAGGGCACCTGGGCCCACATCTCCGGAAGCGACCTCGTCCGTGACGGCGACGGGACCATGTACGTGCTCGAGGACAACCTGCGAGTGCCGTCGGGCGTCTCGTACATGCTCGAGAACCGCCAGATAACCAAACGGGTGTTCGCCGATCTCTTCCGCGACCTCGACATCCACCCCGTCGACGCGTACCCGACCCGCCTACGGGAACTGCTCGGCTCCCTGTCGCCCCGCCCCGGCGAGGTGCCGGTGATCGTGGTCCTGACCCCCGGGGTGCACAATTCCGCGTACTTCGAGCACGCGTTCCTGGCCCAGCAGATGGGCGCCCACCTCGTCGAAGGGCGCGACCTGGTGGTCGATGACGACGTCGTCTACCTGCGCACCGTCGGTGGCCTGGTGCGCGTCGATGTCGTGTACCGCCGGGTCGACGACCTGTTCCTCGACCCCGAGGTGTTCCGCCCCGACTCTGCCCTCGGCGTGGCTGGCCTCATGGCGGCCTGGCGCCAGGGCAACGTGGCCATCGCCAACGCGCCCGGTGCGGGAGTGGCCGACGACAAGGTCCTCTACGCCTACGTCCCTGCCCTCATCCACTACTACCTGGGCGAGGAACCGCTCGTCCCCAACGTCGAGACCTTCGTGTGCCTGGACGACCGCCAGCGCAAGCACGTCCTGGCCAACCTCGACCACCTCGTCGTGAAGCCGGCCAACGAGTCAGGGGGCTACGGCATCTTCGTCGGTTCGCACGCCAGCGCCGCCGACAAGGAGGAGATCCGCCGCCGCGTCGAGGCCGACCCCCGCAACTATGTGGCTCAGCCCATCCTGCGGCTCTCCACCGCGCCGACGCTGTGCGACGGCGTCGTGGCCCCACGCCACGTCGACCTGCGGCCGTTCGTGCTCTCGGGGGAGCACCCCTACGTCACCACCGGAGGGCTGACCCGCGTCGCCCGCCAGGAAGGTTCGCTGATCGTGAACAGCTCCCAGGGCGGCGGCAGCAAGGACACTTGGATCATCGACCCCGATGTCCTGCGACCACCCAGGTCCGGGCTGAGCATCGAGGTGCGCGAACGATGACCTCGCCCTCACCGGACGGGGGCGGCGACCGTCGACGCGCCGAGCCCGCCACCGCCACAGATACCGACACCGACACCGACACCGACACCGCCGACCCGGCCGAGGCGCCGGACCTGGAGGAGGTACCCAGCATGTTGTTGTCCCGGGTGGCCGAGAACGCCTACTGGGTGGGTCGCTACCTCGAGCGCGCCGAGGCCACGGCCCGTCTGGTCAAGACCCACACCGAGCTGTTCGTGGACCTGCCGAAGTCCGCAGGTCTGACGTGGGCCCCGCTGCTGGCCGTCACCGGCAGCGACGCCGACTACCACCTCGCCCACGACCACCCGGCCGAAGAGGAGGTGGTCTCGTTTCTCTTGTCCGATCCCCTCAACCCCGGGTCGGTGGTCAGCTCGGTGGACCAGGCACGCGAGGACCTGCGGGTGACGCGCACGATGGTCCCCCGTCGCACCTGGGAGACCTTGAACGAGCTGCACCTCTGGGTCCGGGACACGCGGCGCAGCGCCATCGCCCGTCCCACACGATTGGCATGGTGCGAGGAGGTGATCCGCCGCTGCCACCTCGTGGCCGGCTCCATCTACGCCACGATGAACCGGGACGACACCTACTCGTTCCTCGAGATCGGTCGCTTCGTCGAGCGCGCCGACATGACCACCCGCGTCCTCGAGGTCGAGGCCGACATCCTCATGGGCGTGTCCGACCAAGGCCTGCGGCCCTTCGTCGATGTCACGTGGCTGGCGGCGCTGCGCTCGCTCGGTGCCGAGCAGATGTACCGACGCGCCACCGGCGGCGTCGTGCACGGCGCCGACGCGGTGCGCTTCCTGCTCTTCGAGCCGGCGTTCCCCCGGTCCGTAGAGCACTGCCTCATCGCCGTGTCGCGTTGGCTGCTCGAGCTCCCCCGCCAGGAGGTGCCCATGGCGGAGTGCGCAGCGGTTGCCCGCCGCCTCGGCGAGTTCGACCCGATCTCTGGGGGCGCCGACGAACTGCTGGAGATGGTGGACGAGCTCCAACGGAGTCTGGGCGAGCTGCACGACGCCCTGGGCGCCACCTACTTCCTCCCTGCACCATCGCTCACCGGGGCAGGATGATCACGCCAGACTCGTCGGCGTGAGCGTCGTCCCGGGGCCACCCCTGCTGGCCCCCTATCCCTCGGTCGAGGGCGCCGTCGACGAGATGGTCGCACCCGACGGCTCCGTTCGCGACCACTGGGCCACCGTCGCCACCACACTGAGCGACCACGGCGAGCTCGCACTGCGCGCCGCCGAGGCGGCCCGACTGCTGGCCGAGGACGGCGTCACCTACCACGTCACCGCCGGCGATGCCGTCGGGCCGCGACCCTGGGTCACGGACCCCGTCCCCCTCATGGTGGGCGCCGAGGAGTGGGCGACCCTCGAGAGCGGGGTGGCGCAACGGGCCCTGCTCCTCGACCGCGTGCTTCACGACCTCTACGGCGAGCGCCGCCTGATCGATGAGGGCCTCCTGCCGCCCGAGGTCGTCTACGGGCACCCCGGCTTCCTCCGCACGTGTGACCAGATCCGCCTCCCCGGCCCCCACCAGCTCTTCCTGGCCGCCGCTGATCTGGCCCGCGACGCCGACGGTCGCCACGTGGTGCTCTCGGACCGCACCCAGGCCCCCTCCGGCGTCGGGTACGCGCTGGAGAACCGGGTCGTGATCTCGCGGGTGCTGCCGGGCCTGCACCGATCGGCCCAGGTGCAGCGCTTGGCCCCCTTCTTCCGGTCCCTGCGCTCCTCGCTGCACCAGATCGCGCCACCCACGGACGACACGCCGCGCATCGTCGTGCTCACCCCTGGGCAGTGGAGCGAGACCGCCTTCGAACACGGCTACCTCGCCGCGCAGCTCGGCGTGCCCCTCGTCCAAGGCGCCGACCTTCGCGTCCGCGACGGCAGGGTGTGGATGCGCTCGATCGGGCGGCTCGAGCCGGTCCACGTCATCGTCCGTCGCGTCGACGCGGCGTTCTGCGACCCGGTCGAGCTCCGCCCCGACTCCAACCTCGGCGTCCCAGGCCTGCTCGAGGCCTGCCGGACGGGCACGGTCTCGGTGGTGAACACCCTGGGCAGCGGGGTCCTCGAGAACCCGGGCCTGCTCCCGTTCCTGCCCTCGCTGGCCGAGGCGCTCCTCGACGAGCCACTGGCACTTCCCTCGGCCGACACCTGGTGGTGCGGCGACCCCACCGCCCGGGCCCACGTGCTCGCGCACCTGCACGAATTGGTGATCAAGCCGATCGCCCGGGAGAGCATGATGGTCCCTTCGATGGGTTGGCGCCTGAGCGCCGCCGAGCGGGACGAACTGGCACGACGCCTCGAAGCCCAACCCCACGCCTGGGTCGGCCAGCGCCCCGTGAGCATCGGCACCACACCCACCGTGGCCGATGGCGGCCTCGCCCCGCGCCGCACCATCCTGCGCACCTTCGCGGTGGCACGGGGCGACCAGTACGCGGTGATGCCCGGGGGACTCAGCCGGGTGGCCCCCGACGCCGACGGCGACCTCATCACCAACCAGACCGGCGCCCTCAGCAAGGACACGTGCGTTCTCGCCGCCGAGCCGGAGCGACTCACCGGGTTCTGGCTGCAACCCACCGCCGAGGACGACGACGCCGAACCCGCGCCGCGGCCGCCGACCTCGCCCCGGGCGGCGGAGCACCTGTTCTGGATGAGCCGCTACGCCGAGCGTGCCGAGATGCTGGCACGGCTGCTGCGCGTCATCGCCGATCGGCGCAACGAGTTCGCCGCCGGGGCCACACCCGAGGGCGTCACCAGCGTGCGCATCCTGTTGCGAGCCCTCACGGCGGTCTCCGGCACGTGGCCGGGGTTCGTGGGCGAGCACGCCGACGATGCCCTTGCCTGGCCGGACGCCGAACTCCGCTCGGTGCTGGTCGACGAGGACCGAGCCGGTTCGCTGGCGTTCGACGTGCGCCACATGCTCGATGCCACCGCCGAGGTGCGCGACCTGCTGAGCAGCGACACGTGGCTGGTGGTGGGCCACCTCGACCGCGACCTGGACGACCTGCGACTGCGGTCATCGAGCGGACCCGATCCGACGGCGCTCGGCCGGGTGCTCCAGGCGCTCCTCGCGCTCTCGGGCCTCGCTGCCGAGAACACGGTGCGCGACGCCGGGTGGCGCTTCCTGGAGGCCGGACGACGCATCGAGCGATCGCTGCTGCTGAGCGCCCTGCTCCGAGCGACCGTCACCGAGGCCACGGGGACGGCCACCGACAGCCTCGTACTCGAGTCCACCCTCATCGCCGCCGAGAGCATCATCACCTACCGGCGCCGGTACCGGTCCCGTGCGCAGGTCGACACCGTGCTCGACCTCCTCGTGCTCGACCTCGACAACCCCCGATCGCTGGCCCACCAGACGGCCGCGCTGCACGAGGCCACGGTCGGCCTGCCTCGCCGCCTCGGGGGCGCCGACTCCCCCGCCGAGGCGCTCGCAGAGGAGGCCGCCGACCTGGTGCGGCGCGCCGACACCTTCGAGTTGGGCGCCATCCACGCCGACGGTGGGCGGCCCGCGCTGAACGCCTTCCTCGGACGCCTCGACGAGCTGTTGATACGGGCTGCGGATGCCCTCGACGCGGAGCACTTCAGCCACCAGATGCCCCAGCGCACCGTGTTCACCCCCAACAACCCCCGCGTGATGTGACCTTCAAGGTCGTGCACCGCACGGAGTACCGCTATGACCGCGAGGTCTTCTCGACCTACGGAGAGGCGCGCCTGCACCCGCGCGAGCTGACCGGTCAGCGGTGCTACTCGACCACGTTGTCCGTGGACCCCTTCCCCGAGGAGTACCGGGTCCGGAAGGACTTCTTCGGCAACCGGGTCGCCCACTACGCCGTGCTCGAACCGCACACGGCGCTCGTGGTGACCGCCACCAGCGTGGTCGACGTGAGGGGCCGTCAGATGCTCCTGCCGTCGGCCGGTGGCCACCTGTGGGAGACCGTCCGCGCCGACCTGCGGACCTCCACCGACCCCGAGGTGCTCGACGCCCGGCAGTTCACCTTGCCCTCCCCAGCGGCCGGCCCTTCCCCCCGGGCGGCCGACTACGTGGCCGAGTCCTTCTCTCCTGGCCGGCCCCTCCTCGAGGCTCTGGCCGATCTCACCGCTCGCATCGGCGCCGACTTCGAGTACCAGCCGGGGTCCACCGACGTCGACACCACGGTCGATGAGCTGCTCACCCGCGGCGCCGGCGTCTGCCAGGACTTCGCCCACCTCACCATCACGGGTCTGCGTGCGCTCGGCCTCTCCGCCCGCTACGTCAGCGGCTACCTCGAGACCGAGCCCCCTCAGGGCATGGAGCGGCTCCAGGGCGCCGACGTCTCACACGCGTGGGTGGGTGTGTTCGTGCCCGGCCCTGGCTGGATCGACCTCGACCCCACCAACGACCAGTTCGTCGACGACCGCTACGTCACCGTGGCCTGGGGTCGCGACTACAGCGACGTTCCTCCGCTGAAGGGGGTGATCTTCACCGAGAGCGAGTCACACGAGCTCGCCGTCTCGGTGGACGTGACGCCCATCCCCGAGGGTGATCCGGCGCTCGGCGTCGTCTGACCGATCAGGTGATTCCCGGCTCGTCGCCGAGCTGCTGCGCGGTTGCGGCGAGCAAGGGGGCATAGAGGTCCGGGTACTCCTCGAGCAGACCCTTGAAGTCCCGACGCTCGATGACCTCGACCACCATGTCGGTCTTGGCTGCGACCGTGGCGTTCCGGGGCTGATCGAGCAGCAGCGCCGTCTCGCCGAAGAACGTGCCCGGCCCCAGGGTGGCGAGATGTTCGCCCTCTCGGGTGACCTCGGCCTCACCTTCGACCACGAGGAAGAACTCGCGTCCGACCTGCCCCTCGCGGATGAGCTCTCGCCCGGCGCCGATGTCGAGCAACGTCGCGAGGGTACCGACGCACGCGAGTTGCCGGTCGGTCAGGCGCTGGAACAGAGGAATGGCTTTGAGACGTTCGTCGATCGGCGGTCGGCGCATGGTGCCCCCTCGTCGGTCAAGTGGTCACGATGACGCTACTCGGGCCGGGGCGCGCACATGGGCCCCGGTCGGCCCGGTCGACCCGCCGCCCCTGGAGTAGGCCCGGTCGGCCAAGATCTGGCCGTGCACGTCGCCGCCGGCATGGATCCCCACCTCCCGCTCTCCGCAGTGGGCCACCACGCTCGACGTGTCGAGGCCCTCGGGTTCGACGCACTGCACGTGGCCGAGATGGTCAACGACGGCTTCGTCGTCAGCGCCCTCGCGCTCGAACACACCGATCACCTCGTCGTACGCACCTCACTCGCGCTGGCCTTCGTGCGCAGCCCGATGCAGGGCGCGCTCACCGCCTGGTCGTTGGCGAGGCTGGCGCCGGGCCGCTTCGAGCTCGGACTCGGCACTCAGATCAAGGCCAACATCGAGGATCGCTTCGGGGTGCCCTGGACCGACCCGATCGATCGCATGGCCGACTACGTCGCCGCAGTGCAGGCCTGCTTCGCCGCCTTCGCCGGCACGGCGCCGCTGCACCACGTCGGCCCCCACTACCGGCTGACCCGGCTCCAGCCGGAGTTCAACCCCGGGCCCCTCGACGGGCCCGCGCCGCCGATCTGGCTCGGCGGCATCAACCGGCGCTCCTGCCGTCTCGGCGGTGAGGTCGCCGACGGGTTCGTGACCCACCCGACCAACTCCGACCGCCGGTTCCTCCAAGAGGCCTGCCTGCCCGCCCTCGAGGAAGGCCGCCGGCGGGCGGGCCGCTCGGAGGGGGCGCCCATGATCGTGGCCGGCGCCATGGTCGCCACCGGGCCTGAGGACGGAGCGGTCACCGAGGCGCGCGAGGAGCGCCGGCGTCGGCTCGGGTTCCTCTTCAGCACCCCGGCCTACCGCCGCACCCTCGAGCTCCACGGCTGGGCCGAGCTGGGCGACCACCTGCGCTCCCTCACCCGGGCGGGTCGATGGGACGAGCTGGGCGCCCAGGTCACCGATGACGTGCTCGACACCGTGGTCGTCTCCGCCCGCTACGACCAGCTGGCGTCGGCCCTCGGCGAACGCTACGGCGACCTCGTCGACGGCGTGCTCCTCCAGGTGCCGGCGGACCCCGTGCACGACGAGGCGTTCGCCGCCGCCGTCGCCGAGGTGCGGTTGGTCTAGTCGCCCTTCGGCAGCGACCGGCCGCGCTTGGTGCCGCCGGCGCCGCCGGACGCGAACCCGTTCAACGCCCCGCCGCCCTTCGTCAGGTTGGTCCCCGCGACGGACAGGAACGGCTGGTTGCCGTAGCGGTCGAGGTGCACGACCTCCCCGATGGGACGGCGCGTGGTGGTGCCGTAGCGACCCTTGGCCCAGCCGATGGGGATGATGCAGACCGGGTTCATGGTGCGGGGAAGGCCGAGGATCTTGCGCGCCGAACGCACGTGCCAGATGGGCAGGGTCTGCAGGGATGCACCCAGGCCGACGGCCCGGCACGCCAGGAGGAGGTTCTGCACGGCGGGGTAGACCGAGCCGTAGAACGACGCCACCGAGATCTGCGGGCGACCCACCGGTCGGTGCTTGAGGTTCCGGGCGTAGCACGGGATCACGAACACCGGGAGCTCCTCGAAGTGCTCGGCCTGCCACTGCCCTGGGCGCATGCCCCGCAGCGCCGCCTCGTCCCCACGGGCCTGGCGCTCGACGACCGGGTTGAACAGCCGGTACAGCCGGCGGTACAGCCGAGCGAGGCGGGCCTTCTGGTCCGGGTCCTCCACGACGAGGTACGACCAGTCCTGGGTGTTCGAGCTGGTGGGCGCCTTGAGCGACAGCTCGAGCAGTGGCAGAAGCACGTCGTGCGACACCGGGGCCAGGTGCAGGCGGCGCACCGCCCGTTGCGTGCGCATCGCCTCGTCGAGGGGCATCCCGAGGCGAGCCAGCGCCTCGGCGGGCTCCGGCGGCGTGAACGGGTCGGGCTCGACGGCACCTGTGGATCCGACGGTGGTCATGCGCCGGAGCGTACGACCCGACGCGACGACCGGCCGGATGCGGCGCGTCATGACGCCGCCCGCTCCTGGAACCGGCCTCCGGACCCGGTCATGGCACCGGGCGACGGCGGCACCGGCCGCCTACGGCTGGAGCCACTCCCACACGAGACCGCGCAGGCGGTCGATGCCGGTGCCGTTGGCGGCGCTCACCCAGATGATGTCGCCGGGTTCGAGCTGACAGGCCGCGGCCAGGTCCTTCTTGCGCTTCTGGCGCTTCGCAGCCTTCACCTTGTCGTGCTTGGTGGCGATGATGACGTGGGGCAGGGCGTTGGCGCGCAGCCACTCCAGCATCTGGAGGTCGAGCTTGGTCGGCCCGATCTCGCCGTCCACCAGCACCAGGATCATCACCAGCTGCTCTCGGGTGAGCAGGTAGTCCTCCATCATCTGCTGCCACCGCTGGCGGGTGGCGGCCGGCGCCGAGGCGTAGCCGTAGCCCGGACAGTCGATCACCGCCGTGCCGTCCTCGAGGGCGAAGCAGTTCAGCAGCTGGGTGCGCCCCGGGGTCTTCGACACGAGGGCCAGGCGCTTGCGGTTGGCCAGCGCGTTGAGCAGCGACGATTTTCCCACGTTGGAGCGCCCCACCACCGCCAGCTCGGCCTCGTTGTCGGGCAGATCGTCGGCCGTCGGGGCCGACGTCACGAACTCGAGGGGCAGCGGACGGCCGGCGGACACACCACGATCATGGCGGACGCGGGGACGGTCGCCGTGGGACGATGGCGCATGGATCGCCGCGACCACTGGGACCAGCGCTGATGCGAGGGGTGCGGGTCACCGAGGACGGCGTGCAGGTGGCCGACCTCCCAGCGCCGGACCCCGGGCCTGACGACGTGGTGGTGAAGGTGGCGGCCGCCGGCATCTGCGGCTCGGACCTCCACCTGATCAGCTGGGGTCCCCTGCCGGTGACCTTGGGCCACGAGGTGTCCGGTTGGCTGGCCGACGGCACGCCGGTGGCCATCGAGCCGGTGCGCTGGTGTGGCACCTGTGACCGCTGTCTCGCCGGTGACACCCAGCTGTGCCCGACGGCGACGACCATCGGCATCTCCAGTGATGGCGGCATGGCCGATGAGGTCCTCGTGGGTCCCGAATGCGTGGTCCCCCTGCCGGCCGGACTCGACGTGCTCGACGCCGGCCTCGTCGAGCCGGTGGCCTGCGCCGTGCACGCCATGGCCCGCGCCCGGGTCGAGCCGGGGATGCGCGTGGCCGTCGTCGGCGGGGGCACTCTCGGCGTCGCCGCGGTCGCCGCGGCCACCCACCTCGGCTGCGAGGTCGGCGTGGTGAGCCGCCATCCCCACCAGGGTGCCGCGGCCGAGGCCGTCGGTGGTCGGCCCGCCGAGGGCCACTACGACGTCGTCATCGAGGCCGCGGGCACGTCCTCCGCCTTCGCGACCGCCTGCGACCTGGCGAGGGCACGGGGGACGATCGCACTCCTCGGCACCTACTGGGAGGACCTCACGGCCCCAGGCATCCCCCTCACCATCAAGGAGCTCGACGTCGTCGCCTGCTACGGCTACGGCCACCACAGCGGCCGACGCGAGGTCGAGGACGCCGCCGCGCTCCTCGCCGCGGTTCCCGGTCTGGCGCCTGCGCTGGTCACCCACCGCTTCGGCATCGACGAGGCCCCCGAGGCCTTCCGCGTTGCCGCCGACCGAGCCAGCGGCGCCATCAAGGTCGTCCTCCAGCCGTAGCGCACGCTGGTTCAGGCCATCGGCGAGGATGACCTCGGGTCGGGTCGCGACCGAAGGGCAGCGGCGCCACCGCGGTGTCATCCGGGCAGGGCGAGTTGCCCCTGGCAGGATGGGACGATGAGTGTGCCCGTCGACCTCGCCGCGTTGCGCGACCGCCTCGCCGAGTTCGGCCCCCACCCCTTCCTCGCAACCGTGAACGAGGACGGCACGCCCCACGTGACCTCGGTGACCGTGCGCCTCGACGGCGACGCGCTCGTCGCGGGTGCAGGGCGCCGCACCCGCAGGAACGTGGACGATCGCCCGGCGGTCGCGCTGCTCTGGCCGCCCGCCGCCGATCCTGCGTACAGCCTCATCGTGGACGCCCTCGCCACCGGCCACGAAGGCTCGGAGGAGCTGCACCTGACCCCCCACGCGGCCATCCTCCACCGGGTCGCCGGGGCCGACGGCGACGGCCCGAACTGCGTGGGGGTCGACGGAGGCCCGCCATCCTGAAGGCGTCGACCGCTCGCTGCGCCGGTGGCGCGGTCCTGGGAGCCCTCCTCCTGGTCAGCGCCATCGCCGGCTGCTCGGCGGAGCACGCCCGTCGACTCGAGGCGAGCCCCGACGGTCGGGTCGACTCGCAGAACGGCGATTGCGGCTGGACCGTCCGTCTCGGCGACGGCAAGGTGCTCTGGGTCGTGTGCGACCCGACCGCGCTGCCCGGCGGCTTGACCAACTCCATCGCGGTCGCCGAGCCCGACGACCGCCGCCCCGCGTTCCAGTTGTCGAACTTCGTCGCCCCCGCACCACCGGACATCGGCCGCTGCTCGGACCGGGGTGGCGCGGCCTCGTGGATCGACGGGGTGACCGCGGCACCGGGGCCGACGGCAGGGACCACCCTCGTGACCGCCTTCTTCGTGCACGGGTGTCGCTCGTCCCTCCTCGACCGGGCCGACGCCGGCGACTTCGGCGTCGCCACGTACGTCTACCGGCACGGATCGACGGACCCCTGGACCGCGCAGGTGCACCGATGGGACCTGTTCCCCGGCGCCTGGTCGTCGGGCGAGCGCAACGTCGTCTTCGGCGCCGGCGCCGTGTACTCCGACGGCTACCAGTACGCCTACGGCTGCCATCCCGACGAGACCCCTGACTGGGTCGGCGAGCAGCAGTGTGCCGTGGCGCGAGCGGCCGTCGGCCAGCCCGTCGGTGTGCGCGCGTCGTGGGCGGTGTGGCGCGGGCCCGGGGACGGGTGGCAGGCGTGCACCGTCGACGAGCCCGGCGCCTCGGACTGCAGCGAAGCGTCGTTCCGCCGTGCCGTGGAAGCCGCCGCGCCGATGGACATGCCGCTCCCGGGCGGCGAGGGCACGGACGGGTTCACCCCGCAGCAGTTCTCCGTCTCGTGGAGCGAGCGGCTGGACGCGTTCGTGTCCGCCGCGCCCCGCGCCTTCGGCGACCCGACCCTGCGCATCCGGGTGGCCGAGGCACCCGAGGGGCCGTGGTCCGAGCCCGGTGACGTGCCCGTCGAGTGCGACCCCGAGGCCGTGGACCGCGGGTTCAACTGCTATCACTTCGCCCCGCACCCATCGCTCGGGGACGCCACCTCGATGCCGTTCGGCTTCCACGACGCCGGTCACGAGGGTCCCGCCGACGTGGCACTGGTGTCGGTCCCGTGGTGCGAGCTCGCCGATCTCGCCGGGCGCCCCTGCGGGTGACCGGGCCCCACGTTCACTCAGGCGGGATGCAGCACCACCCTCGGTTGGCCAGCTCGGTGGCCATGAGATCGGCGTCGAGGCGGACCACCAGTTCTTCGTCGCGCGCTCGTTGGCGGCGATCCACGGCGACCGACGTCTTCGCCGGCGGGGCCGCCCCGGGCGCCTCGCTGCCGTCGGCCTCCGCTTCGAGGCGGGCCAGCAGCTCGTCGACCTCGGCGTTGGTGAACTTCCCGGCCGCCTGGCGCTGGGTCAGGCCGATGGGGTGCCGCGCCTCTCGGAAGCTGTCGAAGCCGCGGGCCTCGAGCGCCTCTGCCAGCTCGGCCACCCGCTTGGGGGAGGCCGGCGGCCCTGCTGCCTGTCCGAACGCCATGGGGCCAACCTACGCAGGCGCGCTGACACCCACCGGGGATGGCGTCCGGGCGGTGGCGTTCAGATGTTCCGGCCGCTGCCCTCCCAGTAGGGCTGGCGGAGCTCGCGCTTGAGCAGCTTGCCGGCCGCCGAACGGGGCAGCGCCTCGGACCAGTCGATGCTCTTGGGCCGCTTGTAGCCCGCCAGCTTCTCCCGGCAGAGGGCAACGAGCTCGCCGGCCAGCGCATCGGAGCCTTCGACGCCATCAACGGTCTGGACCACCGCCTTCACCTGCTCGCCGTACTCGTCGTCGGGGACGCCGATGACGGCGACGTCGGCCACCGCCGGGTGCTCGGCGAGGACGGTCTCGATCTCGGCCGGATAGATGTTCACCCCGCCGGAGATGATCATGTCGATCCTGCGGTCGGACAGCCACAGGTACCCCTCGTCGTCGAGGTAGCCCACGTCACCCGTGGTGAACACGCCCGGCGCCAGGTGCGCGGCAGCGGTCTTGTCGGGGTCGTTGTGGTACACGAAGTCGCTCCCGAGGGCACTGCGGAAGTAGAGGGTGCCCGACTCGCCCTGGGGCACCGGCTCGTCGTCGGGGCCGATGACCAGCACCTCCATGATGGGCAGCGGCGGACCGACGCTTCCGCCCTTGCGGACCCAGTCCTCGGCCCGGATGGTCGAGATGAAGGCGCCTTCGGTGGAGCCGTAGTACTCGTGCACCTTCGGGCCCAGCCAGTCGATCATCGCCTGCTTCCATGGCGCCGGGCAGGGGGCGGCGCCGTGCCAGACCGCCTCGAGGCTCGACCCGTCGAGGCCGTTGCGGACGTCGTCGGGCAGGTCGAGCAGGCGCTTGAACTGCACCGGGACGAGGTGGACGTTGGTGACGGCCCACTCGTCGAAGAGGCGCACGGTCTCGGCGGGGTCGAACTTGTGGCGCATGACCACCGCGGAGCCGGCGACCATGGGCAGGAAGCTGAAGGCCCACTGGGCCGAGTGGTACACGGGTCCGGCGAGCAGCGTGCGTCCGGGGGTGGGCACGAACTCGGACACCGCGCCGGCCACCAGCGGGAGCAGGTCGCTGGGCACGTCCGCCCCGCCCGCGAGCATGCCGCGCACGCCCTTGGGCCGACCCGTGGTGCCCGATGTGTAGAACATCGGCCCGCCGAACAGCGCCGTCTCGGGCTCGTCCGTCGGCGCCGCGGCGAGTGCAGACTCGTAGCTCGACAAGCGGCCCCGGTCCGCGGAACCGGTGACGAGAGCGAGCCCTACCGTGGCCGACCGGGCGTCGGCGAGGGCCACTTCGGCGACGTCCGCGAAGAGCTCGTCCACCACGAGGGCCCTGCAACCGGCGTCGTCGAGCACGTACGCCAGCTCGTCGGCGGTCCAGTGCCAGTTCACCGGCACGTAGGTGGTCCCGAGGTGGGCTGCGGCCCAGAACGCCTCGAAGGCCTCCCGCCGGTTGCCCACCATGAGCGCGAAGGTGTCACCAGGCTCGAGGCCGGCGCCCGTGAGCACGTGCATGAGGCGCACGACCCGCTCGGCCAGCTCGTCCCAGCTCGACTCCCCCCGCTCGTCGGCGAGGGCGAGGTCACCCCCTCGATCAGCGACGAAGGCGTCCAACAGCTTCGGCATGGTCCCCCCACGGTCCAGGCGGCCACGACGGCCGCTGGGGGCACGGTAGACGAGCCGCGACCGGGCACCCGCGTCAACCGGCGCCGCCGCGGCCACCACGGCCGGTGTCAACAGGTCGCCCGGTCAGGTCGCCAGCAGGACGACCCGGAGGACGAGGGCCACCGGGATGCACACCAGGAGCACGAGGGTCAGCAGCAGGGCCACGCCGCTGGTGATCAGGGCGAAGGGTCGGAACGGGACGGTGATGCCGAGCGCGTCGGAGACATGGCCTTGGAGCGGCGAGATGGTCCCCCGGTAGAAGCGCCACGCCCGACGCATCCGGCCCCCACCAGCCGCGTCGGAGCCAGCGCCTCGGGATCTGCTCGACGCCGACGTCCGCGCCTTGGCGTAGGTCTCGAGCGCGGTCGTCGTCGCCGCCGGGGCCAGCTCGGTGGCCCGCACGAAGGCCCGGTCCAGCCATCGACGGTGGAACACCAACCAGGCCCCGGGGGCACACAGCACGATGAGCGACACCAAGCTCGACCACCACGGGGGCCGGTCCGGCCACACCGGCGCGGGAAGGAGCAACCAGACCGCGGCGCCGGCGACGAGGCCGATGCGGCCGGCGATCCCGATCGGCCGGGAGAGACGGCGGGCGAGGACGCTGACCCGGCCGACCAGCTCCTCGACCCGGGCCCCCGGCGAGACACGCGAGGCGTCGGGTGGCGGTGTCTCGCTCATCGCGATCTCGCCGCCCTGCGGCCCACCGGGACCACCGACGCGGCGTCGGCGCCAGGAGGCTCGGCGGGAGGACACGACGGCATCCCCGCATCCTTCCCCACCGGCGACCCTTCGCGCCGCGGCCTAGGTGTACTCGGCGTCGCGTGGCTGCTCGCCCCCCGAGAGGGCTGCCGGGAGGCGATCGTGGTGATCGCTCAGACCCACCGCCGCGAGCAGGGCCACCGCTTCGCCGGGATCGGCGCCTCGGAGTCGGGCCGCCA
This sequence comes from uncultured Microthrixaceae bacterium, assembly GCA_964470715.1. Lineage (GTDB taxonomy): Bacteria > Actinomycetota > Acidimicrobiia > Acidimicrobiales > DATDAH01 > JAEUJM01. The sequence continues at coordinate 16,464 of CAYYDZ010000002.1, read as the reverse complement.
GCTCGACCTGCTCCCGGGCCCGGAGGTACGGCACGAGGTTGTCGGCTGGGTCCTGGAGGACGACGCCGACGTGGCGCCGCCGCACCCATCGTCGCCGTCGCGCCCGCAGCGCAGTGAGATCGTGCCCCTCGACCTCGACGAAGCCGGCACTCGGCCGTTGGCGCCCCGTGAGGGTGCGCAGCAGTGAGGACTTGCCCGAGCCGGAGGGACCGGTCACCACCGACAGCCGGCCCCGGGCGAAGGCGGCGTCGACCCCGCGCAGGGCAGGCACCGAACCCGAGGGGAGGTGGTAGTCCACGTCGAGGGCGACGCAGCGGGCCGCCACCTCGTCACCGTGGGGCTCCTGGCGTCGTCGGGTCTGCCGCGCGCCCCGGCCGGGACCGGCTGATCGCTACCGGGTCAGGTCGGTCAGCACCGCTCGGCCGAGGTAGGCGCCGGCCTCGAGCTCCTCGAAGATCTGGGGCACCTCGGAGAGGCTGCCGGTGCGCGACACGTGGGTCTTGACCTTGCCGGCGGCGGCAAGGTCCACCAGTTCGCGCATCTCCTGGACGGTGCCGACCGCGGAGAAGATGAGGGTGGGGTCCCGCCAGAAGAACTCGAACGGGCTGATCTCGAAGTTGCCGTCTTCGGTGGGCGGCAGCCCCACGCCGATGAAGAGCCCCTGCTGGCGCAGCATCGACAGGCCCAGCTGGAAGCCGGCGACCCGCGCCGCGAAGACGAGGACGGCGTCGATGCCGCCGTGAGCCATCGCCGCCCCGGCCGCCTCGTCGATGCCCACCGCCTCCTCGGCACCGAGCGACCGGACGAAGTCGAGCCGGTCCTCGCCGATGTCCACGCCGAGGACCCGGTAGCCGAAGGCTTGCAGGATCTGGACGGCGTAGTGCCCCAGGCCTCCGGCGGCGCCGATGACGCCCACCGTGCGCCCGGGTGGGATGCCGTGGGCCATGAGCTTGCGCACCGCGCTGTAGGCGGTGAGACCACCACAGGCGAGCGGCGCCTCCTCGTCGCCGATGCTGTCGGGCAGCGGCACGAGCGCCTTGGCCCAGATGGCGTAGTGCTCGGCGAAGGTGCCCATCACCGTGCCGGCCTGGGCGCAGTGCCGCGGCCGACCGCCGAGGCAGTACTCACAGGCGCCGCACCAGAAGGCACCGCCGGCACCACCGAGGCCGAGGATGACGCGCTGGCCCACGGCCACGTCGGCCTCGGCGCCCGGGCCGAGCGCCTCGACGACACCGATGGCCTCGTGGCCGAGCTGCGGGGTCGACACCCCCATCCAGTCGCCCTTGGCCAGGTGGAGGTCGGAGTGGCACACCCCGGCGGTGGTGATGCGGACCAGGGCCTGGCCCGCGGTCGGCTCGGGCACGTCGAGGTCACCGACCCGCACCACGCCGTCCTCGACCACGATCGCCTTCATCTGCTCGCTCATGCCACGACGCTAGATCGCCGAGCCACCGCGCCGCGCCCGGCCGCAGTCACACCGACCCGGACGGCATCAATCGGCGGTCTGGGCGGCAGGCTCTCGCATCGAGGTTGCATGGGTGAAGAAGATGCCGGCCACACGGTCGACCATCGCCACGTCGAGGATGCGGTCCATGTCCTCGTAGTCGCTGATCGACGACACCAACTCGCAGACCACGGCGGGCAGGTACGGCCGAAGGTCCCCGTCGCCCTGCTCCCGGCTGACCTCGCGAAGGTGCTCGGCGGCGCCGGGTGCGACGGTGACACCCGACGATGCCGCCACCGCGAGGAGGATCTGGTCGAACTCCTGGTCCTCGATGGCCGGGATGAGGACCTTGCTGCGGATGCGACGGAAGAAGGCCTCGTCGGCGAGGTGCGAAGGCTCCATGTTCGTCGAGAAGACGATCTTGGTGAGGCAGGGCAACTCGAACTTGAGGCCGCTCTCGAGGGTCAAGTAGTCGACCCCCCGGTCCAGGGGGACGATCCAGCGGTTCAGGAGCTCGTCGGGGGTCATCGACTGACGGCCGAAGTCGTCGATCACGAGGATCCCGTTGTTGGCCTGCATCTGGAGCGGGGCGGCGTAGAAGCCGGCGTTGGCGTCGTAGCTGAGGTCGAGCTGTGACGCCCGGAGCTCGCCGCCGACGATCACACTCGGGCGCGCGCACAGCACCCATCGGGGGTCGAGGCCTTTCGGCTGCGGCTCGACCGGGCGGTGGAGCACGGGGTCGAACACGGTGATCACCTGACCGTCCACCTCGACCGCCCGGGGCACGACCACCGCGTCCTCGTGGACCCGTATCAGCCGCTCGGCGATGGATGACTTGCCCGTTCCCGGCGGCCCGTACAAGAAGATGGCGCCCTTGGCCAGGATGGCCGGGCCCAACTCGTCGAGGAGACGGTCACCGATGACCAGGTCGGTGAACGCCCGGCGGATGGTGTCGTGGTGGATCTTCGGCTGGCGGTGCTGGCCCCGGACCGCCTGCATGTAGTCGCCGAGGCTCACCGGCACCGGCCCGGCGTACCTGCTCAGACGCATCCGGTCGGCGGCGGTCGTCCGTCCGGTCTCGCTGAGCATGAGCTTGTGGTTCCGCCCCTCGAGCCCGGTGACCTCGAGCATGCCCTGCCGCCGGAGGTGCTCGACCGCGGACTCCATCAAGTACGGGGTCACGGCCAGGGCGGTCGCCAGCTGCATCGTGGAGGTGTGCCCCTCGAGCAACGCCCGGCGCAGGACGATGTCGAGGGTCATCGACTCGGGGACGCCGAGGTCGGAGATGTGCCGTGGAGCCTGGAGATCGATGGTCGCCATGTTCCGGAGAGGGTCGGCGTACGCTCGGCCCGACTTCAGCCGAGGCCTCGAAATGAGTCGGGAGACCCAGTCATCGAACCCGGTCCGAGCCGGCGCCGGCGGCGTAGGCGGCGAGGACGGTGATCACGTGGTCGACATCGGAAGCCGCAAGTGCGTTGCCCGACGGCAGCACCAACCCGTTGGGGGCGAAGGTCTCGCACACGCGCAACGGCGCCGCGAACCTCGATCGCTCGGTTGCGCCTGGGTGGAGATGCAGCGGCTGGTAGAAGCCGCGTGTCTCCACGCCGTAGGCCCGCAGTGCATCCCCGAGGCCCCGGGCCCCACCGGCGACGAGCTCGGGGTCGACGAGGATGGCGTAGGCCCAGTGCGCATGGCGGTCGGCCGCGCCAACGGGTGCGGGTGGCCGTATCCCGGCCACTGAGGACAGCGCTTCGGTGTAACGCCGCGCATTGGCCGCCTTCCGCTCGAGGAACTCGTCGAGCCGGTCGAGCTGGGCGATGCCCACGGCGGCCGCGAACGCCGACATCCGGTCGTTGAACCCGACGGCGGTGTGCACGTAGGCGCCGCCGACGTCGGGAATCTGGGCGTGGCGTTGCAGCCAGCGGATCCGTCCGGCGAGGTCGGCGTCGTCGGTCGTCACCATGCCGCCCTCACCGGTGGTGATCACCTTGTTGGCATAGAACGAATAGCAGGCGGCGGCGCCCACCGATCCGACGGGTCGGTGCGCGTGGCGGGCGCCGAGGCCCTGGGCGCAGTCCTCGATCAACAACAGGTCCTCGGCGGCACACACCTCGGCCAATCCCGTCAGGTCGCACGGGTGTCCGTAGAGGTGCACGGCGAGCACCGCGCGTGTGTGGGTCGTCACCGCCTCGAGCACCGACCGTGGGGTGAGGTTGAACGAGGCCGGGTCGACGTCCACCAGTACCGGTGTGGCACCGACGAGGTTCACCATGTCGGCACAGGGCGCGAAGGTGAAGGAGGGGACGATGACCTCGTCCCCCGGCCCGATGCCCAATCCCGCGAACGCAAGGTGCAGCGCCGCCGTACCGCTCGCGGCGGCGACACCATGCTGCGAGCCGACTCGAGCCGCGAAGGCGCCCTCGAACGCACGCACCGTCGGGCTGTGTCCACCGGCGTCGCCGGCGGTCACGCAGCGCTGAAGGGCCTCGGCCTCGGCTCGTCCGAGGACGGGCTCGTGGACCGGGATCACCGCAGGATTGACCCCCGGGACCCTGTAGTAGACATGACCAGGTGGCCACCCCATCCGGCGACCTCGAGGACGACCTGACGTACTGGCGCAGCCTCGCCGAGCAACGGGGACGGGTGATCCAGGCGCTGCACGAGTTCAACTACTGGCACGCGTCGACCGTAGCCCGAGGCGAGGTGATCACGGGCCTGGAGCGCTCCGTCGAGCTGTGGCGCGAACGCTGCCTCGCCGCCGAGGCGAACCCCGAGGTGTTCGCCACGGTCGAGGCGCCGCGGGACGCGAAGCCACCCCTGACGCCCAAGCGCATCGTGCTCATCGCCGCGCTCCGGGTGCTGAATCCCCTGCAGCACGGCGTCGTGCGTCGGCTCGACATCACGTGAGCCCGCGGTCGCGCTGAACCGATGAGACGGGTACCCCTGGTGGTCCTTGCACCGTCGAGTCCGACCGCGCTCGCGTTCTGTGCCCTCGTCGAGTCGCTCGGCGGCGACCTCGCCGGTCGCGAGGGCTTCTCCCTCGGCACTTCGTCCGAGCTCGGCCCCGAGCCCTCGATCGTCGTCGACGCCACGACGGCGCCGACCCCGGACACCCTCGCCCCTCGCCGTCGCGCCGCCATGACCGCAATTCGTGAGGGACACGCGGCGGTCACCGCCGACCTCAGCTGCTTCACCGAGGATCCGGTCGACCTCGCGGTGGCGATCGCCGACCGACGCGTCGGGCTCGGCGCCGCCCTCCTGCCCGGAACGGCCTTGGTGCCCACGCTGGCACGGCTCCGCGACGCCGGCGATCAGGTCGAAGAGGTCGTCCTCACCGGCGCCGGACGAGCGCAGCTCGCTCGCGAGGCCGCGGTCGTGTCGGGCCTCATCGGCATCGAGCTCGGCCTGGGAGACGTGCGGATCGAGGACCCCGGAGCGGACGGCGAAACCCTCGAGTGGTCGGCGACGATCGCCAACGGCGCCTTCCCGGTGGTCGAGCCCATGACCACGGGCACGCCGTCCCCCCGTTCGGCTCACCCGAGATCTCGCGCCGCGCGCATCCGGACGGCACGTCTCGGCTCGGCGATGACGCTCGAGGGCCCACCCGGTGATCCCGATGTGGTCGCCGCGGCGCTGTTCGCCGATGTCGTCGGGCTCGCCCGCCAGGTCGACCCCCCGTGGCGGATGCATCGCCGGAGGGTCGCGTCGTTCCGATGAGGTCGCTCATCTACAACCAGTGGGTGGCCACGCTCGGCGGGGGCGAGCAGACCCTCGGGGCGTTCGCGCTCACCCTCGCAGCGTTCGGACCAGTCGACGTGATCACCCACGAGCCGCCCGACTGGGACCGATTCCGCGAGATCCTCGGCTTCGATCTCGCCGAGGTCGGCTGTCGGGTCGTGCCGGAGGACCCCATGCACTACCGCGGGGTGTCCGAGGCGACCCGCGACTACGACCTCTTCGTCAACTGCTCCTACCTGGATCACGTCCGCGCCTACGCCCGGTTCAACGTGATGCAGGTCTTCTTCCCGCCCGAACCGCCCGCCAGCGCCGGTGTCGTGCGGCCGGTCCCCCGTCGCCTCGATGCCCCCGGACCGGTGATCGAGGCGATCGGCGGGCTCTACCGGCTCGAGTCCGACTACCACGGCCCCTTCGCCTGGACCGACGGGTGCGGTCGCTTCGCCCTGTCGGGCGCGCGCCCCGCGCCCGTCGCGCTGACCCTTTGCCTCGCCAGCATCCGCCACCGCGACGAGCCGCCGGCCGAGGTCGTGGTCCGTGCGGACGGGGTCGCTCTCGGCCCGGCCGTCACCCTCCCCGACCACGGGTACGTGACCCTCGACCTGGTCGTCCCGACCGCGGTCACCGCGTCTGGCCGACCAGTGCTCGTCGATGTGACCAGCTCGACGTTTGAACCCACCCGCAACCGAACCGATGACCGTGCCCGCCTCGGCGTGCGCATCGCCTCGATCGCAGCGAGCCAAGGCGGGCGCCGACCGGTCGTCACGGGGCCCGCGGGCCTCGACCGCTGGACGGACCACTGCCGGTTCTACGACGCCGTCGACACCTACGACCTGCTGCTCGCCAACTCCCACTTCACGCAGCGCTGGATCGCCCGGCGGCTGGGGCGAGCGAGCGAGCTGCTCTATCCACCGGTGCAGGTCGGCCAGTTCGCCCCGGCAGCGAAGAAGCAACAGATCATCAGCGTCGGCCGGTTCTTCGTGGAGGGCCACAGCAAGAAGCAGCTGCGCATGATCGAGCTCTTCAAGCGACTGTGCGACGACGGCCTCGAGGGTTGGGAGTACCACCTCGTCGGTGGCACTCGCCACGACGCCGCCGCCGCGAGCTACCTCGAGCGATGCCGCGCGGCGGCCGTCGGTTATCCGATCGTGTTCCATCCCGATGCACCGCTCGCCACCCTGGCCCGTCTCTACGGCGAGAGCCGCCTGTACTGGAACGCCACGGGCTACGGCGAGGACCCCGATGTCGAGCCCGACCGCTTCGAGCACTTCGGCATGACGACCGTCGAGGCCATGGCCGCAGGGTGCGTCCCGCTCTCCTACGCGAGGGCCGGTCAGCCCGAGGTGATCGAGCAGTGGCATTCGGGGGTGCTCTTCGAGACGCTCGACGAGTTGGTAGCGGCCACCCTGCGCCTCATCGGCGAACCGCACCGATTGGCGATGATGGCGGACGCCGCGATCCTGCGCAGCAGCACCTTCTCCTACGAGAACTTCCGCGCCTCGCTCCTTCGCATCCTCGCCGATGCCGACCTACCGGCCGGCACGGGGCCGGCAACGTGAGCGCCGTGCGCCGGGCGCTGGTCACCGGCGCCTCGGGCTTCATCGGTCGACACCTCGTGCCGGCCCTCGCCGATCGCTATGACGTGGTCGACACCGTCGACCTCCTCCCCTCTCCCCTCACGGTCACCGGCACCGAGCACACCGGCGATGCGTGCGTCCTGCTCCCCCACCTCGACCGTTACGACGCCGTCTTCCATCTCGCGGCCAGCGTCGGCGGCCGTCAACGCATCGAGGACGACCCGATGGGCGTCGTCGGCAACCTCGCCCTCGACAGCGCCTTCTTCCGGTTCGTCGCCCGCACGCGGCCCCGGGCCGCCGTCTACCTGTCGTCGTCGGCCGTGTACCCGTTCACGGGCGACCCCGCCCCGGGAGGGCTCGAGGAATCGGTGGTCGACTTGTCCACCGCGCGCGTCGGTGTGCCCGACGGCGTCTACGGCTGGGTGAAGCTCACCGGCGAGCGGATCGCCCTCGCCGTCAGCGAGCAGTTCGACCTGCCGATCGGGCTCTACCGCCCCTTCACGGTGTACGGCCCGAGTCAGACGGCGGACTACCCGGTGCCGGCGATCGTCTCCCGAGCCGTCGACCGCCTCGATCCGCTCGTCGTGTGGGGCGGCGGTGGGCAGACCCGCGACTTCATCCACGTCGATGACGCGGTCGCCACCATCGTCGAGTCCCACGAACACCTCGAGGGCGCGGCCCCCCTCAACGTCTGCACAGGGGTCGGCACCACGTTCGCCCAGATCGCCGGCCTCGCTGCCGAGGCGATGGGGTACGCCCCGACCATCTGTGGTGACACCGCAAAGCCGGGTGGGGTCGCGCATCGCGTCGGTTCACCGACGAGGATGTCCCGCTGGCACGTCCCCCTGCGCTCGGTCACAGACGGGATCACCGCCCTGGTCGACGACGCCCGCCAGCCCGGGAGTTGACGGCGCTCGAGCACGGAGCCCGTTCCGCTCATACTTCTTCCTGAGTGAACGCGTCGCTGCCCGCGAGCAGGTCTCTGACCTCACGGTGGGGTGTTCCAGCGGGGCTGACTGACCGACGCCGCGGCAGTGGTGGGTTCCGGGCGTCAGCCCGGCGGGTTGATGAGCTCGAGGATGCCGGCCGGCAGGAAGGTCTCGACCGGGGTCTCGTCCGCCTCGGTGAGGTCGGCCATGGCCTGCACCACCTCGTCGGGGTCGAGTTGGCCGGTGAGGACGATGGCGCGCACGAACGCCTCGGCCTCGGCCGCCGGCGCGTCACCCTCGTCGATGTAGGCGGCGATGCCGTTCACCATGACGTCGTTGAAGCCGGTGTCGTAGGGCCCGGGGTTCAGCTTCGTCACGTCGATGCCGTACGGGGCCAACTCGTCCCTCAATGCCTTGGTGAACGCCTCCACCGCGTGCTTGGTCATGGCGTAGGGCGCCGTCATCGGGCCCGAAAGGACGCCGGCGATCGAGGACATGTTGATGATGCGGCCGGCACCCTTGGCCTTCATCCCGGGGATCACCGCCTGGCACATGGCCACCATGCCGAACACGTTGACCTCGAACCCCGCCTTCATCCGGTCGAGGGGCACGCTCGTCAATGGCGCCATCACGCCCAGGCCGGCGTTGTTGATGAGCACGTCGGGTTCGAGCCCGGCCACGCCGCGCACGTCGTCGGCGTCGGTCACGTCCAGCTTCCGCACGGTCAGCTCGGGGTGCTCGGCGGCGAGCGTCTCGGCCTGCTCGACGGTCTCGGTGGTGGCGATCACCCGGTGGCCGCGGGCGGCGAGCTCCACCGCGGCGCCCTTCCCGAACCCCGAACCTGCCCCGGTGATGACGACGGTCTTGGCCATTTCGGCACCGTAGTGGGCCGCCCTCCGGCCGGTGCGCGGTGGCAGCAGGGGGACCTGGACGGCCTGGTGCGAACCCGACCACCAGGATCACGGGTGATGGCGGAGCGCCTCGGTCAGGCGGGGCAGGACGTCGGCCACCTCGCCGACGATCCCGAAGTGGGCCATGCGGAACAGGTAGGCGTCGGGATCGCGGTTGATGGCGACGACGGTCCGGGCCGTGCGCATGCCGACCAGGTGCTGCAGGGCCCCCGAGACGCCACAGCCGATGTAGAGGCGCGGGTGGACGGTGCGACCGGTTTGGCCCACCTGCCGCGACCGTGGGGCCAGGCCGGCCTCGACCGCGGCGCGGGTGGCGGCGACCTCCCCGCCCACCGCGGCCGCGAGGTCCTCCACGAGCGACCAGGACCCGGCGTCGCAACCTGCGCCCCCGGCGATGATCACGTCCGCATCGGCGAGGTGGGTGTCGCCGAGCTGCACCTGGCGGTCCAGGACCTCGACAAGCAGGTCGGCCGGCTCGAGGCGGACGTCGAGCTCCACCTGACGGCTGCGACACGGCCGCAGGCGGGGGCGGAAGACGCCGGGCCGCACCGTTGCCGCCTGGGGCCGGGCTTCGGGGGCCAGGCAGGTGGCCAGCACACCACCGCCCATCGCGGGGCGGATCTGGTGGAGCAGCGCGTCGTAGTGGACGTCGCGTCGGTCCCACGGTGCGACCGCGAGATCGGTGCAGTCTGCGGCCAGACCGGCGTCGAGTGCACCCGCCACCCGGGGCGCGAGGTCTCGCCCGGTGGTGGTGGCGCCGAAGAGCACGGCGGCCGGCCGGTGGCACCGGATCGCGTCCACGACCACCCGGGCATGGGGCAGGCAGCGATACGGGGCGAGGCGGGGATCGGCGGCCCGGTACACCACGTCGGCGCCGTAGCCGGCGGCCTCCTCGGCGGCCGGATCGGGATCGTCGGCCGCAACCACGACCCCCACCCCACCGCCGAGGCCGGGCGCCAGGTCCACCGACTGGGAGATCAACTCGGCGGAGACCTCGGCGAGGTGCCCGTCGGTGAGCTCGGCCACCACCCAAAGGGCCGGATCGTCGGGGAACGGGTCGCGCGGCGGGGACGGCACCGCCACCTCGGCCACGGGCCGAGCGCTCGCGGCGAGGGCCCCCAGCGCCGCCAACTCGGCAACGAGGTCGTCGAGGTCGAACGAGGCGTCGACCATGCGGCAGTGGCGATCAGGCAGGGGCGCCGGGGCCATGTGGGCGACCTTCGTCGGCGAGGCGTCGAGCCCGACCCGGTCGCGGCCCAGCCCGAGATCGGCCGCGGTCAACACGTCGATGCCGGCCCGTTCGGCCCGCCGCCGGCCCGGAAGGGTCGGGTACCGGGGGAGGAACCCAGTCTCGGCCACGGTGCACAGCGCGGGCAGCGGCAGGCGGAGCCGCTCGTAACCGCCCTCGACGATGCGCCGGGCGGTCAACCCATCGCCCTCGAGGCACAGGTCCTCGCACGCCGTCGCCTGGGGCAGGCCCAGGCGCTGGGCCACCTCCGGGCCCACCTGACCGGTCTCGCCGTCGATGGCGGTGAGACCCGTCAGGACCAGGTCGGCGCCACCCAGGAAGGTGACGGCGGCCGCCAGGGCGTTCGCGGTCGCCCAGGTGTCGGAACCGGCGAAGGCCCGGTCGCAGAGCAGGACGCCACGGTCGGCGCCGCGGGCGACCGCGTCGCGCAGGACCTCCTCGGCGCGAGGCGGGCCCATGCTGATCGCCCACACCTCGTCGGCCAGCCGCAGAGCGGCCTCGAGGGCATGGAGGTCCGAGGGGTTGGTGATGGCGGGTGCGTGCTCTCGCACGATGGTGCCGTCGGCCGCCACACCGACGGCCGCCGAGCGCAGGTCCGGCACCTGCTTGACCAAGACGACCGCTCGCACGGGTCCATCCTCACCCGTTGGCGCCCGTGGGGCCAGGGTCCAACGACGGGATCGCCCTCGGGCAACCTTGACAGACCTTGCGTCACTAGCACTTAGGTTTTCTGAGTGTTAGACGCTAGACTTGCCCGTGATGGATCGATTCACCGTTCCGACCCGCCACTGGCACACCCTCGACGACGGCCGGGCGCAGTGCGACGTGTGCCCACGTGCCTGCAAGCTGCGCGACGGCCAACAGGGCGTGTGCTTCGTACGAGGCCGTGAGGGCGACGAGGTGGTCCTCACCACCTACGGCCGCTCCAGCGGGTTCTGCGTCGACCCGGTCGAGAAGAAGCCCCTCAACCACTTCCTGCCGGGGACGCCGATCTTCAGCTTCGGCACCGCGGGCTGCAACCTGGCGTGCCGCTTCTGCCAGAACTGGGACATCTCCAAGTCCAAGGAGATCCACACCCTGGCCGACGAGGCGTCCCCCGAGGCCATCGCCCGCACCGCCCGAGAGCTCGGCTGTCGCAGCGTCGCCTTCACCTACAACGACCCCACGATCTTCCTGGAGTACGCGATCGACGTGGCCGACGCCTGCCACGAGGTGGGGGTCGCCACCGTCGCCGTGACCGCCGGGTACATCAACCCCGCTCCCCGGGCCGAGCTGTACGGCCGCCTCGACGCCGCCAACATCGACCTGAAGGGCTTCTCCGAGCCGTTCTACCGCCACACGTGCGGCGCCGAGTTGGGGGCGGTCCTCGACAGCATCGAGTACCTCCACCGCGAGACCGATGCATGGCTCGAGCTCACGACGCTGTTGATCCCAGGGCTCAACGACAGCGACGAGGAGCTCGACCGCATGACGACCTGGGTGGCGGAGCACCTGGGCGCTGACGTGCCCATGCACTTCACCGCGTTCCACCCCGACTACCGGATGGTCGATCGGCCGGCGACGCCGCCCGAGACGCTGACCCGGGCGCGACGCATCGCGCAGGGCAACGGCGTTCGCTTCGCCTACACCGGCAACGTCCACGACGGCGACGGCCAGAGCACGCGCTGTCCCGGATGTGGCGTCGTGGTGATCGAACGCGACTGGTACGAGATCGGCCGGTACGGCCTCGACGACGCCGGCGCCTGCCGTTCCTGCGGCGAACAACTGCCCGGTGTGTTCGACGGCCCGGCCGGCGACTGGGGCACCCGTCGGGTGCCCGTGGCCCTCGGGCGGCGTCGGTGAGCGAGCTGCGCCGTCTGCGCCCGCCCGCGGTGGCCGGGTCCTTCTACCCCGGTGACGCCGCCGCGCTCCGGTCGGCCATCGAGCGCTCGTTCGCCGACGCCCGCCCGGCCGATGCCGACGCCCCCGTCCCCAAGGCCCTGGTGGTCCCGCACGCCGGCTACGTCTACTCGGGCCCCGTCGCGGCCACCGGATTCGCCCGGCTGCTCCCCGGCCGCAGGACGATCCGGCGCGTCGTGCTCCTCGGCCCGAGCCACCGGGTCCCTGTGCGCGGCCTGGGCCTCAGCGGCGCCGACCTCTGGCGCACGCCCCTGGGCGACGTCACGGTCGACCACGACGATGATCAGGCCCTCCTCGACCTCTCGGCGGTCGTCGTCGACGATGCCGCCCACGCGCCCGAACACAGCCTCGAGGTGCAGGTGCCGTTCCTGCAGTCCGTGCTCGACGAGTTCCGCCTCGTGCCGGTGATCGTGGGGGACGCGAGCGCACATGAGGTGGCGTCGGTGCTCGATCTTCTCTGGGGTGGCCCCGAGACCCTCGTGGTCATCAGTACGGACCTCTCGCACTACCACCCCCACCAGGACGCCGTCCGGCTCGACGCCCGGACCGCGGCAGCCATCGTGGCCTGCGACCGCGCCGCCGTCGGCGACCGGGACGCCTGCGGCGCCCGACCGCTGCGCGGCCTACTGGCGGCCGCCGTCGAGCGCGACCTCGCCGTCGAACCGCTGGACCTCCGCACCTCCGGCGACACCGCCGGCGACACCCGATCCGTGGTGGGTTATGGCACCTTCGCCCTCACCTGAGCTGGTCTCGCCCGCCGAGGGCGAGCTGCTGCTCGACCTGGCCGAGGGCACCCTCGACCGGGCGCTCAGCGGCGGCCGCCCGCATCTCCCCGCGCTGGCCGAGCTCCCTCCGGCACTGCGGCACGCCGGCGACGCCTTCGTCACGCTGCACGTGGCCGGCGAGCTCAACGGCTGCATCGGGGCCATGGACACCGGCGAGCCCCTGGGTCATGCCGTGGTCCGCCTGGCCCTGGCCGCCGCCTTCGATGACCCACGCCTGCCGGCGCTCCGTCCGGTCGACCGGACCCACCTCGCCATCGAGGTCTCGCTCCTGTCGCCGAGGTCGCCGATCCCCGCGAGGTCCCTCGACGAACTGGCCGCCGCGCTGCACCCGGGCCGCGACGGCGTGGTCGTGCGGGCCGGGCGCTGCCGCGGCCTGTTCCTCCCCGACGTCTGGGACCAACTCCCCGATCGCCTCGCCTTCCTCGCGCACCTCTGGCACAAGGCAGGGCTCCGGCCGGGGACCTGGCCGAACGGCCTGGTCGCCTCCCGCTTCCACACCCAGCGCCACGAACGCCACACGACGGCGGAGAGCAGCCTCGGGGGCCCGGCGGCCCGGGGTCTCTGATGATTACGCCATCGTCCAACCGAGACCGGCGGGGCCCCGTTGGGCAACACGGCACCGGGCGGGGCGCCTGATCGCCCTACCCGTAGGTCCGTGACGGGCTACGGCACGACGTCCTCGGCGGAGATGGAGCTGGAGTTCCCGCCGTAGTCGTACACCGTGAGATCCACGTGCAGTGGCGTTCCCGAGGGCAGCGGTGCGAAGTCGTAGGCGAGGCTCGGGATGTCGGCGAAGAGGCCCACATCGCTGTTCACCACGTACTCGATCGAGCCGTCCGCGCCCTGGAGCTGCACGAGGGGATAGATCAGCCCGTCCGGATCAGCGGTGAACTCACCCAGCGTCCCCTCCTCCTGGAACTCGTAGTACGTCTCGGACAGGATGTTGAAGTCGCTGTCGAGGACGAGGCTGAGGTTCAGGTCCAGGAACTCCTCCTCAGCGGTCGCCCCTGGGGGCGCGTACACGAGAGGCACGTCGATGCTGTACGTGTCGCTGTCGGCGTCGTAGCCGAGGTCGAGGTAGGCGTCGACCGTGTCCTGGCCGTCCGAGATGGTGAGCGTGGTCAGGTCGAACGTGGCGTCGGCGGTGCCGTCGTCGTAGATGTTGCCCGGCTCCTCGCCGATGTAGAAGATCGAGCCGTCTTCCTGTGGGAGGCCGTAGTAGATGACCGCCTCGGACAGGTTGTCGGCGTTGCCCGCGGCGAAGGTCCCGCTGATGGTGAGACCGTTCTCATCGAAGAAGTACTCGCCCGTGGCGTCTGACCCCGACGATGCCGACTCGTCGAAGGCGACCACCTCGTCGTCCGGGATGTTCTCGCCAGCCGTGTAGAACGCATCGAGAAGGGGCGCCCACGTGTCGTCTTCGACCTCGGCGTAGTCCGGGCTGAAGTGCTCGGCGCTCGGGGGGAAGTAGACCGACAGGCCGGAGGCGCCCTCTGTCGCCGGACCGGCCACGCTGTCGACGATGGCGGCGTCGAGTGACGCGTTGACCCCCTCGGCGACCGCCGCGATCTCCTCGTCGGCGCTCCCGAGGCCCTCGCTCAGCTGCCCGAGGTCGGTGAGACCGGTGTCCTGCGTCGGGTCCGGGCTGCGGCCGAAGCTCAGGTTCTGCGTGCGTTCCTGGCCCAGCAGCCCGGCGTAGGCGTCGATGTCGCCGGCGACCGTTTCGGTCATGGCCGCGAGGTCGGCCTCGACGTCGTCGAGTGCGCCGAGGTCCGTGAGCGAGAGCGTGATGTCCGCGCCGAGGTCCTGGCTGTCGGCGAACGCCTGGTAGTCCGCCAGGATCGTCTCGCCGAGCTCGACGGCGTCGGCCTGACCGTCCGAGAGCACCTCGAGGGCGCTCCAGTCCCACCCGATCCCGGGCTCGGTCTCCTGCGAGGCGATCATGTAGTCGGCCAGCGGCGCCATGGCTTGGCCCACCTCATAGGTGGCCATGAGACAAGCGTCGAACCCCACGAGATCGAGCTTCTCGACGCCCGCGGCGTCCATCCCCTCGGTCAGGCCCTGCTGGATCTCGGGCAAGGTGAGCAGGTCCCCCGAGGAGTCGTCAGGACCCATGCCGGGCCACCCCGCACCGTGGTCCCACAGCACGACGGCGTGGTTGTCCGCCGGATGGTCCTCGAAGCCCGTGGCGACGAAGTCGGCGAGCGTCGCCGGATCGGCCATGTCCGCCTCACCGCTGTCGGAAACCTCGGTCAGCTCTCCCTGGCCCACCTCGAAGGTCTTCGCCGTATCCCACTCGTCGACGTTGAGCACCCCGCCCGGCGCCTCGCCGGCCGAGCGGTCGGACATCACGACCACGTCGAGGTTCTCACCCGACCCCACCGAGGCCATCTCCGTCAGGTCCTGGAGGGCGAAGGGCTCGAGGTTGTTGTCGGCGATCTGGTACACGAGCACGGTCCAGCTCCCGGCATCGGCCGAGGCCGATCCTCCGCTGTCACCGGACGCGTCCCCGGCGTCCGACCCGCCGCTGCTGCACGAACCCAGGAGGACCGCCGCGGCGGCAAGGACCGCCACCCGTCGTCGCACTACGAAGCGTCGTCTGCCCATGGTCGACCCCTGTCCCCCGCTCTCGCGCCACGCCCGCGCCCCACTCTCGCTCCGCTTGGTCTAGCACACGGCGATGGCGGCGGCAGGGGCGGCCGTCGGCCCCGTCGCAGCGGATCCGGCAGAGCCCTCGTGGTCGCGCGATGCTCGACCATGGCGTTCTGGCGGCGTAGCAGGAAGCACCCGGCGACGGATCCTTCCGAGACCGGCTTAGCCCCGTTGGACAACACGGCACTGGTCGAGGCGATGCAGGCCGTCGCAGTGAACGACAGCGAGCAGAGCAGGGCGACGCTCTTCCGGTCGCTGCTCGACGCGAGGCTGATCGTGGCCACCCCTGATCCCCCACCTGCCCCGGTTCGCCGACTGGCAGGCCCTTCCGAACGAATGACCGTCGTGATGCAACAGGACGAGGAAGGCACTCTGCTGCCACTGTTCACGAGTGTCGACACACTCCTCGCGTGGCAACCTCAGGGCACCGGATTCGCGGTGCTCGCCGCCAGCGCCCTGTTTCAGATAGCCATGGCCGACCCCACCACGAGGATCGTGATCGATCCAGGGTCGTTCCCCCAAGGGATCCTGACGAGCTTCGAGATCGCAACGCTCGCCAGCGGCAGACTGCCGCTCGGCGGCTCCGAGGTCCTTGCCGCGGGCACGCAGCTGGACTTCGGCCGACCCTCGACGGCTCCACCGGACGACGTGGTCCAGGCGGTCCGCGACGCGCTGGCCGCCGAACCGGGAGCGCAGGCCGCCTGGTTGTTCCTGCAGCAACTGGAGGGCCATGCCCCCGAGATGACCATCGGCGTGGAGCTCCGCGACGGCATCGACGGGGAAGCGGAGGGAGCGGCCATGCGCGGCATCGTCGATGGTGCTTTTGGTCGTTCCGCGGGCGTCCGATCCCTGACCTTCATGGTGGTCACCCCCGGCCAGCGACCGGACATCGTGGCCGCCGGCGAGGAGATCTTCAGGCGTTGACCCACCGAAGGGGGGGATGGAGCGGCCCGCGCCCTCCTCCCCTGTCTCGGGCGCAGGTCGCGACGCGAGAACCCTCTGATCCGTCGCCGGGTGGCGGTCAGACATGCTTCCCCTCGTGGCGATGCGGTGGGACTCGCCGTCGACGCCCGAGACCCAACTCACCCCTCGGGAGGTCGTGACGCTCTCCGGCCGTCGGTGGCCTCTGGTGAGCTTGTCGCGGGATGCAGTCAGGTGCGCCTCGCGCCCGGTCGGCGGGTCGTGGCCTGGTTAGGTCATTGACCAGTTCAGGGTCACGTCGCCGCGAGCGTCGCGGTAGCCGTCGACGGCGATGTGGTAGGTGACGCCTGCGGTGGCCGCGA
>CAYYDZ010000001.1:0-85852 GCA_964470715.1 uncultured Microthrixaceae bacterium | reverse complement strand
TGCGAGCCGTACTCGACGCTCTTGAGCTCCAGGAAGTTGCCGCTGGCCACCGCCGAGACGCCTGTCACGTCCTTGAAGGTGTTGATCGCCGTGGCAATCGAGCCCAGCGAGGTGCCCGAGGCGAAGGTGAACTCTCGCGAGCCCTTGGTCCCGCCCAGCTCGAAGGAGAAGCGGGCGTCCGAGTCGGTCAGGTCCAGAGACGTGCCGCCCAAGGACAGGAACAGCGAGCCGTGCTGCGCCGACTGGGTGACGACCACCGCCACCGTCCGCGTGCCATTGTGCTCGAGCTTCGACGCGTTGATGGCGAAGTCCTGCACGTTGGTGTGCTGGCCGGAGATGGTGAAGTCGTACGTGCCGTTGAGCAGCTTGGTGCCCTGGAAGCTGGTGGTCGAGGCGATCCGGTCGATGGTCTGCAGGATCGAGTCGATCTGGAGCTGGTTGGCGCGGCGTTCCTCGGCGCTGAGGCCCGCCTCATTGGCGGACTGGCCCACGAGGCCCTGGACCTCGATGAGCAGGGCGTTGATCTCCTGGAGACCGCCCTCGGCGATGTTCGAGACCTGGTCGGCCCGGTCGGCGTTGCTGATCGCCGCGCCGAGCGACGCCTTCTGCGCCCGCAGGTTCTGGGAGGCGATGAGGCCGGCGGGGTCGTCCTTGCCGCGGTTGATCCGCAGACCCGTGCTCAGACGCTCGAGCGACACGTTCAGTGCGTCGCGGTTCTGCGTCAGCACGCGGGTCGCGATCAGCGAGGCCACGTTGGTGTTGATCCGACTCATGTCATCCTCCGTGATTGCTGCAAGGCCGCGCGGCCTTCCCACTGTGGACCCGGGCGAACGCCCCGCGATCCGACCCCGGCGACACCCAGGTCCCGAGGCCCGGAGCCCCCGCCACGGGGCCCCCCCGGCCTGGGGGGTGGGTCCGGCGGGGCCCCCCCCGACCCCGATGGCCCGCGCTCAGATCAGAAGCTCGTGGTGTCGGTCGTGTCCGACGAGCCGTCGTCCTGGGAGGCGCAATCCGGCGCGTCGAGGACCTCGGCGGCGTCGTCGGCGGCCTGGTCCAGCTCCGCGTTGACATCCTGGAGCGCGTTGAACGCGTTGGTGAACGCATCGCCGTCGTCGGCCGCGATGGCGTCGCGGAGGTCCTCGGTGAGCGCTTGCCGCTGCTCGATCGAGGCGGTGAGGTCATCGAGCGCCGTCTGCGCGTCGGCGGGCACGTCGAGCTGGTCGACCTCTGCCAGGAAGTCCTCGAAAGCGCCGATGACGTCCTCGGTGGCGGTCTCGGCGTCGTCGAGCGCGGCCGTGTAGGCCGCGGTGTCGCCGCTGGCGTCGGCGCTGGTCAGCTCGTCGAGGGCGGTCTGGAGGTCCTCCCCGGCGGCGTCGGTCGTGGCCTGGCCCGCGGCGCAGAGCTCGTTCAGCGTGGAGGCGAACTCGGCGCCGCCGTCGATGGTCGTCGTGGTGTCGGCCTCGGCGGTGGTCGTGGTGTCCGAGGTGTTGTCATCACCGCTGCTACTGCAGCCCAGGAGCGCGAGTGAGCCGGTGGCGATGACGATGGCAGAGGTGCGGAGCAGGCGCGACACGTTGAGGGTTCCTCCCCGGGAGTGATGATGACGCGTGGACGGTAGCGCTCTCGATCGCGCCGCGCCGCCGGCGCGGTCCCGAACAGGTTGCGGCTGCCGTGGCGCTGAGGCCCGAGCCGCGACGTCAGCCCTCGCAGGTGTAGGCGGCGACCTCGCCGTCGAGCGCCTCGGCGAGGTCGCGTGCCACCCCTTCGGTGCCCGGACGGGCGATCCAGCCCTCACCGGTGACGTAGAACGTCGCGCCCCCACCACCGAAGGCCACGATGAAGCTGCAGTCGAAGAAGGCGCCGGTCTCGACGAACTCACGCTGGGCGGCGACATCGTCGAACAGGTAGAGGTTCACGATCTCGCCACCGAACTCGCAGGTGCCCTCGGCGGTGGTCCCCGGCTGTTGCAGCGCGGCGGCGACGTCGGCGTACCCGGTGCATTGGCCGTCGAGCGCATCGGCGATGTCGCTGGGGGCGTCGGCGGTCACCGGCGAGGTGGGGGCGGCGCTCCCGCTGCCGGTGCCGGACGGCGGGGCGTCGGCCTCCGCCAACGTGGTCGAGGTGGCTCCGCCCCCCTCGGCAGTGGTGGCGCTGGAGCCCCCGAAGGGCCCGCCACCGGTGCTCGTCGTCGAATCCGCGCCGACCGAGGTCGACGTGGTGCTGTCGCCCGTGTCGGGGCGGTCGCCATCACTGCTGCATCCCAGCGTGAGCAGGGTCAATGCACAGCACACCACCGCAATGCCTCGTCGCATGCTCGGGCCTCCCTTGTCCATGACGACGAGAGGCTAGTGCGCCAGGTGTTCCGGTCAGCCTGCGCGCGACTAGAAAGGGAACCGTGGCCGCCTCGCCCCTCTCCGCCATCATCCTGGCCGCCGGCGAGGGAAAGCGCATGCGCTCGCAGCGCCCGAAACCGCTGCACGTCCTCTGTGGCCGCCCGATGCTGCTCTACGTGCTCGATGCGCTGTCCGACTGCCCGGTCGAGCGCGCCGTCGTGGTCGTGGGTCACGGGGCCGAGCGCGTCACCAAGATGTTGCAGGAGGACGGCCCCGACCTCGTCATCGACCACGTCGAACAGCGCGTCCAGGCCGGCACGGGGGATGCGGTGAGCGTTGGCCTCACGGGCCTCGACGACGAGGTGGACGGCGACCTCGACGGCGGTGACGTGCTGGTCCTGCCCGGCGATACGCCGCTGCTGCGCCCCAGCACCATCGCCGCACTGGTGGACGAGCACCGTGAGAGCGGTGCCGCGGCCACGCTCCTCAGCGCGCGGGTGGACGACCCCAGCGGCTACGGGCGCGTCGTGCGCGGCCGCGACGGCGGGGTGCACCAGATCGTCGAGGACGTCGACGCCAACGACGACCAGCGCGCCATCGACGAGATCAACACGTCCATCTACTGCTTCCGGCGCAGCGTCCTGGCCCCGGCGCTCCGCCGACTCAGCCCCGAGGACAACGCCCAGGGCGAGTACTACCTCACCGACGTCATCAAGGTCCTCCACGACGCCGGTTACCCGGTCGCGTCGGTGGTGGCCGACGATCCCGGCGAGATCGCAGGGGTGAACGACCGGGCTCAGTTGGCCGCCGCCGAAGGCGGGCTGCGGCGCCGGACCGCCGCCAGCTGGCTGGCCCGTGGCGTCACCATGGTCGACCCCGACCGCACCTACATCGACGCCACGGTCGAACTGGCTCCCGACGTCACCCTGTTCCCGGGCACCCTCCTGCAGGGCCGCACCGTGGTGGGCCGGGGCACCGAGCTCGGGCCCGACACCCGCCTCGTCGACTGCGTGGTCGGCGCCGACTGCGTGGTCGAGCAGACCGTCGGCCGCGACGCCGAGGTGGGTGACGGCGCCGTCGTGGGTCCCTTCGCCGTCCTCGAAGCCGGGGCCCAGGTGCCCGCTGGTGCTCGCACCGGTGCCTTCTACACTGGCCGCCTCGGCGACCAGGCCGTCGCCGAACCCCCAGACTGAGGCGGAGCGCAGATGTTGGAGCAGGTCTCGACCAAGCGGTTCCACCTCGTCTCCGGTGAGACGAACCTCCCGCTGGCCGAGGAGATCGCCGACCAGCTCGGCGAGCGGCTCTGCGAGACCAACCTCGCCGAGTTCGCGAACGGCGAGCTGCACTGCCGATTCGGCGAGTCCGTTCGGGGCAGCGACGTGTTCATCCTCCAGAGCCACTGCACGAACGGCGGTTTCTCGGTGAACGACGCCATCATGCAGCAGCTGATCATGGTGGACGCCGCCCGCCGGGCATCAGCCAAGCGGATCACGGTGGTGTGCCCCTTCTACGGCTACGGCCGCCAGGACCGCAAAGCCGAAGGCCGTGAGCCCATCACCGCCAAGCTCGTGGCCAACCTCTTCATGACCGCGGGGGCCACCCGTCTGGTCAGCGTCGACCTCCACTCGGGTCAGATCCAGGGCTTCTTCGACGGTCCCGTCGACCACCTCACGGCGATGCCCGTGCTGGTCGACTGGATGGCGTCCAACCTCGAGGGTGATGTCACCGTCGTGTCCCCCGACGCCGGGCGGGCCAAGGTCGCCGAGCGCTACGCCAACGTCCTCGGCGCCGACCTGGCCATCGTGCACAAGCGCCACGTCAAGGGCGTCAAGAACATGGTCGAGGCCGGCGAGGTCGTCGGCGACGTCGAGGGCCGCACCTGCGTGCTCATCGACGACATGATCGACACCGGCGGCACGCTGGTGGCGGCCGCCGACGCCGTGGCCGACCAAGGGGCGGGCCACGTGCTGGCCGCGGCCACCCACGGACTGTTCTCCGGTCCGGCCATCGAGCGGATCTCGGGCTCGGCCATCGAGAAGGTCGTGGTCACCAACACGCTGCCCCTGCCGCCCGAGAAGCAGATCGACAAGATCGAGGTCGTCTCGATCGCCAAGATCATCGCCGACGCCCTCGGCGCGGTGTTCGAGGACACCTCGGTCAGCGAGATCTTCGGCGGCGCCAACCAGCACTGACGCCGGAAGCGGCGGCGCCAGCGTGGGTGCCGCCTGTCGATCTCAGTGCTCGAGGTGGCGCATCAGGTTCCACACGGCGAGGGTGCCGCCGACGAACACGCCGGCCCACAGACCGGTCCACACTGCGAGCCAGGCCATGGCCGAGGTCGACGTCTCGGGCTGCGCCACCTTGAAGGCGGCGAACGACAGCACCGACAGGAGCGGTACGCCCACCACGACGCCGATGAGGATGGCCTTGGTGAAGTTGCGGTCGTTCAGTTCGGCGGTGTCGCTCATGGAGGAACCAAACCCGAAGGTCACACCCCGGCGCTAGGGCCGAAGGTCCCGCTGCCGTGCGCCTCCTTCGTCGGGGCCGCTTCGCGATCCGGTTCGTCGGTGCTGCTGCACGGCTCCGCAGCGCAACGTCGACCTCGGGTTCGGCTGCACCTCTTCCGTTGGCGCCCCATCCCGCGGGTTGTGAGCGGGCCGCACCCCGCCGGTAGGATGGTCTGCTGTCCCGGGACGCCCGTTTGCGCGCGTCCCAGCGCCCCCTTTCCACCGAGCCGCAGCAGGAGCACCGTCGCATGGCCGAACTCACCCTCACCGCCGAGACCGGCCGAGCCACCGGGAGCCGGCCGTCGAACCGCCTGCGCGCCGAGGGCAAGATCCCCGGCGTCGTCTACGGCCTCGGCAGCGATCCCAAGACCGTGACCGTCGACTGGCGGTCCCTGCGCCAGTGCCTCACCACCGACGCCGGCCTCAACGCCCTCATCAACCTCGACATCGACGGTGAGGAGCACCTGAGCATCGTCAAGGAGCTCCAGCGCAACCCCGTGAAGCGCACCGTCACGCACGTCGACTTCATCCTCATCGACCGCGACGCCGACATCGAGGTCGAGGTGCCCGTGGTGCTCGAGGGCGAGGCCACCCTCGTCGAACGCGAGAACGGCACCGTCACCCAGGCGCTGTTCAGCCTCACCATCATCGCCAAGCCGGGCTCCATCCCCGACCAGGTGACCGCCGACATCTCCGAGCTCGAGGTGGGCGGTTCGATCCGCGTCGCCGACCTGCCCCTGCCGTCGGGCGTGCGCACCGAGGTCGACCCCGAGGATCCCGTGGTCCTGGGCGAGATGACCCGTGCCTCCATGGATGCCGCCGCCGAGGAAGCCGGTGAGGGCGCGGAGGGCGAAGGCGAGGGCGCCGCCGAGGCGTCTGGCGAAGGCTCCGGCGGCGACGCCGGCGGCGACGCGGGCTGATCGCCGGCGGGGCACCCCCGCCGATCTGCTCGTCGTCGGCCTCGGCAACCCCGGGGCCGAGTACGAGCGCAGCCGCCACAACGTGGGCGCCGAGGTGGTGGCGCTGCTGGCCGAGCGCCATGGCGCGCGCCTGCGGCGCAGCAAGGAGCACGCCAACGCCGACGAGGTGCGCGTCGGCGCGAAGCGCCTCGCGCTGGCCGTGCCCCTGACCTACATGAACGAGTCAGGGCAGGCCGTCGCGCCCCTGGTGCGGCGCTACGGCATCGAGGACGACCTGCACTCGCTGGTCATCGTCCACGACGAGCTGGACCTCCCGGTCGGTCGCCTGAAGCTGAAGGTCGGGGGCGGCCTCGCCGGCCACAACGGCCTGCGCTCCATCAAGGCCCACCTCCACAGCGACGACTTCGTCCGGGTGCGCATCGGGGTGGGCAAGCCCCCGAGCAAGGAGCGGGGCGCCGACCACGTGCTCAAGCGCGTGCCCAAGGCCGACCGCGTCGAGCTCGACATCGCCGTGCAGGTGGCCGCCGACGCGGTGGAGGCGATCCTCGACGAGGGCGTGGCGGCGGCCATGAACCGCTTCAACGCGCTGGACTGACGCCGCAGGGCCCGACCTCGGACAGGTCCCCGTCAGCCGACGAGGGTGCGCAGCACCTCGGCCATGGGCCCGGTCTGGGACGGCAGGAAGTGCCCCGACCCGGGGACCACCCGCAGGGTGCCCTCCGGCAGCGACCCGGCCAGGCGCTCGGCGTGGGCCAAGGGGACGAGGTCGTCATCGGCCCCCTGCCAGCAGTCGACGGGCGCGGTCACTTCGCTGAGGGCGAAGCCCCAGTCGGGGGACCCGAAGGCCCGGTAGTCGTCCACCGTCCCCGCGTAGCCGTGGGCGAAGGTGGCGATGCCGCCGTCCTCCCAGAGCACCACCGCCTCCGCCGGGAGGTCGGCGAGCACGGCCCGGTCGGTGGCGCCGAGGACCTTCAGCGTCTGGGCCTTCGCCTTCTCCCGGCCCCGTCGCCCGCTCGCCAGCGAGACCACCCGTCGGGCGGCCCACGGCCAGTGGCGCGAGAGCGGGACGAGCAGGCGATCGACGGCGAGGCCCAGCGCCTTCGTGTCCGCCCGGTCCCGCAGCGGCGCCATGCCGCCACAGGTGGCGACCCGGGTCACCCGTGTGCCGAGGACGGCGGCGGTGGCGAGGGCGTGCGGCCCGCCCGCCGACCAACCCACGGTGGCGAAGCGGTCGATGCCGAGCCGGTCGACGAGGGTGGCCACGTCGGTGCCCCAGCTGGCCACGGTGCGCCCGGGGTCTCGGTCGGACCATCCGATGCCGGGGCGGTCGGGGGCGATGAGGCGGACGCCGGACTCGAGGGCGGATGGGTGGACGCGCGCCGCGTCGAGGCGGCAGCTGAGGCCCCCGTGGTGCCAGACCACGGGCGCGCCGGCAGGGTCGCCGTACTCGGACCAGGCCAGGCGTCGGCCACCGGCGACGTCCACGAAGGAGACGCCGTCCGGCGCCGCCCCGGCCACCGGGGTCAGTAGTCGTTGTTGCTGCGTTCGCTGTACTGCTTGCCGCCGCCGCCCCACGACATGATGTCGAGCACGAGGCCGAAGGCCACGAACACCCACCCCAGGCCGCGGACACCGGCGACGGGGGCGTAGGCGAGGGCGTAGCAGAGCGTCGTCCACGGCAGGATCAGGAACCCCAGGAAGCCCATCCAGAACGACTCGAAGGCGAACGAGAGTCGATCGCCGAAGAGCCAGAGCAGGAACAGGGCCAGGCGAGGCGACAACCAGCTGGCGATGACGACGAGGCAGCAACCCATGGGTTCCATGATCGCAGAGCCGGGAGGCCGCCGCGCCCGATCCCCGAACACACCCGCCCGACCACGGCAGGCCCGGCCGGGTCTGGGATGATGAGCGTCGCGGGCGCCGGCCCCGCGACGGAAGGGGGAGCAGTGCGCAGAACGATGGTGGTGGTGCTCGCGGTGGTGGCGCTCGGCATGGGCGCGGTGGCGTGCAGCAGCGACGGCGATGGCGGCGGGGACGACGCGGCCGGGGGCGACGGCACTACGACGACGATCGAGGCCGTCGACCCGGTCGACTACGCCGCCCGGGGCCCCTACGCCGTCGGCGAGGTCGACCTCCAGCTCGACGACGACCACCAGATCGCGGTCTTCTACCCGGTCGACCGCGACGACATGGCCGACGACGCCACCCCCTACAGCTACTCGGGTGAGGACATCTTCGGGCCCGACATCGTGCAGCTGCTCCCCGGCGCGCTCTCCGGCGAGATCGCACCCCCGGACACCTACGTGGACGTCCCCGCTGCCGAGGACGGTCCCTTCCCGTTGGTGGTGTTCAGCCACGGCGCGGCGGGCAACATGCGCTTCTACAACATGCACAACAGCCATGTCGCCTCGTGGGGCTACGTCGTCGCCGCCGTCGATCACCCCGAGCGTGGCGTCGTCGCCTTGCTGTCGGACGCCGGCACGGGCACCAACGACGCTGACGCCGACGCCGAATGCGAGCCGCCCGAGGACAGCGACGAGAGCGAGCAAGGCCTCGACGTGGACCAGCTGATGCAAGCGCTCGACCTGTTGAGCGAAGAGACCTCCGCATCGGGGTCCCCGCTGCAAGGTGTGGTCGACCTCGAGCGGGTGGCGGCGGAGGGTCAGAGTGCCGGCGCCGGCGCGTCGGGCACCCTCGCGTACGACCCCCGCATCGACCTCTGGATCGGCCATGCGCCGGTGCCGCCCCTCGAACCCGGCACGGACACCGCGCCCTACATCGAGGTGAGCGAGGACGAGGACGGGGAGTGCGACTTCGAGTACGACACCGCCGGTCTTTTCGCCGACACCTCGCCGCCGCCGGTGCCGTCCATGCTCGTCGCCGCCGAAGGTGACACGGCGGTCGAGATCGACGGGGTGGAGCAGGCCTACGAGTGGCTCGACGAGCCGAAGCGCCTGATCGAGATCGCCGACAGCGGCCACGCGGTGTGGACCGATCCGTGCCCGCTCATCCAAGCCGAGGGGGGCCTGTCCGCCTTCGTGTCCGCCCTGGGTCTCGATCCAGAAGCAGTCCCCCTCGTCGAACTGGGCGAGAACGGCTGCCTGCCCGAGGACACGCCGGCCGAGACGGTGTGGCCGTTCATCGACCACGTCACCGTGGCCCAGCTCAACGACACCTTCGACATCGACCGTCCCGCGGCGGTCGCCAGCCTCGACGCCGACTACCTGGCCGAGACCTTCCCCGACCGCTTCGGCAGCGAGCAGTCCGAGCCCTGACCGCGGACGGCGACCCTCCCCGCTGGGCCCCGATGAGGGCCCAGAGGGAGGGCGTCGGATCTGGTCGCCGTTCTTAGACTCGACGGGTGAGCCTCGCGTCCCTGCCCCCGCTGCTGCGCGACGAGCCCGCCGTCCTGCAGCTGCTGGGCCGGTCGTCGGCGGTGCTCGCCGTCCCCGAGCCCGCCCGGGCCTACACCATCGCCGGCCTGGCCGAGGTGTCCCGGCGGTCGCCCATCGTGGTGGCCGTCCCGACCTCGGGCGACGCCGAGCGCCTCGCCCGTGACCTCGCCACCTACCTCGGCGAGGACGAGGTCGACCTGTTCCCGGCGTGGGAGACCCTCCCCTTCGAGCGGGTCAGCCCCAGCGTCGAGACCATGGGCCACCGCCTGCGGGGGATGTGGCGCCTGCGCCACCCCGAGCGCCTGCCCCGGGTGCTCGTCGCGCCGGTACGCGCCCTCGTCCAGCGCCTCGGGCCCCACGTGGAGGACGTCGAGCCCGTCGTGGTGCGCCGCGGCGAGGCCGTCGACGCCACCGACCTGGTCGAGCGTCTGGTGCGGTCCGGCTACCGCCGCGAGTACCAGGTCGAGCACCGGGGCGAGCTCGCGGTGCGGGGCTCGATCATCGACGTCTTCCCTTCCACCGCCGACGGACCGGTGCGGATCGACCTGTGGGGCGACGAGGTCGACCGCCTCACCGAGTTCTCGGTGGCCGACCAGCGCGCCACGGTCGACCTCGCCGAGGTCGAGATCTTCGGGTGCCGTGAGCTCCAGCCCACCGAGGAGGTGCGGGCCCGGGCCGAGGCCCTCGTCGGCGCCGAACCGTGGGGGCGCGAGCAGTGGGAACGCCTTGCGGCGGGCGAGACCTTCGACGGCATGGAGTCTTGGCTGGCGTGGCTGGTCGAGGACGAGCACCTCCTGCCCGACCTGCTGCCCGCCGACGCCCAACTCCTGCTGGTCGAGCCCACCCGCCTGCGCGATCGAGCCGCCGACCTGCTGGCCGAGGAGGCCGATCTCGCCGCGACGCTGTCGCAGACGTGGGGCGCCGGTGACCGCGACCTGCCCCAACTGCACCTACCCTTCGACCGCCTGCTGGCCCACACCGACGTGCCCGCCTGGTCGGTGACCAACGCCCCCGAGGGCCCCGACGTCGTCCGGGTCGGCGCCCACGGTTGGGACCCCGTCGTGGGTGACGGCGCCCGCCTCGTCAAGCAGCTGGCCGACCTGCTCGCCGACGGCTTCCGCCTCGTCGTCGCCACCGACGGGGCCGGATCGGGGGCACGGGTGGGCCAACTGCTGTCGGAGCACGGCGTGGACGTCGCCGACCGCCTCGAGGCCTCGCAGCCCCGGCTCGGCGACGCCGCTCCGCCCCTCGACCTCACCCGGCCGGGCGGGCACCTCGTGGTCGCGCCCCTCGAGCGGGGCTTCGTGCTGCCGTCCATCAAGCTGGCGGTGCTCGCCGAGGGCGACGTCACTGGCCGGCGCCGCGCCCACCGCCCACCCCGGCCCCGCCAGCGCGACGCCCGGGGGTTCTTCGACGACCTCGCCGTCGGCGACCACGTCGTGCACCACCAGCACGGCGTGGCCCGCTACGGCGGCATGGTCAAGCGGGCCATCGCCGGCCACGAGCGCGACTACCTGCTGCTCGAGTACCGGGGCGGCGACCGGCTCTACGTGCCGTCCGACCAGATCGACGCCGTGCGCCACTACACCGGCGGCGAGACGCCCACCCTCAGCCGCCTGAACGGCTCGGACTGGCAGAAGACCAAGTCCAAGGTGCGCTCGGCCGTGGCCGAGATCGCCCAGGAGCTCGTCGTGCTCTACCAGACCCGGGTCAACAGCGAGGGCGTTGCCTTCGCCCCGGACACGCCCTGGCAGCGCGAGATGGAGGACGCCTTCCCCTACCGGGAGACGCCCGACCAGCTCACCGCCATCACCGAGGTCAAGGCCGACATGGAGGAGCCGGTTCCCATGGACCGGCTGGTCTGCGGCGACGTCGGCTTCGGCAAGACCGAGGTGGCCATCCGGGCCGTCTTCAAAGCCGTGCAGGACGGCACCCAGGCCGCCATCCTCGTGCCCACCACCCTGCTGGCCCAGCAGCACTACCAGACCTTCAGCGAGCGCTTCGCGCCCTACCCGGTGCGGGTCGAGGTGCTCAGCCGCTTCCTCACCAACGCCCAGGCCAAGGCCGTGGCCGACGGGGTACGGGACGGGTCGGTCGACGTGATCGTGGGCACCCACCGCCTGTTGTCCGAGGACGTCAGCTTCAAGAAGCTGGGCCTGCTGGTGGTGGACGAGGAGCAGCGCTTCGGGGTGAGCCACAAGGAGGCCATGAAGAAGCTGAAGGCCGACGTGGACGTCCTCACCCTCACGGCGACGCCCATCCCTCGGACGCTCGAGATGAGCCTGACCGGCATCCGGGACCTGACCCTCCTGAACACCGCGCCGGCCGAGCGCCAGCCCATCCTCACCTACGTCGGGGAGTACGACGAGCGGGCGGTGTCCGAGGCCATCCGCCGCGAGCTGCTCCGCGACGGCCAGGTCTTCTTCGTGCACAACCGGGTGAAGGACATCGAAGCCGTGGCCGCGTCCCTGCGCGACCTCGTGCCCGAGGCCCGCATCGCCGTGGCCCACGGCCAGATGGACGAGGGCACCCTCGAGCGGGTGGTCATCGACTTCTGGGAAGGGCGCTTCGACGTCCTCGTGTGCACCACCATCATCGAGTCCGGCATCGACATGCCCACGGTGAACACCCTCGTGGTCGATCGAGCCGACCTGCTCGGCCTCGGGCAGCTCCACCAGCTGCGGGGCCGCGTCGGGCGGTCCGGCCAGCGGGCCTACGCCTACCTGTTCACCCCGCGCGACCGGGCCCTCACCGAGGAGGCCTACGAGCGCCTCAAGACCATCGGCGAGGCCACCGAGCTGGGCTCCGGGTTCAAGATCGCCATGCGCGACCTCGAGATCCGCGGCGCCGGCAACCTGCTCGGCGTGGGCCAGTCCGGCCACATCGCCGCGGTCGGCTACGACCTCTACTGCCAGATGGTGACCGAGGCCGTGGCCGAGCTGAAGGGCGAGACGCCGGTCGAGCCCGCCGAGGTGAAGATCGACCTGCCCTTCGACGCCAATGTGCCGGCCGACTACGTCCCCAAGGAGGAGCTCCGCCTCGAGGCGTACCGGCGCCTCGCCGCGGTCACCACCGAGGCCGAGGTCGACGACATCCGCGCCGAGTGGCAGGACCGCTACGGCCCCCTACCCGAGACCGCCGAGGCGCTCCTCGGCGTCGCCCGCCTGCGGGCCGAGTGCGCCCGCCTCGGCCTGCGCGAGATCGCGGTCACCAAGGGCCCGTCCTTCGGTGGCCCGGCATTCCTCGCCCGCTTCGCTCCCTTGGCCCTGAAGGCCAGCCAGCAGATCCGCCTCAAGCGGCTCTCACCCAAGGCGGTCTACAAAGAGGAAGTGGGCCAGCTCCAGGTGCCCGTCAACGCCGCCTCCGACCTGGTCGAGCACCTCGTGGCCCTGCTCCGCCAACTCGTTCCTCACACTGACCCCTCGTCCCTCGGGGCGGCTTCGCCATCCGGTTCGCCGTCGTAGCGGCTCGGCTCTGCTCCGCCACCTGACCCGACATCGGCTCCTCGTCCCTCGGGGCGGCTTCGCCATCCGGTTCGGCGATCTTGCGGCTCCGCTCCGCTCGCCACGTCGCCACTTCGACCGACGACGACCCCTCGACCTGGATACGGGCTTCCTCTGGTCCACCCTGACCTTTGGCTGCTGGACCCTGCCCCCTAGGATGGTCGCCCTGTGACCCGAACCCTCCGCCTCTCTGCCGTCGCGCTCGTGGTGCTGCTGGCCGCCGCCCTCTCGGCCTGCTCCGACTCCAACACAAGTGGCACGGCGCTCACCGTCAACGGCACCGAGGTGAGCCAGCAGACCATCGAGGACGAGATCGATGACCTCGTCAGCTACGCCAAGTCGGCCCCCGACTCGCAGTTCTACACCGCCGTGTTCGGCGAGGACGCCAGCGAGGAGACCGTCACGACCGCGTTCACCGCCCAGGTGCTCCAGGAACGGGTGGTGTCGATCATCATCAACGACGAGTTCGAGGAGCGCGGCCTCGAGATCACCCAAGAAGACCGCGACGCCGCCGAGGCCCAGTTCGCCTCGCAGCTGGCCCCCGCCCCGGCGGCCGACCCGGCTGCGGATCCCACCGCGCCGCCGACCACCGCCGACCCCGCCGCCGGCCAGGCCGTGTTCGACAGCTTCTCCGAGGAGTTCCAGGACTTCGAGATCACCTTCAACGCGCGTGCAGCCGCGCTCTCCGAGGCTCTGACCGCCGAGACACAGGAGAACGCCGCCGTCACCGACGAGGACGTGCAGGCCTACTACGAGGCCAATCAGGACCAGTTCACCCAGAACTGCGCGAGCCACATCCTCGTGGAGGACGAGGCCACGGCCAACGACCTCAAGGCACAGCTCGATGCCGGCGCCGACTTCGCCACCCTCGCCGAGGAGAACTCCACCGACACCGGATCGGCGACCCAGGGCGGAGACCTCGGCTGTCAGGCACCTGGCACCTTCGTGCCGGAGTTCGAGGCCGCCATCGACGACGCCACCATCGGGGAGGTGACCGAACCGGTCCAAACCGAGTTCGGCTACCACCTGATCCTCGTCTCCTCGAAGGGTGTGCAGTCCCTCGAGGAGGTGCAGGACCAGATCCGGTCCCAGCTCGAGACGCCCGCCGACGACCCCCTGAACGCGTTCCTGGCCGACGCCCTGGGCAACGCCGAGGTCGAGGTCAACCGCCGCTACGGCAGCTGGAACGAGGAGACACTCACCGTCGATCCACCCGAGGGGCCCGCGTCGACGGCCACCACGGCCGTGCCCACGGTCGACCCTGCGGCCGGCACCGCCACCACCCTCGCCGGGGGTTGACGGGCCACCTCACCGTCGTCGGGCTCGGACCCGCCGGCCCGGACCTGGTGACCGCGGGGACGCTCGCGGCCATCGAGGCCACCCCCCACCGCTACCTCCGCACGACGCGCCATCCCGCGGCGCCCGTGGTGGGCGGCGCCAAGTCCTTCGACGCCGTGTACGAAGGCGCCGAGACCCTCGACGCGGTGTACCGCGCCATCGCCGACGCGCTGCTCGCGGCCGTCGCCGAGCACGGCCACGTGCTCTACGCCGTGCCCGGCTCCCCGGTGGTGGCCGAACGAACGGTCGAGCTGCTCATCGAGGCCGCGGGCGACCCGGCCCAGGACCTCGAGGTCGAGGTGCTGCCGGCGCTGTCGTTCGTGGACCTGGCGTGGGCCCGGCTGCGCATCGACCCCTTCGCGGCCGGCGCCCGCCTGGTGGACGGCCAGCGCTTCGCGGTCGAGGCCGCGGGGGAGCGGGGGCCGTTGCTGGTGGCGCAGTGCGACCGCCGTTCGGTGCTTTCGGACATCAAGCTCGCCGTGGAGGACGACGCGCCCGAGCGGGTGGTCGTGCTCCAGCGACTCGGGCTGCCCGACGAGCGCGTGCTGGAGGTGGCCTGGGCGGACCTCGACCGCGAGGTCGATGCCGACCACCTCACGTCGCTCTGGATCCCCGATCTGGCCGCTCCTGTCGCGGCCGAGCTCCAGCGCTTCAACGAGCTCGTGTTCACCCTGCGCCAGGAGTGCCCTTGGGACCGTGAGCAGACCCACGCCAGCCTCGGCCGCCACCTCATCGAGGAGACCTACGAGACCATCGAAGCCATCGACGGCATCGACGTCGAGGCGGGCACCGGCTTCGAGCACCTCGAGGAAGAGCTCGGCGACCTGCTCTTCCAGGTGTTCTTCCACGCCACGCTCGCCGCCGAGGAAGGCCAGTTCACCCTCGCCGACGTGGCCCGCGGCATCCACGACAAGCTCCGCCTGCGCCACCCCCACGTGTTCGGGGAGGTCGAGGTCGAGAGCGCCGGCGACGTGATGCGCAACTGGGAGCAGATCAAGAAGGCCGAGAAGGGCCGCGACAGCGTGATGGACGGGATCCCATCGGCGTTGCCGGCGCTGCTCTACGCCGCCAAGGTCCAGAAGAGGGCCGACAACTCGGGGTTCGCCTACCCGTCGCTGGACGCGGCCTTCGCAGATGTCGAGGCCGAGGTGGCCGAGGCCCGGGCCGAGCCGTCCGCCCACGAGGTGGGCGACATCCTCTATGCCGCCACCGGCGTGGCCCACCATCTGAACATCGACCCCGAGTCGGCCCTGCGGGGCGCCGCCGACCGCTTCCAGGCGCGCTTTCGCCTCGTCGAGCGTCTCGCCGATGACGAGGGCATCGACCTCAACGCCGCCGACCCCGCCACCCTCGACCGCTGGTGGCGGGCGGCCAAGGCCGAGCTGGGCGCCTGACCGCCGGGCGTCTTCCCACCGCTCCTACTGGCGCCTGATCTACTGGTCAGGGCCAGTAGATCAGGCGCCAGAACGGGTCGCGCGAGGGGTGCTGCATGGGGCAAGCCGACAACACGAGCACAGAGGGCGCCGGGGCCGTGCCGGACGAATGGGCGCCGGCGCTGGCCGAGCTCGGGAGCCGGCGGGCGGTGGCGCACGCGATGGGCGGCGCGGACCGCGTCGAGCGCCTGATGGCGGCCCGGGGCAAGCTCGACGCCCGCGCCCGCCTCGACGCACTGTTCGACCCGGGCACCTTCGTCGAGTTGGGCACCCTCGTCGGCGGGCCGGACGTGCCGGGCGACGGGCTGGTGGCGGGCTTCGGTGACGTGGACGGCCGGGTGGTTCTCGCCGCGGCCGAGGACTTCACCGTGCAGGGCGGATCCATCGGCAGGGACTCGGCGGCCAAGCGCTACCGGGTCGTGCAGCTGGCGGGGCAGGAGCGGGTGCCGCTCGTGTTCCTCCTCGACGGTGCCGGCCACCGCCTCACCGCCGGCGAGGCGCCGGCCCGCACCCCGGGTGACCTGCTGGCCCTCGCCGACCTGTCAGGGCGGGTGCCGATGGTCTGCCTCGTGCTCGGTGCGTCGGCAGGTCACGGCGCGCTGGCGGCGCCGCTGAGCGACTTCGTGGTGATGACCGAGCAGGGCGCGCTCTTCACGGGCGGGCCTCCGCTCGTGAAGGCCGCCGTCGGCGAGGACGTCACCAAGGAGGAACTGGGCGGCCCGGCGGTGTGCGAGGCCGCGGGAACGGTCCACCGGGTCGCGCCAACTGACGCCGAGGCGCTCGCCCTCGCCCGGCGCTACCTCTCCTACCTGCCCGCCCACGCCGGCGGCGCCGTGCCCGTGACCGTGGGCGACGATGGTGCCGACACGGGCCCCCGCCGCCTCGACGACCTGCTCGAGGTGGTGCCCGTCAGCGATCGCCGGCCCTACCGGATGCTCGACGTGCTCGAGCGCCTCGCCGACGAGGGGAGCCTCCTCGAGGTGCAGCCTGGCTACGGCCGCTCACTGGTGTGCGCTCTCGCCCGGATCGGGGGCCGCTCGGTGGCCCTGGTGGCCAACGACCCGTCGGTGCGGGCGGGCACCATCGATCGCGACGCCGCCATCAAGGGCGCCGAGTTCCTCACCTCGGTCGGTGCCTTCGGCCTGCCCGTCGTCTTCCTGGCCGACAACCCGGGGGTGCTGGCGGGCACCAAGGCCGAGCAGGACGGCATCCTCAAGTGGGCGGGGCGCATGTTCCAGGCCGAGCGTGCCCTCACCGGCCCGAAGGTGCACGTGACCCTGCGCAAGGCCTTCGGCTTCGGGTCCACGGTCATGGGCCACAACCCCTTCGACCACCAGACCACGACCTTCGCCTTCCCCAACGTCACCATGAGCTCGATGCCCGCCGGCCCTGGCGGGGCCAGCGCCGGCCTCGACGCCGACGAGCAGGCCCGGGTGGAGGCGGCGCAGGCCGCCGGCGTGTGGCGCATGGCGTCGTCGATGGGCATCGACGAGGTCATCGACCCCCGCGACCTCCGCAACGCCGTCCTGGCGGCGCTGCGCCTCGCCGCCCACCGCTGACCATCGCCGGTCTGGCGTCTGGATTCGCTTGCCGTGACGGCGCTCACCGCTCCAAGTCCGTTGGAGGAAATACCCCCGCTCTGCGGGGGCTGCTTCCTCCAACGGATCTCGAGGTGGGAGGTCGGAGGTGGGAGGTTGGTCAGGGGAGGTCGGCGTCGACCATGGCCGCGACGTTGAAGCCGGAGTCGACGGCCTGGTGGGTGCCCGAGCCTCGGCCCCCGGCGTCGCAGCCGACGAGGTAGAGGCCGGGGAGGGGCGTGCGGGCGTCGGGCTTCGAGCGTCCGACCTGGCCGACCACCTGGGCCAGGCCGACGGCCTCGCCGCCGGCGCCGGGGACGGCCGAGTCCCGGGTCATGCGGGAGATCTGGCGGGGCCCGTAGGGCTCGGTGCGCAGGGTGTGCGCCCGCAGGTCCGGGTAGAGCTCGTCGAGCACCGCCTGCGCCCGCCGCACCGCCTCCGCGGTGACCCCGGTGCCCCGGCCGTCGCCCGGGTCGGGCGGCACGAACACCTGGATGTTGGCGACCTGGTGCCCGGGCTCGGCCACCAGCGAGGGGTCGAACTCGGAGGCGACGTCGATGGCGATGAGGGGCACGTCGGGCCACTCGCCGGCACACATCGCGTCGAAGCGGGCCTGGTCGAGCCAGCTCTGGTCGGAGAACACGGGGATGAGGGCGGCGTCGAACACCCGGGTGTCGAACACGTAGCGGATGCCGGCGATCGACCAGCTCGGCTCGAGCCCGCGCACCCGCTCGACGTAGCCGGCGGGAAAGTGGTCGGCGCCGGCCAGGCCGAGGACGGTCGGCTGGATGCCGGCGTTGGAGACCACCGCCCGGGCCCGGAGGATGCCCTCGTCGGTCTCGACGCCGGCGGCCCGGCCGCCTTCGGTGACGATGTGGCGGACGCGGGTGCTCGTCAGGTAGCGGCCGCCGCGCTCGACCACGAGGTCGGCGCAGGCCTCGGCCACCCGCCCGTAGCCGCCCTTGTGGAAGCGGCCGGCGCCACCCAGGACCATGTTGCGCAGCACGAGGACGGCCTCGGAGGCGGCGAGACGGTCGACCGCGACCACGAACAACATGTTGAGGGTGGCGAAGATCTGCGAGGCCAGCCCCGGGGCGAGCCCGAAGGGCGCCATGTAGTCGGCCATGGTCGTCTCGTCGAGGGCGGCGACCTCCTCGTCGGTGAGCCCGAGCATGGTGAGGTAGAAGGTGCCGAGCGCGGCGACGTCGTCGTCGGTGGCCCCGAAGACGCGCTGCAACTCGGCCAGCTCGGCCTCGGAGCCGCTCTGGCGCAGCTCGCTGCGCAGCAGGCGCCACTCGCCGTCCGGGGCCCGGTAGCGCACGGCCGCCTGCTCGCCCTCGGGGATGAGGAGCTCGACGTCGTCCAGTCCCAGCACGTCGACGAGCTCGTGGAAGCGCGAGTCGACCGCGGGGATGCCCACCGCCCCGAACATCTCGTAGCGATAGCCCTTGCGGTCGAGCGTCTGGGTCTTCCCGCCGGCGCGGGGCGTCTTCTCCACCAGGGCCACCCGCCGCCCGGCATGGGCGAGGAGCGCGGCCGCGGTGGCGCCGCCGTACCCCGCCCCGATGACCACGACGTCGTACGGATCGTCCGCCATCCCGGGATCCTGCCCTGTGTCAGCCATGGCCCGCAGTGTCACACGCCCGCCCGGGGCCGGTGACCAACGGGCGTCGCAGACGGGCCGTTCGGCCCTGCCCGCCGCGCAGGACCCGCCGTAGGGTCGATCCGTGAGCACGCGCGCCCGCCGTTTCGTCGCCCTGGGTGCCGCCGCCGGCGTGGGTGGCCTCGCTGCCTACGACGTG
Organism: uncultured Microthrixaceae bacterium; assembly: GCA_964470715.1. GTDB lineage: Bacteria > Actinomycetota > Acidimicrobiia > Acidimicrobiales > DATDAH01 > JAEUJM01. The sequence goes on along the minus strand of CAYYDZ010000001.1, from coordinate 67,044 downwards.
TTGCAGCGCCGTCATGCGATCCTGCGCAACTTCCCGGTCGTCGGCCATCTGCGCTTCGTGCTGGAGGCGGTCGGCCCGGAGCTGCGCCAGTACATCGTCACCGACAACGACCAGGAGCGGCCCTTCACCCGGGACCAGCGCCGCTGGGTCTACACAACCTCCAAGGAGGAGAACAGCCTCACCGGGTTCGGGACCGACAACGACCTCGAGACCACGCCGGACTACCTGATCGTCAAGCACGCCGCCTTCCCGGCCCACGTACCCCCGGCGCCCCACGACGTCGAGGTGGCCTGCGCGAAGGTGCTCGGCGCAGGCCACTCACGCGCCCACGCCTTCCGCCCCCGCTCGATCGTGAACATCTCGGCCATGAGCTTCGGGTCGCTGAGCGGCGCGGCCATCGAGGCTCTCAACCGGGGCGCGGCGTTGGCCGGCTGCCTGCACAACACCGGCGAGGGTGGCGTGTCACTTCACCACGAGCACGGCGGCGAGCTCATCTGGCAGATCGGCACCGGCTACTTCGGCTGCCGTGACGAGCGCGGGGAGTTCGACCTCGACCGCCTCGTCGCACAGGTGGAGCGCTCACCCATCCGGGCCATCGAGGTGAAGCTGTCGCAGGGGGCCAAGGCGGGTCTCGGCGGCGTGGTGCCAGGGGAGAAGGTCACCGAGGAGATCGCCGCCATGCGGGGCGTCCCCGTGGGTGAGGACTGCATCAGCCCGCCCTACCACCGCGAGTTCTCCGACGTGGACGGCCTCATCGACTTCGTCGAGCGCATCGCCGGCGCCACCGGTCTCCCCGTCGGCATCAAGTCGGCGGTGGGGGAGCAGGCCTTCTGGGACGAGCTCGCGTCCCGGATGGTCGAACGGGGCGAGGGCCCCGACTTCGTCACCATCGACGGCGGCGAGGGAGGCTCGGGTGCCGCCCCCCTCGTGTTCGCCGACCACGTCTCGCTCCCGTTCCGCGTCGGCTTCCCCCGGGTGTACCGCGCCTTCGCGCAGGCCGGGCTGGCTGACGACGTGGTGTTCATCGGTGCGGGCAAGCTCGGGCTGCCTGCCACCGCGCTGATGGCGATGGCACTCGGGTGCGACCTCATCAACGTCGGGCGCGAGGCCATGCTCTCGATCGGCTGCATCCAGGCCCAGCGCTGCCACACCGGTCGGTGCCCCGCCGGCGTGGCCACGCAGACCCCGTGGCTGGAGCGGGGCCTCGACCCCGACCTGAAGTCGGTGCGGTGTGCCAACTACCTGCGAGCCCTGCGCCACGAGGTGCTGCGCCTGGCCCGTGCCTGCGGCCGGACCCACCCGGCCTACGTCGACCTCGACTGCCTGGAGCTCGTCGACGACACCGCCGGCGCCCGCTCGGCGCGCGACGCCTTCGCCTACGAGCCAGGGTGGGGTGTCCCCCCGGTGGTCGACGTGCCCGTCCTCGTCACCACGCCCGACCAGTAGCCTCGCTTGCACCCGCTGGGCGGAAAGGAACCCCATGTCCCTCGACACCACCAACGGCACCGGCGCCGACGGCGTCCCGCCCGACGACGACGACGTCACCGCTGAGGATGGCGCTACGGGCGCGACCGCGCCCGCCGGCGCCGAGCCTCTCGTCGCCGTCGCCGGCGAGCAGCTGCCCCTGTCGATCCTGGTCGAGCGTTACGAGACCGAGCAGTTGCAGCTCGACCGTCTCCTCAAGGAGGAGAAGGGCGCCGTCCGGCGCCGCCGCCAGGAGGAGCAGCTGAAGCCGTTCCAGGTCGAGCTCCTCAAGCTGCAGCGCCACCTCGAGGCCAGCCACCAGCGCATGATCGTGCTCTTCGAGGGCCGCGACGCCGCGGGCAAGGGCGGCACCATCCGCCGGGTCACCCGCTACATGAACGAAAAGCACTACCGGGTGGTCGCCCTCGGCAAGCCGACCGAAGAGCAGCGCACCCAGTGGTACTTCCAGCGCTACGTCGCCCAGTTCCCCACCGGCGGCGAGATGGTCCTGTTCGACCGCAGTTGGTACAACCGGGCCATGGTCGAGCCCGTCTTCGGGTTCTGCACCGACGACGAGTACAAGAACTTCATGCGGGGCGTGGTCGGCTTCGAGAAGGACCTGGTCCGCCAGGGAACCATCCTCGTGAAGTTGTACTTCAGCGTCGACAAGGACGAGCAGGCACGGCGCTTCGACCGCCGGAGGGACGACCCCCTGCGCCAGTGGAAGCTGAGTGAGATCGACGTCCAGGCCCAGGAGCACTGGGACGACTTCACCGACGCCAAGTACAAGATGCTGAAGCGCACCTCCACCGCCGACGCGCCATGGACCATCATCCGCTCGGAGAACAAGCACCTCGCCCGCCTCAACGCGATGCGGGTGATCCTCAACGCGGCCCCGTACGCCGAGCGCTCGACCGAGGTCGACTTCGTCCCCGACCCCCGCATCGTGGTCTCCGGGGCGCACGAGCTCGAGCTCATGGAGGCCGAGCGCATGACGGCCGGGAAGTTCGCCAGCTGACCCACCGTTGCCCTCAGTGGCATCAAGAGCAACACCAGCCCCACTAGGCTCACGGAACGTGAGCGCCATCGAACAGGTCGTGGGCCGTGAGGTCCTGGATTCGCGTGGGAACCCGACGGTCGAGGTGGAGGTCCTCCTCGCATCCGGGGCCCGGGGCCGTGCCATCGTGCCCTCCGGGGCCTCGACCGGGCAGTTCGAAGCCGTCGAGCTGCGCGATGGCGGCGACCGCTACGGCGGAAAGGGCGTCAGCACGGCTGTGGCCAACGTCAACGGGCCCATCCGCGAGCTGGTCGTCGGCCTCGAGGGCCTCGATCAGCGTGAGCTCGACCGCCGGATGATCGACGGTGACGGCACCCCCAACAAGGGGAACTTCGGCGCCAACGCCATCCTCGGGGTGTCTCTCGCCGCGGCCAAGGCCGCCGCCGACGAGCTCGAGCTGCCCCTCTACCGCTCCGTCGGTGGCGCCAACGCCCACGTCTTGCCCGTGCCGATGATGAACGTGCTCAACGGGGGCGCCCATGCCGACAACAACGTGGACCTCCAGGAGTTCATGCTCATGCCCGTCGGCGCCGCCTCCTTCACCGAGGCCCTGCGCTGGGGCACCGAGACCTACCACGTGCTGAAGAAGGTGCTTCACGAGCGTGGCTTGTCCACCGCGGTCGGCGACGAGGGCGGCTTCGCCCCGAACCTCGCCTCCAACGAGGAGGCGGTCCAGGTCTTGATCGCCGCCATCGAACAGGCGGGCTACCTCCCGGGCGACCAGATCGCGATCGCCCTCGACCCCGCATCGTCCGAGTTCTTCCAGGACGGCTCGTACGTCCTCTCGGGGGAGGGTCGCACCCTCTCCGGCGGCGAGATGGCCGAGTTCTGGGCCGACTGGGTGAGCCGCTACCCGATCGTTTCCATCGAGGACGGCATGGCCGAGGAGGACTGGGACGGCTGGTCTGCCCTCACCCAGGCCGTCGGCGACCGGGTGCAGCTCGTGGGCGACGACCTCTTCGTCACCAACACCGAGCGGCTCCAGCGTGGCATCGACGCCGGCGTGGCCAACTCGATACTCATCAAGGTCAACCAGATCGGCTCGCTCACCGAGACCCTCGAGGCCGTGGCCCTCGCCAACCGCAACGCCTACACCGCGGTCATGTCGCATCGTTCGGGCGAGACCGAGGACACCACCATCGCGGACCTTGCGGTCGCCACGAATTGCGGCCAGATCAAGACGGGAGCGCCCGCCCGAAGCGACCGGGTGGCGAAGTACAACCAGCTGCTGCGCATCGAAGAGGACCTCGGCGAGGCGGCGGCCTTCTGGGGTGCCGACGCTCTGGCCAGGGGCGGGGGCTGATGGCGCCGCGCAAGGAGCGACGCGCCCGGGAGGAAGCGGCGGCGGTGCGCCGCCAGGCGCAGGGCAAGGGGGGCCGCAACCCCGTCGACGACACGCCCGCCACCGTCGATCGCACCCGGCGCCGGCGGCGGCTGTTCTGGATGGGGGTGGTGGCCGTCGTGGTCGCCGGCATCGCCTTCCTCGGCGCTTTCCCTGCTCGCACCTACTTCCGCCAGCAGTCGGCCACGGCCCGAGCCGAGTCCGATCTCGACGCACTCGATTCGGAGATCGCCGATCTCGAAGACCAGATCGGCGGGCTGCAGACCGACGCCGAGATCGAACGGCGTGCTCGCGAGGAGTACCACATGACCCGGCCGGGCGAAGAGGTCGTCACCTTGCTGCCCGCCGCCCCGCCGGCCGTGGCGGTGCCTTCGGGGTGGCCGTACTCGCGCCTGTTCGCCGCCTCGCGCTGATCCGACCCGGGAGCCCATCACATTGACCGTTCCCGTGGAGGCTGTCGGCCTCGTCCGGCGCTTCGGCGAGATCGAGGCCGTCGCCGGGGTCGACCTCCGCGTCGAAGCAGGTGAGGTCTTCGCGTTCCTCGGCCCGAACGGCGCGGGCAAGTCCACCACGGTGCGCATGCTCACGACCCTCCTGGTGCCGTCGGCGGGCACGGCCCGCGTGGCGGGCTTCGACGTGGTCACCGAGGCGGCGCAGGTGCGCCGCGCCATCGGCGTGGCCCTGCAGGACGCCGCCATCGACCCTCTCATGACGGGCCGGGAGCTGCTGCGCCTGCAAGCGGTGCTCTACGGCTTGCCGCGGGGCCGGGCCGAGGCCCGCTCGGCCGAACTGCTCGACCGGGTCGGCCTCACCGCCGCCGCCGGCCGGCGGGTGGGCAAGTACTCGGGCGGCATGCGCCGCCGCCTCGACCTCGCGCTGTCGCTCTTGCACGAGCCCGAGGTGCTCTTCCTCGACGAGCCGACCACCGGCCTCGACCCCACGAGCCGGCTCAACCTGTGGGAGGAGCTGCGCAAGCTGAACCAGGAGCACGGCACCACGGTGTTCTTGACCACCCAATACCTGGAGGAAGCCGATCAGCTCGCGGCTCGCATCGCCATCATCGACGACGGCCGCATCGTCCGCGAAGGAGCGCCGAGCGAGCTCAAGGCGGCGGTCGGGGCCCCGACCCTGCGCCTGGAGGTTCCCGACGACCAGGAAGCGGTGGCACGTGCCACCTTGGTCCCCTTCGGCCCCGAGCGCCCTGACCGGGTGGGCGTCATCGCGCTCGGCCTCGAGGGCGGGGCGTCGGCGATGACCGCCGTCGTGCGCGCGCTCGACGACGCCTCGGTGATCATCGAACACATGGAGCTCAACGCTCCCAGCCTGGACGACGTGTTCGCCGAGGCCACCGGCCGTCGCCTGGAGGGCGCCGAGGACCGGGACCAGCGCTTCGGCGACGAGCCCTGACCGTGGCGGGCATCGTCGTCCCAACACCCGCCCTCGACGCGACCGACCGTCGCATCCGCCCCTTCGCGCAGGCACGCGCCCTCGGCGCCCGATCGGCCCGTGGGATCGCCCGACAGCCCGAGACCTGGCTGCCCTCGCTGATCTTCCCCCTGCTGATCGCGGGGGTGAACAACTCGGCCATGGCGCGGGCGGTTGCCCTGCCGGGGTTCCCGCCGGTTGACTCGGTGCTGCAGTTCCTCCTGCCCGCCACCATCGTGCAAGGCGTGATGTTCGGCGCGGTGTCCGGTGGGTCGGCGCTCGCGCTCGACATCGAGAACGGGTTCTTCGAGCGCCTGCTCGCTTCCCCGGTGGCCCGCTCTGCCATCCTCGTCGGCCGCCTGGTGGGAGGCGCCGCGCTCGCGGTGTGCCAGGCGGTCTTCTTCGTGGTGGTCTTCGCGCTCTTCGGTGCCCGGGTCGAGGGAGGGCCCGCCGCGGTGGTCGTGCTGGCGGGGATGGCCGTGCTCGTCACCCTCATGATCGGCGGCATCACGGCGGCGATCGGGGTCCGCACGGGCAAGCAGGAGTCGGTCGACTCGACGTTCCCGCTCGTGTTCATCCTGCTGTTCATGAGCTCGGCGTTCTTCCCGACGGCGCTCATGAGCGGGTGGTACCAGCAGGTAGCGGAGCACAACCCCCTGTCCTGGATGATCGACGGGGCCCGCGAGCTCGTGATCTACGGGTTCTCGTGGGACGCCGCGCTCGTCGCGCTGGCGGTGCCGGCGGTGTTGGCGGTGTTCACCATCGGTCTCGCCGTGCGCCAGATGCAAAGGCGACTGGAGCGGGCCCGATGAGCCTGGCGGCCGTTCACGGCGCGCCGGGTGCAGACAGCCTCGCGCCAGGCGGAAGTGTCCTCGGTGTGGCACAGGAGCTGGCCCGGCGGAGCCTGGTGAACATCGCCCGGACCCCATCAGCGGTCGTGCCGACCATCGCCATGCCCCTGTTCTTCATCGTCGCGTTCAGCGGCGCGTTCGGCGCGCTCACCGACATCCCGGGCTTCCCGACCGACAACGCCATCAACTGGTTCATGCCGTGGGCGATCATGCAGGGCGCCGCCTTCGCCGGCATGGGTGTGTGCTTCGGCATCGGCCGAGACCTCGAGAACGGCTTCTACGACCGGCTGCTCATGGCGCCGACCCACCGGCTCTCGCTCGTGATCGGCCCGCTCATGGCCGCGGTGGTCCGCGTGCTGCTTCCCGTCGTGACGGTCTCGATCGTGGGATTCGCGGCGGGCGCCCGCCTCACCGACGGGTTGGTGGGGATGGTCACCCTCGTGGTCGCAGCCGAGGGCTTCGCCCTGGTGGCCGCCCTCTGGGGCCTCGGCGTGGTCTTCCGGCTCCGCACCCAACGGTCGGGTGCGCTCATCCAGGTCGGCATCTTCGTGACCATGTTCCTCTCGATCGGCCAGGCCCCCATCGAGCTCATGGAGGGTTGGCTGCCGCACGTGGCACGCGTGAACCCGCTGACGTACGTGATCGACATGGGCCGTGCGGGGTTCCTCGGACCGGTCACGTGGTCGGCGGTGTGGCCGGGCCTGGTGGCCATCGCCGTCGGGCTCGCCGTCTTCTCCGTCTGGACGCTCACCGGCTTCCGCCGATTGGTGCGCTGACCGTCCGCCGACCTGGCAGGATCTGCCCATGCAGGTGACGATGAGCGTGAACGGCGTGGCCCAGGACCACGACGTCGAGCCCCGGCTGCTGCTGGTGCAGTACCTCCGCGAGGTGCTCGGCCTGACCGGCACCAACATCGGGTGCGACACGTCATCGTGCGGCGCCTGCACCGTGCTCGTCGACGGCGAGTCGGTGAAGTCGTGCACGGTGCTGGCCGTCCAGGCGGAAGGTGCCGACGTCACCACCATCGAGGGACTGGCCGACGGCGACGACCTGCACCCCATGCAGGTCGCCTTCCGGGAGCAGCACGGCCTCCAGTGCGGCTACTGCACCCCGGGCATGGTCCTGGCCGCCGTCTCCCTGCTGGCCGAGAACCCACGTCCCTCCGAGCGGGAGGTGCGCGAGGGTCTCGAAGGCAACCTCTGTCGCTGCACCGGCTACCACAACATCGTGAAGGCGGTGCTCTCGGCCTCGGGTCAGTCCGTCGCCATCCTGGACACCGTCCGCCCCGGCGCCACCGCGGCGCCCACGGTCGGCCCGGAGGTGGCCTCGTGATCCCCGTCGCCTTCGACTACGAGCGGGCCGCAACGGTCGACGAGGCCCTGGGCCTGCTGGCCGAGCACGGCGACGAGGCCAAGCTGATCGCCGGCGGTCACTCGCTCCTGCCGTTGATGAAGCTGCGCCTGGCCACGCCGGCGGTGCTCATCGACATCGCCGGGCTCAGCGACCTCACCTACATCCGAGAGGAGGGGGACGAGATCGCCATCGGCGCCCTCACTCGCCACCATGCGGTCAACACGAGCGAGTTGCTCGCCCGCGAGGTGCCGCTGCTGGCCCATGCCGCGGGCCAGGTGGGCGACCCGCAGGTGCGCCATCGGGGGACCATCGGCGGTTCGTTGGTCCACGGCGACCCCGCGTCCGACCTGCCCGCGGTCCTCCTGGCCCTCAAGGCCCGCGTCATCGTGACCGGGCCGACCGGCGAGCGCAGCGTCGCCGCGTCCGACCTCTTCACCGGCTTCCTCGAGACCGCGGTCGGCGAGGACGAGGTGCTGACCGAGGTGCGGGTGCCGCGTCTGGCGGGCCTCGGTTGGTCGTTCCAGAAGTTCACCCAGCGGGCCTGCGACTGGGCCATCGTCGGCGTGGCCGCCCAGGCGGGCGAGCCCGGGGGCGGCCGCCGCGCGGGAGTCGCGCTCGTGAACATGGGGGCCACCCCCCTCCAGGCCATCGCGGTCGAGGGCGCCCTCGACGGAGGTGCCGACACGGCGGAGGCGGCGGCGCTGGCGGCCGAGGGCACCGAGGCGCCGGGCGACCTCAACGCCAGCCCCGAGTTCCGCGAGCACTTGGCCCGAGTCCTCGTACGTCGGGCCCTCGACGAGACCGCCTCGCGCTAGCCCCATGACCGGAGGGCCGGTGAGGCGGTGCCTCAGACGTCGTCGGCGGGGTCGTACTCGTACTGGAGGGCGGATCGTCCCGCCAGGATGGGCTTGATGAGCTCCGCGATGACCCGTTGGTGCTCGGGGTGGTCACGGTACCTCTCGTAGTCGGCCACGGTGGCGAAGTCGGCGATCACCGAGAGGCTGGCGTTGCCCTCCGCCAAGCCGAGGTCGCGGCCCAGGCGATACCGGACGATCTCGGGTATCGCCACCGGGAGTTCGGTGAGGGCTTCGACCACGGCCTGGTGCTGGTCTGCGCCGGACTCGGCGGTCCACCGCAGCAGCACGACGTGTCGGATCATTGGAGACCTCCTACGGTGCCACCCTCGATCGGGAGGGCCGAGCCGGTGATGAACTTGGCTTGCTCGGAGCAGAGGAACGTGACGATCGCGCCGAAGTCCGCGGGGTCACCGACGAAGCCGACCGGGATCTGGCGGGCGAGGTCATCGAGCGCGGTGCCCAGGTGGGAGAGTCGATCGGTGGCGTGCATGCCCGGCTGCACGGAGTTGACGGTGACGCCGTCGCCGGCGACCTCCGTGGCCAGCACCTTGAGGAACGCGGTGACGCCGGCACGGGCGGTGCTCGAGGCGATGAGGCGGCCGATGGGCTGACGAGCACCCACCGAGGTGATGGCCACGACTCGACCCCACCCTCGCTCTTGCATGCCCGGGACCGCGGCCTGGCACAGGGCGATCGTGGAGAGCAGGTTGAGGCGCAGGGCCTCCTCGTAGCCGGCGAGCTCGGTGGAGGCGAAGGTGCCGCCGGGGGGGCCGCCGGCGTTGGCCACGAGGATGTCCACGGGGCCGAGCGCCTCGGCGGTCTCCGCGAGGAAGCGGGCGGCGTCGTCGGGGTCGCTCACGTCGGCGACGACGGTCACGACCTCCCCGTCGATGCTGGCCGCGGCGGCCTCGAGGCGATCGGCGTGGCGGCCGCAGATGGCCACCCGGACGCCCTCGGCGGCCAGCGCGCGGGCGGTGGCGAGGCCGAGCCCCGTCGACGCCGCGGCGACCGCGGCGACCCGGCCGCGCAGTCCCAGATCCATGTGGGAGACCGTACCCTTGGCGCATGCCTGCGCCCGACGAGCTGATCGGAGACGTCGAACGCCAGCAGGAGATCGAGCGCCTCCGCCAGTGCACCTCCGACGGGCGCCTGACCCTGGACGAGTTCGCCGAGCGCGTCGGCGAGGTCTACGCCGCCCGCACCTGGGCCGAGCTGACCCGGCCCACCGCCGACCTCCCCGCCCTGGCCGCGGCGCCGCCGCTGATCGAGCGGACGAGTGCCATCGGCGTGTTCAGCGGGGCGCGCCAGTGCGGGCGTTGGCGGCCGGCGCAGTCCTTCGACGCCGTGGCGGTGTTCGGCAGCGCCCAGATCGACCTGTGCGACGCGGTGGTCGACCACGACCTGGTGATCCGGGCGTGGGCCATCGTCGGTGGGATCGAGATCCTGGTCCCCGAGGGCGTGCACGTGGACCTCGGCGGCTTCGCGGTCTTCGGCAGCCGTGACTACCGGGTCAAGAAGGGGCCCGTGCGGCCGGGCATGCCGGTCGTGCGGGTGGAGACCCGCGCCGTGCTCGGCGGCGTCACGGTGCGCACCAAGCCCTTCACCGGCGGCCGTTGACCACCGCTGCCGTCGTCCTGGCGGCGGGGCTGGGTCGCCGTCTCCCCGGCAAGCTGCGGGCGCCCTTCCGGGGCCGTCCGCTGGCCCAATGGGCCTTCGGCGCGGCGGCCGACGCCGGCCTCGACGAACTACTGGTGGTGGTGGGACAGGACGGCCTCGCCGACCTGTTGCCGCCGCGGGCCCGCGCGGTGGCGAACCCGAGGGCGGCCGAGGGCCAGGCCACCTCGTTGGCCGCTGGCATCGCCGCCGCCGACGCCGCCGGCCACGACGCCGTGGTCGTCGGCCTCGCCGACCAGCCGCTGGTCCCGCCGGAGGCCTGGCGCCTGGTCGCCGGGGCCCCGGCCGAGGGGCTCGTGGTGACGGCGGCCTTCGCAGGCGAGCGCCGCCCCCCGGTGCGCCTCCACCGCTCGGTCTGGCCCCTGCTGCCCACCAGCGGCGACGAAGGGGCGAGGGCCCTGTTCCGGGACCGCCCCGACCTGGTGGTGGAGGTACCGTGCCCGGGCGATCCCGGAGACATCGACACGCTGGAGGACCTCGAGCGATGGAGCTGACCGACGAGCACGGGGCCCCCACCGTGGCCGACCTGCTCGGACGGGAGCCGCAGGGCGCCTACGAGGTCGTCGTGGTGGACGAAGACGGTGGCTCGCTGGTGATCCGCAACGCACCCCTGCTCGACGATGGCACGCCGATGCCCACCCGGTACTGGCTGGTCGGTGCCCGCCCGCGCACCCTGGTCGGACGGCTCGAGGCCGACGGCGGAGTGCGCCGGGCGGAGCGCGAGGTCGACCCGACGGCCCTCGCCGAGGCGCACGCGCGCTACGCCGCCGAGCGCGATGCCGCCCTGCCGGCGGATCACGAGGGCCCGCGCCCCTACGGCGGCGTCGGGGGCACCCGCCAAGGGGTCAAGTGCCTGCACGCCCACTACGCCTGGCACCTGGCCGGCGGCGACGACCCCGTCGGCCGCTGGGTGGCGGACCACCTCGACGCGGCGCCGCCCGATCGCGAACCGGATGGCGGAGGCGCTCCGACGAAGCAGGGGCAAGGATGAACGCGGCGATCGATTGCGGCACGAACTCCACCCGTCTGCTCGTGGCCGACGACGAGGGGCGCCCGATCGAGCGTCTCATGGAGATCACCCGGCTGGGCCAGGGGGTGGACGCCACCGGCGCCCTCGACCCCGCCGCCATCGAGCGCACCATCGACACCCTGCGCCGCTACCGGGCGGTGATGGATCGCCACGGCGTCGAGCGCGTCCGCATCACCGCCACCTCGGCGGCGCGCGACGCCGCCAACCGCGACGAGTTCTTCGACGTCGCCCAGGCCATCGTCGGCACCCGCCCCGAGTTGCTGGCCGGCCACGAGGAGGGCGAGCTGTCGTTCCGAGGAGCGACCGCTGACCTCGACCCCGCCGACGGGCCCTTCCTGGTGGCCGACATCGGCGGCGGCTCGACCGAGTTCGTCGTGGGCACCACCGCGGTGGAGGGTGTCCTGTCGCTCGACATGGGCTGCGTCCGCCTCACCGAGAAGTTCCTCCACCACGACCCGCCGCAGGCCGCCGAGCTGAGTGCCGCCCTCTCCGTGGTGGACGCCCACCTCGACGATCTCGAGCGTGAGATCCCGCAGGTTCGCGACGTCCGCCGCTTCGTGGGTCTCGCCGGCACCGTCACCACCGTGGCCGCCGTCGAACAGGGCCTCCCCGAGTACGACCCAGAGATGATCCACCACTTCGTGCTGACCCGGGCCGCGGCCGAAGACGTGTTTCGCACCCTGGCCACCGAGACCATCGAGCAGCGCAAGGAGAACCCCGGCATGGAGGCGCAGCGGGCCGACGTGATCGTCGGCGGTTGCTGCGTGCTGGTGGCCATCATGCGCCGCTTCGGCTTCGACGAGTGCCACGTCTCTGAGGCGGACATCCTCGACGGGCTCGTGCTCAGCTTATTGTGATTCCGATGAGCCACCAGGAACGGTCTCCGGCGCAGCATCGCTCCGTCGTCTACAGCGTCAACGTGTGGTCGGTCGCAAAGGTGTCGCTGCCGTTCTACCTCGCCGCCGTCGCCACGGGGGTCGGCCTGCTCGTCCTGCTCTGGGCCTTCCTCGTCGGCACCGGGTCCGTCGATGCGTTCGAGAGCTTCGTGGAGGACACCGGCTATCGGGACTTCGAGTTCCTCCCCAGCCAGATGCTTTCGGGCCTGTGGGGCGTGGCGCTCATCCTCGTCGTGATGGGCACCTTGTTCAACGTCGTGGCCGCCATCATCTTCAACCTCTTGAGCTCGATGCTGGGCGGGCTCCAGGTCGTGACCGTCGACAAGCCGACTCGCAGGCAGCGCCGCGGTGCGTCGCACTGATGCCGGGAGGGCGCGCGCCCGGGACGCCGACGTGACCACGCTCATCGGGCGGCGGATCATCCTGCGAACCCTGCGGGCCAACGACTTCTCGGCATGGCGGGAGGTGCGCCAGCGCAACGTCGACTGGCTCACCAAGTGGGAGCCCCAGCGCATCCCCGGCCAACCCGACACCACCCGTGACCGCGACGCCTTCCTCGTGCGGTGCAGCGCGCGTGAGCGCGAGCGACAACTGGGGACCGGCTATGGCTTCGGCATCTTCGTCGAGGGCGAGTTCGCCGGCGAGATCAACCTCAACGCGGTGCAACGGGGTCCGTTCCAGTCTGCCTACGTGGGCTACTGGATCGACGAGCGCCACGCCGGCCACGGCTACGTTCCCGAAGCAGTGGTCGCGCTGGCGAAGTTCGTCTTCGAGGACCTGCACCTGCACCGGATGCAGATCGCCATCATCCCCCGCAACACCGCGAGCCGCCGGGTGGTGGCCAAGCTGGGCCTCCGCGACGAGGGGACGGCGGTTCGCTACCTCGAGATCAACGGCACGTGGGAGGACCACGTCCGCTACGCCCTCACCCGTGAGGAGTGGGTGGAGCAGCGAGAAGGCCTCCTGGCAGCTTGGATCGACTGACCCGGCGGCGAGCCCGCCGGCGTGGTCCCGTTCTACGGCCGGGGCTTCGAGCTGATCCTCGCCTGGAGCTGCCCGAGGCGGGCCTTGAACTCGGGCTGGCCGATGGACCACACCTGGGTTTCGAGCTCGCGGGCCACGGCAGCGTCGTGGTGGTCGATGGTGGCCATGTCGGCCAAGGTGGCCTTGGTGCGGCGCAGCAGCTCGTGGGGGACGCCGGCGGCCTTGGCGCCCATGGCCCGGGCGGTGGGCAGCAGCTCGTCGTCGGCGACGGTGCGCCACACGAGGCCGATGCGCTCGGCATCCGGGGCGTCGAGCACCTCACCGCAGAGCACCATGGCCGCGGCGGCCTGCGCCCCGACGGCCCGGCGCAGCATCCAGGTGTGCCCGCCGCCGGGGTGGATGCCGAGCTGGAGGAACCGGGTGTCGAAGCGGGCGGAGGCGCCGGCCAAGCGCAGGTCGCAGCACAGGGCGAGGTTCATGCCGGCCCCGACGGCGGCGCCGTTCACCGCGGCGATGGTGGGCAGCGGTGACCGGGAGAAGCGCAGGAACCCCTGGTAGATCCGATTGAGGCCGTCGCGCTGCGAGTCGCCGAGATCGGACAGGTCGGCGCCGGCGCAGAAGGCGGGGGCCGCACCCGTGACCACGACCGCCCCGACGTCATCTCGCGCCTCGACGTCGTCGAGGGCCGCCACGATCTCGTCCACGAGGGTGAGGTTCAGGGCGTTGCGACGAGGCGGGTCATCGAGGGTGAGGACGGCCACGCCGTCGGCCACCTCGACCTGGAGGAAGGTCATCGTGGGGCCCTTACTGGTGCTCGCGGACGACCGCGGGGGAGTGGCGGAAGAACTGCTCGACGTCGCTCTCGTAGCGGTACCCGGGCTCGTGGTCGCCGATGGTGTTGCGCAGGCGCATGGCCTCGGCGAAGGCCGCCACGGTGCCCGCGGACGTGTAGTGGTAGCGGAATCCCGTGCCGAGGAGCCGTCGGTTGTCGATCCCGCGGCCGTACTTGAGCAGGTCGATGGTCTCGGGGTTGAAGTCGGCCCCGCCGAGCACCTTCAGGGGAAGGGTGGCGAGGGACGTGCCCACCGGCAGCATCGGCACGCGGCGCTTGGCGCAGATGGCGGCCACCTCGCTCCAGGGCAGCAGCCCGTCACCGGCGACGTTGAAGATCCCCGCCACCTCGTTGTCGAGCACGTAGATGATCGAGCGCACGACGTCGGTCTCGTGCACGAACTGCAAGCGGGGGTCGTAGCCGAAGATGTAGGGCACCACCGGCTGCTCGAGCAGCTGGGAGATGGGGGTGACCTTGTCCGACCCGAGCACGTTGGAGAACCGCAGGAGCGACACGTTCACGTGGGGGTTGTCCTCGGCGAAGTCGTGGACGTAGCCCTCGACGTCGAGGAGCGAGCGCTCGACGCGGTTGTGGGGCGGCTTCGTGCGTGGGGTGTCCTCCCGGAACCAGGTCGGATCGCCGATCGCGGACCCGTAGACGAGGGACGAGGACTTCACCACCACGTTGCGGACGGTGCTGCCCGCCGCGGACGCCGCCGCGAAGAGGTTCATGGTGCCGATGACGTTGATCTCGTGCATCGCCTTGGCCCGCATCTGGTCGCTGTTGACCACGAGGAAGGTGTGCACGATCGTGTCGACCTGGGTGGCCTTCACGATGCGGGAGAGGATCGAGTAGTTCTCGTCGACGCGAACGAACTCGGTGCGCTCGAGCTCGACCGACGGCGGCTTGGTGTCGAGGCCGACGATGATGTCGACCGTCGGGTCCTGTTCGAGGGCCTGGGCCACGCGACCGCCCCAGAAGGTCCCGAGGCCGGTGACGAGGATGCGCCGGCCCATCAGCCGAACCAGACCGAGCGGCGCTTGCGCAACATGTCGAAGAGCGCCTGCTGGATCTTGTCCCGGACGCTCTCGGACTCGTCCATGATGCGGCTCTTGGAGTAGCGGGGCTGGTCCGGGGTGACGTCGAAGTGCACCGGCGGCAGCACGCGGAGCTTGAACTTGGCGGGGAAGTAGGTGACCGCCCCGACGGGGCCGAAGGCCAACATGTTCGCGGTGATGGGGAAGTACGGCAGCCCGAGGCCCTTGGCCAGGCGGCTCATGTTGTAGAGGGTGGGCATGGACTCCTCTGCCCCCACGACCGCGATGGGGACGACGGGCACGCCGGCTCGCATGGCGATCTCGACGAAGCCGCCCCGGCCGAAGCGGCGCAGCTGGTAGCGCTGGCTGAAGTTCTTGCCCGGCCCCTTGGTGCCCTCGGGGAACACCAGCACGAGCTGCTTCTGCTCGCGGAGGAGCCGGTAGGCGTTGTCGGGATGGGCGGGGACGCCGCCGGTGCGCGACCAGAGGGTGCCCACGACGGGCAGCCCCTTGAAGAGGTCGTCGGCGAGGCCGTACACAGGCCGGCCCAGTTCGGTCTCGATGCCGTGCATGATCACCGGGGCGTCGGAGGGGATGGCGGCGGCGTGGTTGGCCACGAGCAGTGCGCCGCCGTCGGTGGGGATGTTCTCGAGGCCCTCCCACTCGACCCGGAACCAGTGCTTGTAGACCGGGTCGTAGAGGCGGCGGGCCAGCTTGCGCATCTGCTCGGAGCGACCCCACTCGTCGACGTCGCTCTCTCGGGGGTCGTCGAGTACGGCCTCGTCGGCCTCTCGCGGCAGGGCCACGAGGGCCTGGCTGGGTGCCTCTGAGAGCAGGGCGTCTGCCGCTTCCGGTTCGGGTTCGGCCACGGACCGATGTTACGGCCCCGGGGTCGTCCCTGAAAGGTGACGTTCGTCGCCGCTACGGTCGGGGGCCATGGCCGGGACGATCGAGGTGGAGCCTCAGGCCCGTGTGGACCTGCTCGTGGAGACCGCCGCCGGCGTGCCTCGGCGCATGACCGAGTACTCGGGGGTGGTCTGGTACGGCGGCCGACCGAAGCGCAGCAGCCTCGGGACCATCACCATGACGGTGGGCGCCGGCATCGAGTCGCCGTTCTTCCTGCCCGACAGCCTCCCTTACCTGGCCGACAAGCTCGCCGACGGCTCGCTGTCGGTCACCGTGGGCCTCGTCAACGTCTCCGACCACTTCAACCTGTTCGGGTACTCGGCGGCGTTCGTGCCCGACCCCAGCGGCCGGCCGGCGTGGGTCCAGGTGCACATCTCGGCCACGGGACGCGTGCCGGTGGCCCTGTCGTACCGGGTGGTGGCCCTCACCGCCCCCGACGCCGTCGAGCCTCGCTGACCCCTGGCCTTCTGGCGCCCGATGTACTGCCTCTGACCAGTTGATCAGGCGCCAGAACGGGTCACCCGGTCGGGTGCGCCAGGGGTGGGTCAGTCGGTGGAGCGCAGGAGGCGGCCGGCGACGGCGCCGGTGTGCTCGCCGTGGTCGAGGAAGGGCTGCCCGTTGACGATGGTGTGGTCGATGCCGTGGGCGGTCTGCACGAAGCGGGCGGCGGCGCCGGGGAAGTCGTGGACGATCTCGGGAACGTCGAGGCCGAGACCGTCGAGGTCGATCACGTTGAGGTCGGCGAAGCCGCCCTCGACCACGCGGCCGCGGTCCCGGTAGCCGATGAAGTCGGCGGTGTCGGAGGTGAGGCGGCGCACGGCCTCTTCCACGCTCACCACGCCCCGGTCACGGGCCCAATGGGCCAGCAGGTAGGTCGGCTGGCTGGCGTCCATGATCTGGGTGGCGTGGGCACCGGCGTCGGCGAGGCCGAGGATGGTGACCGGCGACGTGATCTGCTCCTCGATGGCGGCCTCGTCCTGGTTCATGACCGGCCAGTTGACGATGGCGCGCCCGTCGGACGCATCCATGGCGTCGAGGTAGGCGGCGACCGGGGAGGTGCCGGCGGCGCGGGCGATGCCGGCGAGGGAATCGGCCTCGGTGTAGGCGTAGCGGACGTCGTCGGGCGAGACGAGGTACATGCGCTCGAAGGGCTCGACGGCCTTGCCCGCGCCCTCCTCGACGAGGCGGGCCCGGACGTCGGGGTCGCGCACGGCGGCGAGGCGGCCGGCGAGGTCGAGCGCCTTGAGGGGGGCGAAGGAGGGCAGGTCGTCGACGAGGGTGTTCGCCGCGAAGCTGAACAGCACGCCGACGCTGCGCGGCGTGATCTGGGGGCGCAATTGGGCACCGGTGCGGTTGGCGGCCTCGCTGAGGGCGATGACCTGGCGGTAGTGGTCGCCGAGGGAGGCGATCTGCTGGAGGTTGAAGCTGAAGGGGCGGCCGGTGCGGCGGCTGATCTCCGCCATCCACGCCAGCTCCTCCTCGACACGCGAGCCCGAGCCGTTCTCCTCGTTGTAGCGGGGGGCGCTCTCGAGCACGCCCCGGCCGAGGACGCCCAGAGGGGCGGCGATGCCGAAGAACTCCTCGGGGTGGCTCCAGGTGCCCGGGACGTTGCGCCCGTCGGGGACCCGGTGGAAGAGGCTGCGCGAGATCGAGTAGCCGAGAGCACCGGCCTCGATCGCCGCCCGCACGAGCGCGGCCATCTCGGCGATCTGCTCCTCGCTGGCGGCGAACTCCGGCTCGCAGGCGGCATCGCCGCAGACGTACGTGCGCAGGGCCACGTCGCCCACGTATCCGCCGGCGTTGATGCCGAGGGGCAGCGTGTCGACGGTGTCGAGGTACTCACCGTAGGACTCCCACTCCCACGAGAGGCCCTCGAGGATGCAGGCGGCAGGGATGTCCTCGACCGACTCCATCATCGTGGCGAGGGTCTCGGCCTGGCCCGGCCGCACGGGCGCGAAGGTCATGCCGCAGTTGCCCATGACCACCGACGTCACGCCGTGCCAGCACGACGAGGACATGAGCGGGTCCCAGCCGACCTGGGCGTCGAGGTGGGAGTGCAGGTCGACGAAGCCGGGGGTGACGAGACGCCCCTCGGCGTCGATCACCCGGCCGGCGCCGCCGGCGTCCACCTCGCCGACCGCGGTGATGCGGTCGCCGTCCACGGCGACGTCGGCGCGGCGGGCCGGCGCGCCGGTCCCGTCCACCACGTCGCCACCCTTGATCACGAGGTCGTGGGCCATGCGCGGAGCGTAGGACGCGACGGGGGGCGGTGCCGGTAGACAGGGGGCGGTGACGGAGATCACGAGGGGGGAGGCAGGGCCCGACGACGGTGACGCCGGCCACGTCGTCGCGCCCGAGGAGGCACACGCCGATGCGGCGCAGCCGGTCCGGTCCCCCGAGAAGCGCGGCCTGCGCGATGCGGCCCGCGCCTTCCGCCACCGCAACTTCGCCCTGTTCTGGACGGGTGCCGTGCTGTCGAACACCGGCAGCTGGGTCCAGAACGTCACCGTCCCCTTCGTGGTGTTCAAGCTGACCGGCTCGGCCGGCTGGCTCGGGGTGGCGGGCTTCGCCCAACTCTTCCCGGCCTGGCTCATGGGGCCGGTCGGCGGCGTGGTGGCGGACCGCTTCCCCCGGCGGTCGGTGCTGCTCGTGACCCAGACGATGATGGCGCTGCTGGCCCTCGCCGAGGCGGCGGTGTGGGCGGCCGGCGTGCGCAACGCGGTGGTGATCGTCGGCATCGTCGCCCTCTCGGGTGTCGTCGCCGGCCTCAACATCCCGAGCTGGCAGGCCTTCGTCAGCGAGCTCGTACCTCGCGAGGACCTGCTCAACGCCGTCACGTTGAACTCGGCGCAGTTCAACGCCTCCCGGGCCTTCGGGCCGGCACTCGGAGGCATCGTTCTTGCCACCCTCGGCGTGACGTGGGCGTTCCTCATCAATGCCGTCTCGTTCGTGGCCGTGCTCGGCGCGCTCGTGCTGATCTCGGTGCCCGTGATCGTCGAGCGGGCGCTCGGCAAGCCTCGGATCCTCGCCGAGTTCCGCAACACGATCCGCTACACGAAGACCAAGCCCGGCATCGTCACCTGCATCACCGTGGTGATCGCCCTCGGCCTCTTCGGCAGCCCGGTGTTCACCCTGCTCGTGGTGTTCGCCGACGACGTCTACGGCGTCGGACGGGGCCTCTACGGACTGCTCGGCGCCGCCCTCGGTCTGGGCGCGATCCTCGGGACGCCGGTGGTGGCGGGGTGGGGGAGCGGTCTCCTGCGCAGCCGCCTGATGTCGGGCGCCCTCGTGGTCTACGGCGCCTCACTGATGGCGTTCGCCCTCTCACCCACGTACTGGTGGGGGGTGCTGGCCCTGCTGGTGGCCGGCGCCGGCTACCTGGCGGTGGCGTCGACGCTCAACACCACCCTCCAGCTGCTCGTGGACGAGCACATGCGGGGCAAGGTCATCGCCCTGTACCTGATGGGCCTCACCGGTACCGTCCCCCTCGGCAACCTCATCCAGGGCTGGCTGACCGAGGTCATCGGCCCCCGCATCACCGTGACCCTGAGCGGCGCCGCCTTCCTCGCCGTGGTGGCCTGGCTGGCCACCAGCCGGCGCCTCCGCCTCATGGACGGCTGACCCCAGCACCACCCGCCCCCCCCAGGCCCGTTCTGGCGTCGTTCCTGCCGGGCATCGCGTTCCGCGGCGCCGTCCGGGTCTGGCGTGCGGGCGTCGCTGACGCCCGGGTCCGGCGTTCCTGCGTCATCCGCGCCCGCGTGGCGGGCGTGGGTGACGCCAGGTCGGCAGGCCGGCGATGATGCTGTCAGTCGCGGTCGGCGTCGGCGAGGTGGCGCCGACCGGGATCGCAGGTGGGCAGGACGGGACACCAGCGACAGACCGGGCCGGTGCGGACGACGGGTTCGCGGCCGTCGTGGTGCAGCTCGACGAGGCGGGCGACGCCCTCGGCGGTGCGGTCGATGGCGGCGAAGAGCACGTCCTCGGTGACGTCCTCGGGCTGGAGTCGACCGGAGTCGAGGTAGTGGGTGGCGACCCGACGGGGCGGCGTGCCGAGGCGGAGGGTCTCGACGAGGGCGTAGAAGCGCAGGTCGTCTACGTGGGCGGGCGAGAACATGCCGGTCTTGAGGTCGATGAGCACCTTGCCCGCCACGTTGCCCCGGGCGGCGCCGATGGAGAGGTCGACCTTGCCGGACAGGCGCACGGCGTCACCGCAGAGGTCGGCGCTCACCTTGCTCTCGGTCACCGGGCGCCAGGTGCGCTTGAGGGGCGGCCAGCACTCGAGGAACTTGGCCACCTGGTCGTTGGCTTCTCCTCGCAGCTCGGCGCGATCGCCTTCGGAGCAGGTCTGGAGCCACTCGCCAAGGCTTCGGTCGCTGTCGCGGAGGCGGTCGATGGCGTCGTCCACCAGCACGAGCGGCGCCGGACTGCCGGGCAAGTTCATCGACAGCTCGATGGCCTTGTGGGCGACCGTGCCTCGAGCCAGCGCCGGCGTCCACGCGAAGCCCCGCTCCGCGTCCTCGGCGAGGAAGCGCACCTCGCAGCCGTGGACCTGGCTCAGCGTGTGCTTGTTGAGGAACAGCGGCACCTTGGGCAACGAGCCCACGAACGGGTCGATGCGGGCCTCGAGCTCGGCCCGCAGCTCCCGGCGGAGCTCGGGGTCGAACGTGCGCTCGTCCTCGTCGGTGCTGCGGAGCTGGGCCAGCAGGTCGGCCTGGGCGGGGTTGAGGGCGACGTCCTGCACGCTCGGATCGTACGGCCGGCATTCCTGTCAGAGGTGGTGGGGATGATGACGGGGATGGAAGCCACCTCGTTGCGGTTCGCCGCCGCCGCTCGCAGTCTCGGGCACGCCGCCCGCCTGCGAGGGCTGGACGTGCCGGCCTTCCGCAGTCCGCCGCGCCTGGTGGGGGTCGACCGCTCGATCCGCCGTCGCGCCGACGGCGGCGCCACCGTTTCCGTGCGCCTGCGGGGGCGGCCCTGGGTCGCGGTCCTCGCCGACATGGTCGAGGGCGTGGTGGTGGCCAACCGCCTCCAGGGCCCGTCGGCCGACCAGTGCCGCACCGCCATGTGGACCGCGGTCGAGGGCGGCGGCCTCCAAGCCGCCTGAACGTCGGCTCGCACTAGCGTGAGCGGCCCGGCCCGGGTGGCGTAACTGGCAAACGCGGAGGGCTTAAACCCCTCTGGGGCTCCGGCCCCGTGCGGGTTCGATCCCCGCCCCGGGCACTCGGCGGACCTCCTCGTGGGCCATGCTCTGGCGATGAGCATCGAGGAGCGCCGCGAGGCCGGGCGGGCCCTGCGCCACGACGTGCCCCGGTCGGCCCACGCCGACTGGACGCCGTGGGAGGGCCGTCGCGACCCCATCGACGTGCTGGAGCAGCAGGGCGACTCCCGAGCCCTCGAGCTCGCGCCCATCCGCTACGGGCGCATGGCCGAGTCGCCCTTCGCCTTCTTCCGCGGCGGCGCCGCCATCATGGCGATGGACCTCGCCACGACGCCGGTGACCGGCCTCCGGGTGCAGGCGTGCGGCGACGCCCACGTCAACAACTTCGGGAAGTTCGCCACCCCCGAGCGCAACGTCGCCTTCGACATCAACGACTTCGACGAGACCCTGCCCGGCCCGTGGGAGTGGGACGTGAAGCGACTCGGCGCCAGCCTCTTCGTGCTCGGCCGTCAGCGTGACTTCGGCCGCAGCCGGTGCGAGGCCATCGTCGCGGCGGCGGTCCGCACGTACCGAGAGCGCATGGCGGAGGCCGCCACCCGCACCACGATGGAGCTCTGGTACGACCGCATCCACATCGGCCAGGTGCTCGACCACTTCCCCGAGCGGTATCGCGCCCAGGTGCAGCGCGACGTGGCCAAGGCTCGCCGCAAGGGCCACCGCCGGGCCATCGACCGCCTCACCCACACCGTCGACGGCCGCCTTGCTTTCGTCGAGTCGCCGCCGCTGCAGGTCCACCTCGAGCGCACCGATGCCCAGCTCGACGACCTCGAGCCGATGATCGAGCAGTACCGCCAGAGCCTCAGCGAGGATCGGCGGGTGCTGTTCGACCGCTTCGAGGTGGTCGACATCGCTCGCCGGGTCGTCGGCGTGGGCAGCGTGGGCACTCGGTGCTGGGTGGTCCTGCTGCAGGGGCCCGACCACGCCGAGGGCGACCACCTCGTCCTGCAGGTGAAGGAGGCGCAGGCGTCGGTGCTCGAGCCGTACGCCGGTCCGCCCACCCAGGCCAGCAACGGCGAACGGGTCGTGGTCGGCCAGCGCCTCACGCAGGCGGCCAGCGACCTCTTCCTCGGCTGGTGCGTCGGCCCCTCCACCAAGCGCACCTACTACGTGCGCCAGCTCTGGGACGTGAAGGGCCAGAGCGACGTGCTGAAGATGGACGCCAGCAACCTCGGCCACTACGCCGCCCTCTGCGGCTGGGCCCTGGCCCGGGCCCATGCCCGCACCGGCGACCCGGTCCAGCTGGCCGCCTACCTCGGCGGCGGCGACCGCTTCGACCGGGCCATCGTCGCCTTCTCGGCGGCCTACGCGGCGACCAACGCCGCCGACCACCAGGCCCTCCTCGACGCCATCGCCTCCGGCCGGGTCGAGGCCGAGTTCCTCGGCTGAGAACCCGCCGTGGAGCCTTCGCGGCCGACACCCGGCGGCGCTACCCCGAGGTCCGTGCCCTCGTCGTCGACGTCGACCCTGCCAACCGCCGGTCGTGGCGGGCGCTCGAGCGCCCTGGCTTCGTGCGTGTGTGGGAGGGCGACCTCGAGGCCGAGGACCCCGCCGACGCCGGTCCCGCCGTCGTCTACGTGCTGGAGCGGCCCACCGAGTCGTCGAGCCAGGTGAGGTAGGCGGGCAGGCCGTCGATCACTGGTACCACGACGCACTCGGGGGTGTCGTACGAGTGGCGCTCGGCGAGGAAGGCCTTCACCACGGGGACCTGGTCGGCCCTGGTCTTGACCAGCAGGAGGCGTTCGTCTGCGGTCTCGACCGCGCCCTCCCAGCGGTAGGTCGATGCGATGGGCATCGCCTGCACGCACGCCGCCAGGCGGGCCTCGACGAGCCCACGGGCCAGCGCCGCCGCCTCCTCGGTGTCGTCCGTGGTGGTCATCACCACGACGTGCTCGGCGCGTTCGTCGTCCATGCCCCGATCTTCCCGCGTCGCCCCGAACCCGACGCAATAGCTCCCTCAGAACGAGAGTTATTGCGTCGAGAAGGGCGCAACTGGGTCGGGTGAGGTCAGGCGGTGACCCAGATGAGGACCTCGGCGCCGACGGGGCCGGCGGTGAGGGCGGGGGAGCCGGCGCCGGTGAGGCGGACGGCGTCGCCCTCGGCGAGCTCGCCGGCGCCTTCCAAGCTGGTCGAGCCTTCGGCCACGAACAGGTGGACGTGGCGACCCTCGGGCACCGACACCACCTCGCCGGCCCGGAGGCGCCCACCCCAGAGGACGGCGTCGCGCTGGCGGATGGAGATCGCCGCGTCATGACCCTGGCCGGAGGCGATGGGCTGGAGCCCGCCCTTGTCGAGCTCGCCGTTGATGTCCAGCTGCTCGTAGCCGGGGTCGATGCGCTCGGTGTCGGGCAGCACCCACATCTGCACGAAGTGCACGTCCTCGCCGGCCGACGGGTTCATCTCGGAGTGCCAGATGCCCGTGCCCGCGCTCATGCGCTGGGCGAGGCCGGGGTAGATCTCGCCGTGGTTGCCTTCGGAGTCCTTGTGCTCGAGGCGGCCGGAGAGCACCCAGGTGATGATCTCCATGTCCTGGTGCGGGTGGGTGTTGAACCCGGTGCCGGCCCGGACCCGGTCGTCGTTGGACACGAGCAGCAGGCCGTGGCCCACGTTGGTGGGGTCGTAGTGGCGACCGAAGCTGAAGCTGTGTCGGCTGTCGAGCCAGTCGATGCGGGTGTGCGGACGGGTGTCGGCCCGGCGGACCTCGATGGTGGGGGTGGCGCTCATGTCAGCTGCGTCCTCTCGATACTTGCGTGTGCAAGGAACAACGGGAGACGGTGCACTGGCATTCCCGGGCGACCGGGCCTCAGAGCCCCATGAGGGCGGTGACCCCGTGGTCGCGGCCGGCCGTGTAGCCGCCGTCGACGGCGATGGCCTGGCCACTGACGAACGAGGCATCGTCGGACAGCAGGTAGGTGCACAGCGCGGCGACCTCGTCGGCGCGACCGAGGCGGCGCAGCTTGTGCTCCTCGATGGTGGCCTCGGCCACCGCCTCCATGCCGGGCGAGCCGAGGACTGCCTGGTAGAGCGGGGTGTCGATGAAGCCCGGGCATACGGCGTTGGCCCGGATGCCCTGGCGGCCGTAGTCGATGGCCAGGTTCTTGGTCAGCAGCACCACGCCGCCCTTGGACGCGTTGTAGGCGCTGCCGCCGGCCGTTCCCTCGAGTCCCTCGACGCTCGACACGGTGACGATCGAGCCCCGCTCGCCGCCCGGTCGCGGCGCCTGGCCCAGCATGGCGCCGGCGGCGTACTTGGCGACCAGGAACGTGCCCCGCAGGTTGATGTCGATCACTCGCTGCCACTCGGCGTCGTCGACCAGGTGGACCGGCCCACCACCGGCGACCCCGGCCGCGTTCACCACGCCGTCCACGCGGCCGAACGACGTGGCCGCGGCCCGGAACAGGTCGTCCACGGCACGTTCGTCGGTGACGTCGGTGGGCACGTCGACGTACTGCTCGCCCGCCTCACCCGGTGGTTCGGAGGCCCCGAGGTCGGCACCGACCACCCGCGCTCCCTCGTTGACCAGGCGCTCCACCGTGGCGCGGCCGATGCCCGACGCCGCCCCGGTCACGACCACCACCCGCTCGTCGATGCCTCTCACCGGACCACCTCCTTCATCGCCGTCGACGCTAGTGCCGCGTCGGGGACGGTCGGGGTGGACCGGCACCCCAGGCTGGCGGTCGCGGTGTTCGCGCCGGCAGACGACGCCGGCCCCACGGCCCTACCCGCAGCGCCGGGCCGGTGTCACACTCTGTCTCGATGGAGCGCATGACGGGCATGGACGCGGGCTTTCTGTACATGGAGACGCCCACCATCCACATGCACACCATCAAGGCCGCGATCATCGATCCGGCCACCGTGCCAGGCGGCTACACCTTCGAGCGATTCCGGGAGGTGCTGGGCGAGCGCCTGCACCTGCTGCCACCGTTCCGGCGCCGAGTCGTCGAGGTGCCCCTCGGCCTCCACCACCCTGTCTGGGTCGACGATCCCGACTTCGACATCGATCGCCACATCCGCCGCGTCGTCCTCGATCCGCCGGCCGGGCGGCGGGAGATGGACCGGGCCATCGGCGCCATCGCCTCCGTCCCCCTGCCGCGGGACCGGCCGTTGTGGGAGATCGTCGTCCTGGAGGGGATGCCCGACGGCCGCATCGGCTTCGTGGCCAAGCTGCACCACTCCCTCGCCGACGGTGTCGCCGCGGCCGAGCTGCTGGCCAACGTCATGGACCTCGAGCCCGATCCGCCGGAGCCGCCGATCGACCCCGACGGCGGCCGGGGGTGGACGGGCGAGGCGCTTCCGTCTCGCTGGGCGCTCCTCTGGGCGGCCGTGGTCGAGGGGATCGCCGGCCTGGCCCGGGTCCCGGCGCTGGTGGGCCGCACCCTGCGGAGCCTGGTGGCGGTGGTCCGCCGGCGCCGCCGGGCGGACGTGTCCCCGCCCGTGCCGATGCTCGACACACCAAACGTCTCGTTCTCCACCGCGCTGACCCCCCGCCGGTCGTTCGCCACCACGACCCTCCCGCTCGACGACCTGCGTGCGGTGAAGTCGGCGGCCGGCGCCACGGTGAACGACGTCCTGTTGACGCTCGTCGCCGGTGCCCTCCGCTCCTATCTCCTCGCGCGAGACGAGCTGCCCGAAGCGCCGCTCGTGGCCGGCGTCCCGGTGTCCACCGATCGACCCGAGGACGTGCACCGCCTCGGTGGCAACAAGGTCTCGAACCTGTTCACCGCCCTGCCCACCCACCTCGACGACCCGCGGGCCCGCCTCGCCGCAGTGCACGAGGTGACCAAGGCGGCCAAGGAAGTCCACAACCTGCTGGGGGTGGACATGCTGGCGGACTGGGTGGAGTTCACCCCGCCGCGGCCCTACGCCTATCTCGCCCGCCAGTACTCCCGGTTCCGCATCGCCGACCGCCATCGGCCGCCCATCAACGTCGTCGTGTCCAACGTGCCCGGCCCTCGCGAGCCGCTCTACATCGCCGGCGCCCGCCTCGAGTCGATCTACTCGGTCGGCCCGGTGCTGGAGAACATCGGGCTGAACATCACCGCCTGGAGCTACCTCGACCAGGTGCACGTGAGCGCCATCGCGTGCCGGGACGTCATCGCCGACCTCGCCGAGGTGCTGAACGCGATGGCGGCCGCCCTCGCCGAGCTGCAGTCGGCGCTGGGCCTGTCACCCTCGTCGTCGACCTCCACCTCGACCTCGACCTCGACGCCGCCGCCGCCGAGGACACCGGTCGCGCCCACGCCTGCCGCGGGCTGAGGGCCCGCAGGGCGCCGCCCCGGGGCCGCCTCCGGAGGCGAAGATCCAGCCGGTACCGTTCGGGCGGTGAGCGACGTGACGGGGCCCGCCCCCGGGCCCCCGCCGGCGCCGGTCCCGCCCAAGCGCGGTGTCTCGCCCCTCGTGGCCGTGCCGGTGGCGGTGCTCTTCGTGGCGGTCGCCATGGGTGTGGCCTGGCTGGCCACCCGCGACACCGGGGGCTCCAGCGCGACGACGACGACCACCGCCGGCGCCGGGCCGGCGAGCACCACCTCATCGACGGCGCCGGGCCAGCCGAACAGCGACGACCTCGAGTCCGTCGTGGCCGACCTGAGCGCCTTCGTGGAGGAGCAGCGGGGGCTCGAGTTCGACGATCCCGTCGACGTCGAGCTGGCCGAGGACGACGAGTTCGAGCAGCGCCTCCTGGACGACTTCGAGGCCGAGGACGAGGCCGACATCCGCGACACCGAGCGCATCTTCCGGGCGCTCGGCTTCCTGGAAGGCGATGACGACCTGGTCGACCAGCTCAAAGGCGTGCTCAGCGCCGGCGTGGTCGGCTTCTACGACCCCGAGACCAACGAGTTGGTCGTTCGGGGCGGCTCGCCCACGCCCTACGCCAGAGCGACCATCGTCCACGAGCTGACCCACGCCCTCGACGACCAGCACTTCGAGCTGTTCCGGCCCGAGCTCGACGAGGCTGACGACGAGACCAGCTTCGCCTTCTCGACCCTGGTCGAGGGCAACGCCGCGACGGTCGAAGAGGCTTACAAGGACACCTTCAGCGACGACGAACAGCAGCAGTACGACGACGAAGAGGCCACCATCGGCGGGTCGACCGACTTCAGCGAATTCCCGCAGATCCTTCTCGCGCTGATCGGTGCGCCCTACGAGTTCGGCCCGCCGCTGATCGACGCCATCGTCGGCCATGGCGGCGAGACCGCGGTGGACCAG
The DNA here is from genome assembly GCA_964470715.1 of uncultured Microthrixaceae bacterium. Taxonomy (GTDB): domain Bacteria; phylum Actinomycetota; class Acidimicrobiia; order Acidimicrobiales; family DATDAH01; genus JAEUJM01. Next base: position 39,917 of record CAYYDZ010000001.1, on the reverse strand, counting down.
GCTTTCGAGAACCCGCCGGTGTCGAGCGAGCAGGTGCTCGACCCGTCCGTCTACCTGTCCGGCGACGAGCCGCTGGACGTGGCCGAGCCGCCCGCCGACGGCGAGTCGTTCGACCAGGGCACCTTCGGCCAGTACCTGCTGCTCCTGTTGCTCACCGACGGTGGGGTCGACCAGCCGCAGGCGGCCCGGGCCGCGGTCGGCTGGGGTGGCGACCAGTACGTCGCCTGGCGCGACGGTGACGAGGCCTGCCTGCGGGTCTCGTTCGAGGGCGACACGGACACCGACACGGCCGAGATCGCCGACGCCCTCGACGAGTGGGCCGCAGGTCGCGACGGCGCCGAGGTCACCACCAACGCCGACGACCAGCCGACGCTCACCTCCTGCGGCTGACGCCGCGGGCAGTCGGGCCGGCGCGCATGGCTCCTCGCCGTGCGGCTTCCCACGCCGACCCCTCGCGCCCAGTCCATTCGTTCTCGACGCAGTAGCTGTCGGAATCCGACAGGCATAGCGTCGAGTTCAGCGGATCAGGGCGGCGGTCAGCCCAGCAGGTTGGACAGGCCGTCCTCGTCGCCGACCGCGCTCTTCTCAGCCATCTGGTCGAGGAACTGGCGGCCCTCGTCCGAGTCCACGGCCTCGACCATGGCCTTGGGGATGGCCCGCATCACGTAGCCCTCGGGCAGTGGCGGGGTGTCGTCCACCCGCCGGGCCAGCGCCGCCTCGACGATGGGGGCGATGCGCGCGGCCTTGGCCGCCGACGCGGCGGGGTCCCGCTCCTTGAACTCGGGCAGCACCTCGGCGGCGAAGAGCTCGAGGCTGGACATGATGTCCTCGTGGCGGTTGCGGCCCGCCTGCATCACGAAGATCACCTGGTCGACGCCGGCCTCCTCGTAGCGGCGCAGGTACTCCCGGATCTGGTGCGGGGTGCCCACCGCGCCCCGCAGGCCGCTGGTGTCACCGGACGCCACCTGGGCGCCGAGCACCTCCTTCTTGGCAGCGATGGCGGCCTCGGGGGAGTAGCCCATCTGGTCGCGCTTGGCGATGAACTCCTGCCAGACGTCGGTGTGGCCGGGGACGTGGTCCCCGAACACGTAGTAGTGGGCGAGCGAGTAGCCGAAGAAGTTGCCGCCCTCGAGGCCCATGGCGATGGCCTCGTCCTCGGTGGGGGCGCACATCATCGGGGTGACGCAGGCGATGTTGTGGTTGACGGCCTTGCCCACGGGCACGCACTTCTCGGCCATGACCGCGGTGTAGTCGTCGACCCAGTGGCGGGCCTCCTCGGGGTCGATGAACGCGAAGGCCAGCGCCCCGATGCCCTTCTCGGCGGCGAGGAGGATGGTGTCGCGCCGGGAGCAGGCCACCCACAGCGGCGGGTGGGGCTTCTGCATCGGCTTGGGCACGACGTTGCGGGGCGGGATGCTGGCGAAGGTGCCCTCGTGGCCGGTGAAGGGGTCCTCGGTCATGGCCCGGATGGCCACCTGGAGGCCCTCCAGCCACTGGTCCCGCTTGACCGCCGGGTCGATGCCGAAGCCCCCGAGCTCGGCCTCGGAGGAGGACTCGCCCGATCCGAACTCAGCCCGGCCGCCCGAGACGAGGTCGAGCATGGCCACCCGCTCGGCGGTGCGGACGGGGTGGTTGTAGCCGGGTGCGGTCTGGATGATGCCGTGGCCGAGGCGCATCTGCTTCGTGCGCTGGCTGGCGGCGGCGAGGAAGACCTCGGGCGCGCTCGAGTGCGAGTACTCCTCGAGGAAGTGGTGCTCGACCTCCCAGACGTACTCGATGCCCAGCCGGTCGGCGTACTCGATCTGGTCGAGCGCCTCCTGGACCAATCGGTGCTCGCTGTCGGCGTCCCAGGGTCGGGGGAGCTGGTGCTCGTAGAACAGTCCGAATTTCATGCCTCCCGCCCCTCGGCGTCGACCCAGCGCCCGTCCTCGGTGGGGACCACGTCGCCCAGCCCGTCGAAGCGGGCCAGCAGGTCGTCCCGGTCCGGGCGGCCGGCCATGGCGTGCTCGATCTCGCGTCGGACGATCTCCAGGGTCTCGATGCGGCCGGGGCCGACCGACTGGGCCACGGCGCGATCCCAGGTGCGGCCGATGAGGTCGGCGCCGGCGTGGCGCTTTCCGTCGGCGCCCACCACCGTGCGGTCCCGCATCTCCGAGAGCACGGTGCGCAGGTAGTCGACGTGCGGGGTCTCGTCCTGGCGGATGTAGGACACGATGCGGGCGGCCTCACCGTCGCCGGCGACGAGGTCCTGGTCGTCGAGGATCTCCTCGGCCCAGGCGAAGGTGTGGAAGGCGGAGATCTCGATCAGCAGGAGCCGGACCATGCGCTCGACCAGCAGCTCGAGGTCGAAGTCGACGTCGTGGGGCCAGAGCCGGCGGGCCTCGGCCTGGGCCCGCATCGCGGCGAGGTCGGCCTTGCCGCGACCGCCCGGCGGGGTGATGCCCATGCGTTCGAGCATGAAGGCGGTCTCGTCCTGGGTGAGCGGGTGCTCGAAGGCGAGGTCGCGGGCGACGAACCACATCTGCTTGTGGCCGCCCTCGTCGGCGTGCCCCGCCTCGTCGCGGGCGTGGGCCTCGTACAGGCCGCGGTCGAGGTGGGCCATGGCGGTGCCCTTGACGTCCTCGTCGAAGCGCTGTTGCAGGTCCGGCACGACCGACAGCCGGATCATCCCGCCGAAGCCCTCGACGGTGCCGATGCGGGTGAGGTCGGCGATGATCGGCTCGGGCACGCCGCTGGCGATGAGGTGCTTGGACTGGGCGACGTTGGGGTAGCGCGCCGGCCAGGTGTCCAGCGGCAGGTGGAACAGGGGGGTGGCGAACTGCTCCTGGTGCTGGGCCTGCCAGGCCTCGATGGCCGGCGTGCGCGTGAGGGTGCGGGGCGACACGTAGGCGCCGTCGGCGTCGAACCCGCCGTGGCAGGTGACGCCGCCGGCGATCAGCGGCGCCTCGTACGGGTGGCTCTCGAGCAGCTCGTGCTCGGTGAATTCGACCTGCGCCGTCATGAGATCCCCCCTCATCGGTGGCGCCGCAACTGTACCGGCGTGCCCGAAGGGCCCCGGAAGGCGCCGGCCCGGCGGGCTCAGTTGTGCAGGGGGAGCAGTTCGGCGGCGACGGCCTCGAGCTCGGCCGTCCAGTCAGCGGGCTCGGCCAGGGGCAGCACCACGAACTTGGAGGCGCCGGCCTCGATCATCTCCTCGAGGCGGGCCCGCAGTTCGGGCAGGCTGGCCGGCACGATCTTGCGGGGGTCGTCGAGGTCGGGCCGCCGGCGCAGGATGAACTCGCCCAGGGCCTCCGGCACCTCGCCGTGGGCGTAGGCCACGAGGGCGCCGAAGTGCTCGGGGTCGATCCGGCGGCCGGCGGCGTCGGCGGCCTCCTCGACCGCGGCCCGACCCTTGCGCACGTCGTCGGCGTCGCAGAACGAGGGCAGCCAGCCGTCGCCGAGCCGGCCGACCCGGCGCAGCTCCGACGGGGCCTGGCCGCCGAGCCACACGTCGAGCGGCTGCTCGATGGGCTTCGGCCGCACGGTCACGCCGTCGAGCTGCCAGCGGGCGCCGTCGTGGTGGACGTCGTCCTCCTCCCACAGGCGGCGCATCAGGGGGAGGGCCTCGTCGAACAGCGCGGCCCGCTCGGATCGCTCGACGCCGAAGGCCTGCTGCTCCCGGGGGTCGGCCACGCCGAGGCCGAAGGCGGGGAGGAGGCGGCCGTTCGACAGGCGGTCGAGGCTGGCCAGCGCCTTGGCCGTCAGGACGGGGTTACGGCCGGGGAGCACCATCACGCTCATCCCGAACTTCAGCCGTCGGGTGCGGGCGGCGGCGAACGACATGGCCACGATCGGGTCGGGCGCCTCGCCGCTCACCCGCTCGCTCACCCACAGCGAATCGAAGCCGAGCCGCTCGAGATCGTCGACCAGGGTGGTGAACCCCTCCTGGTCGTTGGTCGTGCTCCGAGCCCCCAGGCCGTACCCCACGCGCACCTTCATGGCGACCATTACTACTCTTCGCCACCGTGGATGCCACCGACGTCGAGATCGACGGACCCTTCCGGCTCGACGGGAAGGTGGCCGTCGTCACCGGCGCCTCCGGCGGCCTCGGCGAGCGGTTCGCCCGTGTGCTGCACGCGGCGGGCGCCACCGTGGTCGGCGGGGCCCGCCGGGCCGAGCGGCTCGAGGCCCTCGCCGGCGAGCTCGAGCGCTTCGTGCCCGTGACCTGCGACGTGGCCGACGACGCCGACCTGTCGCGGCTGGTCGCCGCCGCAGTCGCGGCGGGAGACGGTGGCGTCGACGTGCTCGTCAACAACGCCGGCATCAGCGACGGGCCCCTGCCCGCACTGGACGAGGACCCCGCCCTGTTCCGTCGGGTGGTCGACGTGAACCTCACCGCGGTGTTCGTCCTCACCCAGCAGGTGGCGGCGCTGATGGTCGAGCGCGGCGGCGGCAGCATCGTCAACATCTCCTCGGTGCATGGTCTGGTCGCGGCGGCACCCAACCACCAGGCCGCTTACGTGGCCTCCAAGGCCGGGATCATCGGGCTCACGCGCGAGCTCGCCTGCCAGTGGGCCACCAAGGGCGTGCGGGTCAACGCCATCGCCCCCGGGTACTTCGCCTCCGAGCTGACCGAGGCCATGTTCGAAGACGACGGCGGCCGGCGCTGGGTCGAGCGCAACACGCCCATGCGCCGCCCCGGCGCCGCCCACGAGCTCGACGGCGCCCTGCTCTTCCTCGCCGGCGCCGCCTCCACCTACGTGACCGGCCAGGTGCTGGCCGTCGACGGCGGGTTCACCGCCCGATGACGCCCCGCGCCCGCTCTGCGCACCCGGACCGCCCGACGACACACTCGCTCCACCCGGCAACCCAGGAGGACCAGCCATGAAGGTCGCCCTCACCGTCCGCGACTACCTCGACCGCGCCGCCGCCGTCTACGGCGAGCGCATCGGCGTGGTCGACGAGCCCGACCAGCCGGCGGCGTCGCTGGGCGAGCTGACCTACGCCCGCATCGCCGAGCTGGCCCGGGGCCAGGCCGCCGCGCTCGACGCCATGGGCATCGGCCGGGGCGAGCGGGTGGCCATGGTGTCGCAGAACGCCGCCCGCATGCTGGTGTCGTTCTTCGGCGTCAGCGCCTGGGGCCGGGTGTTCGTCCCCATCAACTTCCGCCTCAGCCCGGCGGAGATCTCCTACATCGTCGAGCACTGCGGGGCGTCCCTGCTGCTGGTCGACCCCGAGCTCGACGAAGCGTTGTCCTCGGTCACCGCCCCCCGCCGAATGGTCATCGGTGCGGAGACCGACACCGAGCTGTTCGGCATGGACCTCGATGTCGAGCCCGAGCCGTGGGAGCCCGACGAGGACGCCACCGCGACCATCAACTACACGAGCGGCACCACCGCCCGCCCCAAGGGCGTGCAGATGACCCACCGCAACCTCTGGATCAACGCCATGGGCTTCGGCTGGCACGCCGGCGTGAACGACCGCGACGTGTACCTGCACACCCTGCCGATGTTCCACTGCAACGGCTGGGGCATGCCCTACGCGGTGTCGGGCATGGGCGTGCGCCAGGTCGTGCTGCGCAAGGTCGACGGCGCCGAGATCCTGCGCCGGATCGAGGCCCAGGGCGTCACGCTGCTGTGCGCCGCCCCGGCGGTCGTGGCCGCCGTGCTGGAGGCCGCCGGCGACTGGGACGGGCCCGTCCCCGGCGCCGGCACCACCCGCATCGTCGTGGCCGGCGCGCCGCCTCCCACCCGCACCATCGAGCGCATCGAGACCGAGCTGAACTGGGAGTTCATCCAGATCTACGGCCTCACCGAGACCGCCCCGGTGCTCACCATGAACCGCGGCCGCGCCGAGTGGGACCACCTGGACCCCCACGAGCGGGCGCAGCTGCTCAGCCGCGCCGGCGCGCCGGTCGTCGGCGTCCAGCTCCAGATCGACGGTCAGGGGGAGGTCCTCGCCCGCGGGAACATGGTGCTCGAGGGCTACTGGGAGCAGCCCGAGGCCACCGCCGACGCCATCGTCGACGGGTGGTTCCACACCGGCGACGGCGGGGTCATCGAGGACAGCTACCTCACCATCTCGGACCGCAAGAAGGACGTGATCATCTCGGGCGGCGAGAACGTGTCGTCCATCGAGGTGGAGGACGCCCTGTTCAGCCACCCGAACGTGGCCGAGGTGGCGGTCATCGGCATCCCCGACGAGAAGTGGGGCGAGACGGTGAAGGCCCTCGTGGTGCTCTCCGGCGACGGCGCCGACGCCATCACGGAGCGGGACCTCATCGACCACTGCCGCGAGCGGCTGGCGCACTACAAGTGCCCCACCTCGATCGAGTTCCGGGACGAGCTCGCCCGCACCGCCACCGGCAAGCTCCAGAAGTTCAAGCTCCGCGCCCCCTACTGGGAGGGCCGCGACCGCCAGGTCAACTGAGCGGCACCGACCGGACGAGCCGGCGCCGGCGGGTCACTGGACCCGCTGGCGCACGGGCTCGATCTTCACGATGACCCGGCGGCTCTGGATCGGGTTGCCGTACGGGCCGCCGTTGTAGCGCTGGGACAGGGCGTCGATGTGGTCTCGGGCGGCCTGGCTGTCGTCGGTGCCGACGACCGCGCCGCGCACTTCGGCGTAGTGGTAGGGGTTCTCCGAGTCCCAAATGGTGACGGTGACGTCGGGGTTCTTGGTCATGGCCTTGAACTTGCCGCGGTGCACCTCGGTGTTGATGAGGAGGTGCTCGTCGTCGGCGTCGACCCACATCACGTGGTTGGCGATGCTGCCATCGGCGCGGTGGTAGGCGAGGGCGCCGAAGTTGCGTCCGGTGGCGAGGGTCTTGACGGCGGGATCGACGGGCATGGCGGGCACTCCAGGGTGAGAGGGGTCGTGGCGGCCAACCGACGGGAGCCACCAGGTATTTCTCTCTACCCCGATTTCCCGCGTCATCCGCCCGCCCACGCCCCACAATGGTCCGGTGCTGCAGGTCCGCGAGCTGAACGTGGAGGTGGGAGGCAACCTCGTCGTCGAGGGTGCCTCGTTCACCGTGCGCGCTCGCGACAAGGTGGGCCTCGTCGGCCGCAACGGTGCCGGCAAGACCAGCCTGCTGCGGGTGCTCGGCGGGGCCGCCCAGCCCAAGGCCGGCGTGGTGCACCTCACCGGCGGCCTCGGCTACCTCTCGCAGGACCCCCGCCTCGACACCACCGACGTCAACGTGTCGGGGGTCGACCACGTGCTCTCCGGTCGGGGCCTCGACGTCGCCCGGGTGCGCCTCGAGAAGCTGCGCCTCGCCATCGAGGAGGACCCGTCCGACCGCAACGTGGCCCGCTTCAGCCGCGAGGAGGACGTCTACCGGATGGAGGGCGGCTACGAGGCCGAGCCCGAGGCCCGCAAGATCGCCGCCGGGCTGGGCCTCACCGATGAGCGCCTCGACCTGCCCATCGGCGTGCTCTCGGGTGGCGAGCGCCGGCGGGTCGAGCTCGCCCGCATCCTCTTCGCCGGCAGCGACGTCCTCCTGCTGGACGAGCCCACCAACCACCTCGACAACGACGCCCGCGACTGGATGCTGAAGTTCCTCCGGGGCTACAAGGGTGCTCTGCTGGTGGTGAGCCACGACCTCGAACTGCTCGACGAGGCCATCACCCGCGTTCTGCACCTCGACCGCTCGGGCGAGGACGCCGTGGGCTCGATGGTCGAGTACAAGGGCACCTACTCGCAGTACCTCGTGTCGCGGGAGAAGGACGAGGAGCGCCTCGCCAAGGTCGCCGCCCGCCAGGCGTCGGAGATCAACCGCCTCACGACGCTGGCCGACTCGATGCGCCATTCCACGGCCAACCGGGCCCGCAAGGCGCAGACCCTCGACAGCCGGGTCAAGCGCATGGAGCGCGAGCGGGTCGAGGGCCCGGCCCGCAAGCAGAAGCTGAACCTGCGCTTCCCCGAACCGCCCAAGGCCGGGCGCACGGTGCTCACCGTGTCCGGCCTGGCCAAGGCCTACGGCGACCTCCAGGTCTTCCAGGACGTCTCGTTCGACCTCGGCCGCGGCGAGCGCCTGCTGGTCATGGGCCTCAACGGCGCGGGCAAGACCAGCCTGTTGCGGGTGCTGGCCGAGGTCACCACTGCCGACGCCGGCGAGGTGAAGCCGGGCCTCGGCGCGGAGCTCGGCTACTACGCGCAGGAGCACGAGGGCATCGAGGCGGGCAAGTCGCTGTTCGAGCACCTCGACGGCATGACCGGGCTGGGCGAGCAGGACCGTCGGGCCCTGCTCGGCATGTTCGGCCTCACCGGCGACAAGGCCTTCCAGGACGCGTCCACGCTTTCCGGCGGCGAGAAGACCAAGCTCGCCCTCGCCCAGCTGGTGGCCGGCCGCCACAACCTGCTGCTGCTCGACGAGCCCACCAACAACCTCGATCCGGGGTCGCGCACCGCGACCGCGGACGCGCTGGCGGCGTGGCCGGGCACGATGATCATCGTGAGCCACGACCGCGACTTCGTCGGCGAGCTCGCACCCGACCGCGTGCTGATGATGCCCGAGGGCGACCTCGACTACTGGAGCGACGACCTGCTCGACCTGGTGGCGATGGCGTGAGGCTCGACACCGGCTCCTCGGCCGTCGGAGCGGCGTCGCCATCCCGTTTGGCGGCGCGGCTGCTCCGCTCCGCGGTGCCGCGTCGATAGGCGGATCGAAGCGATGCGCAACCGGGCGGTCGTGAGGCGTGGTGTGGCGGCGGTGCTGGTCCTCGCCGTTGCCGCGGGGTGCGGGAGCGCCGACCTTCCGGCGTCGGTGGCGGGACCGCCGTCGAGCACCGCCACCACCCTCAGCCCCGAGCAACTCGAGGCGAACCTCGATCCGACCTGCACGGCCGGCGGCGACGTCGCCCCCGGAGCCACGGTCGAGACCGTGGAGGTGGACGGCGCCGCCCGCTCCTACCTCCAGTACATCCCGACCTCCTACGAGGGGGTGTCGATGCCGGTGGTGGTGAGCCTCCACAACACCGGAGCGACCGCGGCGCAGCAGGACGAGACGAGCGGCCTGCGAGGGTCGGCCGACGCAGACGGGTTCGTCCTGCTGAGCCCGCAGGCCCTGGGCGATCCTCCGACGTGGGACACCTCGGCCGAGTCGGCCGACCTGGCCTTCGTGGACGCCATGCTCGAGCGGGCGGCGGCGGACTTCTGCGTCGACCCGGCGCGCATCTACGTGGCGGGCAACGGCGACGGCTCCTCCTTCGCCGCCCGGCTCGTGTGTGACCGGTCCCGTCAGGTCGCCGCGGCCGCCTTCGTCGGCGATGTCATCGACCCTGACCCGTGCGACCAGCAACGCCCGGTCCCGCTGGTGGTGCTCCCCGGCTTCGACGGGGGCATCGGCCCGTGGGTGGCGCGCTACGGCTGCGACGACGTGCCTTCCTCTGAGACGGTGGCGGCCGGCGCCACGGGCACCGGCAGCCTCACGGCCTCGGTCTACGAGGGCTGTGTAGAGGGCGCCGCGCTCGAGACCCTGCCCCAGGCCGGGCAGGCCCTCCTCAACGACGCCATCTGGGCCTTCCTCGCCGCCCACCCGCTCGCCGGCGCCCCCTGACCCGTCTTCTCGGAGTCCGTGGACCGTCCCGGGCGGTCTGGGGCTTCCCAGTACGGGCGGTGCGGTGCCGCTCGGTCGCTGAGGGTTGCCAGCCCGTTCCGGGAGCCGGTCAGATCGGCGCAGCGGTCGGCGGCTTCCCCGTGCGAAGCGGGTGGAGCGCCTCGTGGTCACCCGGCCTTGCACGCCCGTTCCGGGAGCCGTTCGTCCGGCGAGAGCGGTCTGAGGCTTCCCAGAACCGCGAGATCCAGGGCCGGACGCGTCGTCGGCCTGGATCTCGGAGCGATGAGGCCGCTGTCAGCCGCTGTCGGCGGTTCGAGCCGCCCAGAACGTCGGCGGGGGGCGGGGTGGCACCGGTAGCGTCGGGTAGGTGGACGACAGGCCGTCGGACCGTGATCCCGCCGAGTTCCGCATCGAGCACGACTCGATGGGGGAGGTGCGGGTGCCCGTCAGCGCCCGGTGGGGGGCGCAGACGCAGCGGGCGGTCGTGAGCTTCCCGATCTCGGGCGGCACCATCGAGCGTCGCCTCATCCGGGCGCTCGCCCTGATCAAGGGCGAGGCCGCCCGGGTCAACGCCGCGCTGGCCGAGGTGCCGGGGGTGGACGAGCGCATCGGTGGCGCCATCGCAGAGGCCGCCGAGACGGTGGCCGCTGGGGAGTGGGACGACCAGTTCCCCATCGACGTCTTCCAGACCGGGTCGGGGACGTCGTCGAACATGAACATGAACGAGGTGCTGGCCCACCTCGCGTCGGAGGCGTTGGGTGAGCCGGGCATCGTGCATCCCAACGACCACGTCAACGCCTCGCAGTCGTCCAACGACGTGTTCCCGTCGGCGATCCACCTGGCGGCCGCCGAGGCCATCCACGAAGACCTGCTGCCCGCGCTCGACTACCTGGGGGCGGGCCTGCACGCGAAGTCGCTGGCCTTCGCCGATGTGGTGAAGTCGGGTCGCACCCACCTGATGGACGCCACCCCCGTCACGCTGGGCCAGGAGTTCGGGGGCTACGCCGCCCAGGTGCACCAGGCCGCCGAGCGTCTGCGGTCGTGCGTCGCGCCCGTGGGCGAGCTGCCGCTCGGCGGCACCGCGGTGGGCACGGGCATCAACGCCCCGCCGGCGTTCGCGCCGGCGGTCATCACCGGGCTGGCGCACCGCACCGGGCTTCCGTTGAGCGAGGCCCGCGACCACTTCGCCGCCCAGGGGGCCCGGGACGCGCTGGTCGAGGCCTCGGGTCACTGCCGGCGCCTCGCCGTCGCCCTGATCAAGATCGCCAACGACATCCGCTGGATGGGCAGCGGGCCCCGCACGGGCCTCGCCGAGATCCGAATCCCCGACCTCCAGCCGGGCTCGTCGATCATGCCCGGCAAGGTCAACCCGGTGATCGCCGAGGCGGTCACCCAGGTGGGCGCCCAGGTGCTCGGCAACGATGCCGCAGTAACCTTCGCCGGCTCGCAGGGCAACTTCGAGCTCAACGTCTACCTGCCGGTCATGGGCCGCAACCTGCTCGAGTCGATCCGCCTGCTGGCCAACGTGAGCCGGGTGTTCGCCGACAAGTGCATCGCCGGCATCGAGGCCGACGAGGCCGTCTGCCGGCGCTACGCCGAGTCGTCACCGGCCATCGGGACGTCCCTCAACCCGCACCTGGGCTACGAGGTCGTCGCCGACGTGATCAAGGCGTCGGTGAAGGAGGGCAGGACCATCCGCGAAGTCGTCCTCGAACGAGGCCTGATGCCCGAAGCCGACCTCGACAAGGCCCTCGACGTCGAGGCCATGACCCGCGGCGGCCTCCTCTGAGCGAGCCGGCGCCGACGCCACGGACGGTGGCCAGGGCGGCCCGAGGGCGACGAGGTGGAGGAAATACCCGTCACCTGTGACTGGTATTTCCTCCAGAGGTGGCGTCGGGGCGGGCAGACGGGAGCGGTCGCCCACCGTCGGTGGTGGACGGGTGGCGTCAGACGTCGGCGGGGGCGCCGAGGGCGGGGGAGCCCTCGAAGGGGCCGGGATCGCCGTGGGCGGGGATCACCGGGGTGCTCCACCTGAGGACGCGGCTCAGCTCGTGCGCCACCTCGTTCCACTCCGGGGCCTGCCAGCCTTCGGCGACACCCACGAGGGTGCCGTCCTGGGCGATGTGCACGAGCGCCGGCAGCTGCTCGAGGCCCAGGGCCTTCACCGCAGCTCGGTCGGGGTCGGTGAAGGTGAGGATGCGCTCGGTCCACGGGCCGAGGAACTGACGGGCCTCGTCCTCGTTGCCGGTCACGAGGAAGGCCGTGCGGCAGTCGGCGTCGGCGTAGGCGCTGAGGACCCGGCCGGCGGTCTTGAGGAGCCAGCTGCTCTCCCAGGTGAACGGGTCGATGACGACCGTCACGAGGCGGAAGGTGGTGAGCCACTCGGCGAGGGGGCGGCCCTCGCCGTCCAGCGGGGTGAGCTCGAGGTCGGCAGGAGGAGCAGTCGCCACGGCCGCAGAAACTACACGGCCCGTCCCCACCCGAACGAACTCCGGCGCCGGCCGCGATCTCGGCGCGGATCCCGGCCGGATGTGCCCGGCCCCGGGCGGCCGGCCGGCGGTACCCTCGCCGCCATGCACCCCATCGAGCGCCTCCGCTACGTGGCCCGGGCCTCGGGGGTCGACCAGTCGCTGCTGGTGCAGGAGACGGCCTCGGCGCTCGGCGCATTCGGGTCGGACCCCGCCGGCATGGTGACGGCCTGCCGACGCATCGTCTCCCGCCATCCGGCCTGCGGGGCGCTGTGGTGGCTGTGCGGGCGGGTGCTCACCGCCAACGACCCCATGCCCGAGGCGTGGCGGGCCGCCGACGAGATGGACGCCGATCGCACCGCCCTCGAGCTCAGCCGGGCGCTGCCCGAAGACGCCACCCTCTGCCTGCTCGGTTGGCCCGACGTGGCCGGCGACGCCCTGCCCCGCCGGGGCGACGTCGAGGCGCTCGTGGTGGACGTGCTGGGCGAGGGCTCGGGCCTGGTGCGGCGCCTGCTCGCCGCCGACGTCGACGCCCTGGACGTCGCCACCCACGGGCTGGGCGCGGCCGCCGCCGCCGCCGACGTCGTGGTGCTGGAGGCTTCGGCCGTCGGCCCCGAGGGGTTCGTCGGCGTGGCGGGCTCCCGGGCGGCGGCCGCCGTGGCCCGCCACAACGGCACCCCGGTCTGGCTGGTGGCCGGCGTCGGCCGTCTCGTACCCCAACGGGTGTGGGACGCCCTGGTCGGCCGGGTCGACGTGGCCGCCGAGCCCTGGGAGGCCGACGACGAGATCGTCCCCCTCGACCTCGTCGACCAGGTGGTCGGCCCCACCGGCCCGCTCCCCGTCGCCGACGCCCTCCGGCGCACCGACTGCCCCGTGGCGGCCGAACTGCTCGTCGATCTGTAGCGCTGGCGATCGCCCCGCTGTGGGTACGCCGAGCACCTCGGTGGCGACCGTCACGGCGATGGCCGCCTTGCGAACATCCGCGTCGGGATCGGGATCGCCCCTGGTCGTTCGCGACACGGCAGCGCCCCGAACGCAGTAGCCGTCGGACGCCGATCGGTCGGCGGCGCCGCCCGGCCGGGTCGCCCCGTAGCATCGCCGCCATGCCTTCACGCCGTGATCTCGTCCGTATGACCGATGAGGAGGTCGACGCCTTCCTCCACGAGCGCCAGACCATGAACATCGCCACCTTCGGCCCCGACGGCAACATCCACCTCGTGGCCATGTGGTACGGGTTCATCGACGGCAAGCCCGCCTTCGAGACCTTCACCAAGTCCCAGAAGATCCTGAACCTCAAGCGCGACAACCGCATCACCGTGCTGGTCGAAGACGGCGACGAGTACGACAAGCTCCGCGGCGTCGAGATCGTGGGGACCGCCGAGGTCACCGAGGATCCCGAGGTCGTGATGCCGGTGGCCCGCTCGGTGGTGGACCGCTACTTCGGCGTCGAGAACCCCGACGACCTCGATGCCGTGGCCGCCGGCCTCGCCCACAAGCGCTCGGCCGTGGTCATCACCGCCGAGAAGGTCGTCTCCTGGGACCACAACAAGCTGGGCGGCACCTACTGACATGGGCGGCCGTGTCCGTCTGAGCGAAGGGACCGGGGGTGCGGTCGACGCCGGCGACGCGCCCGTCGACGGCTACCTGGCCACGCCCGGGCACGGGAGCGCCGGCCCGGCGCTGATCGTCCTGGGCCCGGCGCTGGCCGCTGACGCCGCCGCGGTCGCCGTCTGCGAGCGCTTCGCGGCCGAGGGCTTCACCGCGGCGGCGCCGGATCTCGTGGTGCCAGCGGGCAGCGAACGGGCGGTGCTCGCCATCAACGTGCCAGTGCTGCTGCAGCGCCTCGCCGGCGTGGTCGCCGCCGCGGAGGTGCACCCGATGGTCCACGGCAAGGGTGTGGGCGTGCTGGGGTCGGGCGACGGCGGGGGTCACGTGGGCCTCGAGCTCGCCGCCGGGCGCCCGGACGACGTGCGGGCCCTGGTCCTGGTGGATGCCCCCGTGCTGGCCGAGGACGTCGCCGGCAGCTGGTCCGCCCTGCAGACACCGGTCGAGGCCCACTACGGCCTGGCCGGGATGCCGGATCGCCGGGGTGAACTGGGCCGGGTCGAGGACGCCGCCCGCCATCTCAAATTGTCCCTCGACGTGTTCACCTACGGCGCCGCCCCGGGCTTCTTCGACGAGACCTCGCCGGCCCACGACGCCGACGCCGCCCACGAGGCCTTCACCCGCACCCTGTCCTTCCTCCGGGCCCACCTCGGATGACGAGCCCGATCGCGGTCGGTGCCGCTTCCCGTCGAGCTCTCGATCTGGCGCCCGATCTACTGGCCAGGGGCATCGAATCAGGCGCCAGAACGGGCGAGGGGGAGCGGTGAGCGACCACACCGGCGTAGTCGCCGGCGCGGTCGTCGAGCGGTACCTGCTGCTCGGGCTGCGCCTCGGGCGGCACCTCGACGGTTTGGTCGACGCCTACTACGGGCCGCCGGCGCTGGCCCGCCGGGTGGACGACGAAGCGAAGACCGATCTCGGCGAGCTGGTGGCCGAGGCGTCGCGGCTGGTCGCCGACCTCGACGCGCCGGGCGACCTCGACGGCATGGACGCCGGTCGCCGGCGCTGGTTGCGGGCCCAGTGCGCCGGCCTCGTCACCACCGCGGCGAAGTTGCGGGGCGACGCCATCGGGTACTCCGACGAGGTCGAGTCCTGCTACGGCGTGCGCCCCGAGCGGGTGCCGGAGGAGCGCTTCACCGCCGCCCACGCTGCCCTCGACGAGGTGCTGCCCGGCACGGGGGCGCTGGCCGAGCGCTACGGGACGTGGCGGGAATCGCAGGCGGTCCCGCCCGAGCGGCTGGGCGCCGCCATCGCCTCGCTGGCCGAGGACTTCCGGGCCCGCACCGACGCGATGTTCGGCCTGCCGGAGGGCGAGCACGTCGAGTTCGAGCTCGTGCGCGACCAGCCATGGTCGGGCTTCAACTACTACGAGGGCGGCCTGCGCAGCCGGGTGGCCATCAACGTCGACCTGCCCGTCCTCAGCCCGACGCTCGCGCACCTCGTTGCCCACGAGGCCTACCCCGGCCACCACACCGAGCACAGTCGCAAGGAGGTCGGGCTCGTGCGCCGGCGGGGTCACCTCGAAGAGACGATCTTCCTGGTGGGCACGCCGCAGTGCCTACTGGCCGAGGGCCTCGCCGACCTCGGCCTCGAGGTGCTGTTGGGGGAGCGGCCCGAACCGGTGGTGGCTGAGCACCTGCGGGCTCTCGGGATCCCCTACGACGCCGAGGTCGTGGCCGGGGTGGCGGAGGCGGCAGGGTCCCTCGACAAGGTCCGGGGCAACGCCGCCCTGCTCCTGCACGAGGACGGCGCCGACCCCGACGACGCCGTCGCCTACCTGTCGCGCTGGTCCCTGCTGCCAAAGGCCCGAGCCGAGAAGGCCGTGTCGTTCCTGATGGACCCCACATGGCGGTCGTACATCAGCTGCTACGTCGAGGGCCTGCCCCTGTGCCGGGCCTGGGTCGGCGGCGACCCCGCCCGCTTCGAGCGCCTCCTCTCCGAGCCCCTCACGCCGGCGCAGCTCCAGCCGGCCTGACACCGGGTCCTCCTTCGTCGGACCGCCTTCGGCATCCGGTTCGCCGCCGCTGCGGCTTCGCTTCGCTCCGCCACGTCGCCCGGCGCGGCACCGGGTCTGTCGTCGCCGGACGGCCTGCGTCCTCGAGCTCGCCCCGGGTCCGTCGCCTTGGTGCGGCTGCGGGGGCCGGACCTACGATCGGCGCCATGTCCGAACGCACCCGCAACCTGCCGCGCCGCTCCTGCCTGTCGATCCCCGGCTCCAGCGAGAAGATGCTCGGCAAGGGCCCCAACATCCCCGCCGACATGATCTTCCTCGACCTCGAGGACTCCGTCTCCCCGCTCGAGAAGGAGGCCTCCCGCTCCAAGGTGGTCGAGGCCATCAAGACCCAGGACTGGGGCGAGAAGGTGCTGTGCGTCCGCGTCAACGCCTGGGACACCGAGTGGACCGCCTACGACATCATCGAGGTCGTCGGCAACGCCGGCGAGCGCCTCGAGGAGATCATGCTTCCCAAGGTGCAGACCGCGGCCGAGGTCGTGGCCATGGACCTGCTGCTCACCCAGGTCGAGAAGAAGGCGGGCCTGCCCATCGGCCACATCGGCATCGAGGCCCAGATCGAGACCGCCCAGGGCCTCATCAACGTCGAGGAGATCTGCGCCGCCTCCCCCCGCACCGAGACCATCATCCTCGGCCCGGTCGACTTCTCGGCCTCGATGGAGATGCCCTCGCTGCAGGGTGGGCTCCAGATCCCCGAGTACCCCGGCGACTACTTCCACTACCCCTTCATGAAGATCTTGATGGCGGGCCGCGCCAACGGGCTCCAGGTCATCGACGGCCCCTACGTCAAGGTCCGTGACAACGAGGGCTTCCGGGACTTCTGCACCCGCACCCAGATCCTGGGCTACGACGGCAAGTGGGCCCTGCACCCCGACCAGGTCACCATCCTCAACGAGGTGTTCGGCCCCAACCAGGAGCAGTTCGACCACGCCTGGGCCGTGCTCGACGCCTACGAGGAGGCCACCACCACGGGCGAACGCAAGGGCGCCGTCATGATGGGCGACGAGATGATCGACGAGGCCAGCCGCAAGGTCGCCCTCAAGGTCGTCGCCCGCGGCGAGCGCGCCGGCTTCACCCGCACCGCCTGACACCGGCTCCTCGTCCCTCGGAGCGCCTTCGGCATCCGGTTCGTGAGGCTTCGCTGCACAGCTCCGCAGCGCAGCCTCACGAACCCGAGGCGAGGTTGAGGGTCGGTCAGGCGGTGGCCTTCTGGCGGTCGAGGAGGCGGCGGGCGATGACCTTCAGGCAGAGGGTCTCGTCGGCGCCCTCGAAGATGGACAGCACCCGGGCGTCCACGAAGTAGCGGCTGACCGGGTACTCCTCGGCGTAGCCGAAGCCGCCGTGGATCTGCATGGCCTCACGGGTCACCCACTCGGCGGCGCGGCAGACGTAGGCCTTGACCATCGACGCCTCGAGCGCCCCCTCGCCGTTGGCCATCATGCGGGCCACGGCGTACGAGTACTGGCGGCTGGCCTGG
This sequence comes from uncultured Microthrixaceae bacterium, assembly GCA_964470715.1. Lineage (GTDB taxonomy): Bacteria > Actinomycetota > Acidimicrobiia > Acidimicrobiales > DATDAH01 > JAEUJM01. The sequence goes on along the minus strand of CAYYDZ010000001.1, from coordinate 22,818 downwards.
ATGATCACGGCCATGCGGGCCAGCTTCACCTTGGTGAGCTGGTAATCACCGATGGGGTGGCCGAACACGGCACGGTCCTGGGCGTACTGGCGGGCCTCCTCGTAGGCGGCCTGCATGACGCCGACGGCGCGCGCCGCGGTCTGGAGGCGGCCGTTCTCGAAGCCCTCCATCTGGTAGTAGAAGCCCTTGCCGAGCCCCTCCTCGCCGCCGACCTGGTTGGCGGCGGCCACGAACCAGTTGTCGAGGGCGATCTCGTAGGAGTGCATGCCGCGGTAGCCGATGGTGTCGATGGCCCGCCCCTCCATCTTCCCGCCGCCGGGGGCGCCGCCGTCGGCGCCGGCCTCCTGAGTGAACTCGAAGCCGTGGCCCTCGCCGCGGGGCTTCGGCACCACGAACATCGAGAGGCCCCGGTGGGTCTTCGAGCGGTCGGGGTCGGTGCGGGCCAGCAGCATGAGGGCGTCGGCGCGGGCCCCGAAGGTGCACCACGTCTTCACGCCGTTGATGAGCCAGCCGCCCTCGGTCGGGGTGGCGGTGACCTTGATGCCGGCCACGTCCGAGCCGTAGTCGGGCTCGGTCACCGCGACCGCGGCCATCACCTCGGCCGTGGCGAGCTTGGGCAGCCACTCCTGCTTCTGCTCCTCGGTGCCGCCCTTGACCAGTGCGCGGGTGAGGATCTCGGGCCGGGTGATGAGCGAGCCGCCGATGCCGAGCGAGCCGCGGGAGAGCTCCTCGGTGGCCACGACCATGCCGAGGTAGTCGCTCTCGCCGCCGCCGGCGAAGCCGCCGTACTCCTCAGGGACGGACAGGCCGAAACCGCCCATCTCGGCGAGGCCCGAGATGATGTCCTCGGGCACGTCGGCGTTGGTGCGGTGCACGTGCTCGGCGGCCGGGCGGATCTTGTCCTCGGCGAAGCGGCGGAACGTGTCCTGCACGAGCTCGAAGTCGGCGTCGAGGTGGCGGGGGCCCTCTTCGTCGGCCAGAGCGGCGAGGAAGGCCGGGTCCCGGAAGGTCGCCAGGAACGGGCGGGCGGCGTCGAGTGCGCCGGCCTCGATGCCCCAGTCGGCCTCACGGCCGTAGGTCTTGGCGGCGAGGTCGGCCACCGCGTCGGCCACGAAGGCACAGGCGATGCGGCCCTCGACGTCGCCCTTGGCCCCGTAGTCGAGCAGGCCGCTCGACATCTCGACCGCGGAAGCGGCGTGGGCCACGTCGTAGGCGAGGGCCTGGTGGTCGTCGATGCCGACCTCGGCGAGGCGGGAGGTGGCGGCGGCGACCACGCCGCGGGCGAGGTCGATGGCCGCAGAGGCGGCGACGAGGTCGGGGGAGGAGACATCGGTCATGACGGGAAAGTTACCGACCGGTAGCTGCCGGCGACCATCCGAGCGGGCCTCGGTCTCTCCGCCACCGACCCCGCGGCGTCGACGATCGCCGGCCCGGACGCCAACCGACCGCCACGCGACCGCAACTCGAAGGCACTGGCGGCCGCCGCAGCACCTTCGCGGACCCGCCGGGAGGGCCTCGCCTCGGCCCGCCTCGCCCCGTCGACCGCCCTGCGACTACAACGAGGGGACCACGCGGACTGCGAGAAAGGCCCCCTGTGACCACCTACGAACGCCCCTTCGGCCGCTACCTCGAGGACTTCGAGGTGGGTGACGTCTACCGCCACTGGCCCGGGAAGACGATCACCGAGGCCGAGGACCACCTGTTCTGCATGCTCACCATGAACCACCACCCGTTGCACACCAACACGTGGTTCGCCGAGCACGAGACCGTCCACGGCAAGAACGTGGTGGTCGGCAACCTCGTCTACTCGCTGGTGCTCGGGCTCAGCGTCCCCGACGTCAGCGGCTCGGCCATCGCCAACCTCGAGATCGAGTCCCTCACCCACCGCAAGCCCACGTTCCACGGCGACACCATCTACGCCGAGACCAAGGTGCTCGACAAGCGCGAGTCGTCGTCGAAGGACGACCGCGGCGTGGTCACCGTCGAGACCAAGGGCATCAACCAGCGTGGCGAAGAGGTCTGCTACTTCCGCCGCAAGGTCATGGTGTGGAAGCGCGACGCCGCCCCGCCGCGCCAGCGCCCCTACGACGAGAGCATCTGGTCCGAGGGCTGAGCCCCAGCGCCGAGCCGGCCGCGCCGGCGGGAGCGGAGGGGGCGAGCTCCGATCGGTCCACCCGCGGGGGCACCCCTCGACGGGTGGGCCGGATCGCGGTCCTCGTGACCCTCGGGGCCGGTGCCTTCGTGGTCGGCGCCGTCGTGGTCCTCGGCGCGGAGGTCCTGCTGGCCCGGCGGGGGGTCGACCTGTCGGACCGGGCGCCCTACGACCTCGACGGCCGGGTCGGGGACGGTCGCCCCGGACGGGTGGAGCGGGTGGTGTGGCTCGGGGACTCCACCGCAGCCGGCGTCGGCGCCTCGGCGCCCGACGAGGCCCTGCCCCGCCAGGTGGCGCAGCGCGCCGGCCACCCGGTCGAGCTGACCGTCCTCGCGGTGTCGGGGGCCCGGGTGGACGACGTCCTGGTCGATCAGGTCGGCGACGTCCCCGCCGACGCCGAGACGGTCTACGTCAGCGTGGGCGCCAACGACACGGTCCACCTCACCCGCGCCTGGGACTTCCGTCGGCGCTACGAGCAGGTGCTCGAGGCGCTCCCCGACGGTGCCGACGTGGTGCTGCTGGGGGTGCCCGACATGGGCTCGACCCCACGGTTCGCCCAGCCGCTGCGCTTCGTCGCCGGCGTGCGAGGTGGCACCATCGACGCCGTGATCGCCGACCTCGCGGCCGTCCCGGGCCGGACGTACGTGGACATCGCCGGCCAGACCGGTCCGGCCTTCCGGCGGGATCCAGGCAACCTGTTCGCCGCCGACGACTACCACCCGAGCGACGACGGCTACGCCCGGTGGGCCGACGCGGTCGTCGCGGCGCGCGAGGCCGACCGGTGACCGACCGGAGGTGCGGCGGCGGCCACGCAGGACGCTCTGCGGCGACCACGCAGGAGGCTCGCCGGTGACCGTTCGATGACCGACCCGCCGACCGACCGGAGGGCCGCCCGATGACCGTGCACGACGCCGCCGCCCGAGGCTTCGAGCGGGGCGCGGATGACTACGAGGCCGCCCGCCCCGGCTACCCACCCGAGGTGGTCGACCTCCTGGTCCAGATGCTCGACCTGGCCCCGGGTCGGCGGGTGCTCGACCTCGCCGCCGGCACCGGCAAGCTCACCCGCCTGCTCGTCCCGAGCGGCGCCGCGGTGGTGGCGGTCGAGCCCGTCGCCGCCATGCGGGCGACCCTGGCGGACCTGGTCCCCGAGGCCGAGGTGCTCGACGGCACGGCCGAGGCCATCCCGCTGCCCGACGCCGCCGTCGACGCGGTGGTCGTCGCCCAGGCCTTCCACTGGTTCGATGCCCCGCGGGCGCTGGCCGAGCTGGCCCGGGTGCTGCGCCCGGGTGGCGCCCTCGCCCTCGTGTGGAACGTCCGCGACGAGTCGGTCGACTGGGTCCGTCGCTTCGGCGAGCTGCTCGTCGAGGGCGCCGCCGAGGACGAGTCGAGCGCCGCGTTCCGTGAGACGGGCAAGCCCTACGAGGAGGGTCAGGACTGGGCCCACCTCATCGGCGCGACCGGCTGCTTCAGTGCGGTCGAGCGGGTCACCGTCGCCTGGGAGCAGCCGATCGACGCCGACCTGCTCGTGCGGCGGGCGGGCTCGACCAGCTTCGTGTCGGCCCTGCCCGACGACGCCCGGTCCGCCGCCCTCGACCGGGTGCGCGACCTCGCCACCACCCACCCCGACCTCGCGGGGCGATCGACCTTCGGCTTCCCCCACCACACCGTCGTGTACTGGTGCCACTCCACGGTGTGAGCCCGAGCCAGGCGGCGCTGCTGGCGTGGGCGACAGAGGCCCACCGCGACCTGCCCTGGCGCCGCACCCGGGATCCGTGGGCGGTGCTGGTGAGCGAGGCGATGCTGCAGCAGACCCAGGTGGCGCGCGTGGTGCCGAAGTACCACGCCTTCCTCGACCGCTTCCCGACGCCGGCCGCCTGCGCCGCCGCATCCCAGGGCGAGGTCGTCACCCACTGGGCCGGCCTGGGCTACAACCGCCGGGCCGTGCAGCTCCACCGGGCAGCGACGGCCATCGTCGCCGACCACGCCGGAGCGGTGCCCGAGACCCTCGCCGAGCTGCTCACGCTCCCCGGTGTCGGCCCCTACACCGCGCGGGCGGTCCTGGCGTTCGCCTTCGAGCACGACGCCGCCATCGTCGACACCAACGTCGCCCGAGTGCTCGCCCGGCGGGCGGGTCGCCCGCTCCGCCCCGCCGAGGTCCAGGCGGCGGCCGACGCATGGCTCCCGGCCGGCGCCGCCTGGGCGTGGAACCAGGGGATGCTCGACCTCGGCGCCGGCCGGTGCACGCCTCGGAACCCGGGCTGTGCGACCTGTCCGGTGAACGCGGGGTGTGCGTGGGCGACGGCGGGAAACCCCGATCCGGACCCCGCCGTCGGCTCCGCGGGGGTGAGCGGGGGGCAGTCGCGCTTCGAGGGCTCGGATCGCCAGGGGCGAGGGCGTCTCGTGGACGCCCTCCGGCGGGCACCGGTCGACGCCGCGGACCTCGCCGCGATCATGGGCTGGCCCCGCGACGAAGCCCGCGCCGGGCGGGTCGCGGCCGGCCTCGTGGCCGAGGGGATGGTGGTGCTCGAGGACGGCCGGTTCTCGCTCGCGCCTTGACGGGGAAGAAAGGTGCGGATGGGGCGATCCGGCGAGGCGGGTGGCTCCGAACAGCAGCCGATGGCACCGACCGACTTCACCGAGATGGGTGACGCCGCACTCGTCTTCGCCATCGCCCGGTACGAGCAGTCGGCCCTGGCGGAGGCCTACCGTCGCCACGGTGGAGCGGTGCACGGGCTGTCCCGGCGCCTGCTCGGCGACGACGCCGCCGCCGAGGAGGTCGTCCAGGAGATCTTCCTGCGACTGTGGAACCAGCCCGACCGCTTCGACCCCGATCGGGGGTCGCTGCGGTCGTTCCTGTTGGCGCAATCCCACGGCCGCTCGGTCGACGTCATCCGCTCGGAAGAGTCTCGGCGCCGACGCGAGGAGCGCGACGCCCGGCGGGCGGTCGACGCTGGCTACGACCTCGAGCGTGAGGTCTGGGACCTCGAGGTCTCCGACCGGATCGGGGGCGCGCTGCGCGACCTGCCGGAGGAACAGCGCTCGGCCATCGTGTTGGCGTACTTCGGCGGCTACACCTACCGGGAGGTGGCAGGCATCCTGGGGGAACCGGAGGGCACGGTGAAGGGCCGCATCCGGAGCGGGTTGTCCCGCCTGCGGGGCTCACTCGACGCACTCGGCATCGGAGCGGTCACATGACGGACGATCCACGCCACGACGAGCTTCGTGCCCTGTTGGGCGCGTATGCACTCGACGCGGTCGACCCCGAGGAGACGCGAGCCGTGGAGGACCACCTCCGCGAATGCCCGCAGTGCCGCGCGGAGGTCGAGCAACACCGGTCGGTGGCTGCGCTCCTCGGCAACGTCGGGGCGGCGGCACCCGCCGGCCTCTGGGACCGCATCGCCGCCTCCCTCGACGAGCCCGAGCGGACCGACCGGGGAGCTGAGGCGCCCTTCGCCTTCGACGCCCCCGCGTCGCGGAACGGCTCGGGGTCGGCCGCTGCCCCGACGTCGAGCGTCGGCGAGCGAACCGAGCGCACCGACCGCACCGACCGCACCGATCGAACCGGGCCCGAGGTGGTGGCCTTCCCCGCCGGCGGGCGCCGCAGCCACCCCCGCCGGCGTCCCGGGCCCGCTGCGATCGTGGTGGCCGCGGCGGCCGCCTGCGTGCTGCTCGCCGGCACCGTCGGCGTCCTCACCTTCCGCCACCAACAGGAACGGGTCGACGACTTGGCCGCGCAGGTCGCTGCGGGTCGCGACCAGCGCTCCGCGGGTGCCGCCCTCGCCGACCCGGACTCGACGGTGGTGCGGCTCTCCTCCGGCGACGGCCAGCTCGTGATGCGGGCGGTGGTCACCGAGGAGGGCACCGGGTACCTGCTGGGCGGCAACCTCCCCGCTGCGGGGGTGGGTTCGACCTACCAGCTCTGGGGCCTCACCGACCGCCGGGCGGTCTCGCTCGGCGTGCTGGGACCGGAGCCGGGCGTCGTGGCCTTCAAGGTCGAAGACCCGATGACCGCATTGGCCATCACCAGCGAGACCCGGGGCGGCGCCGACCGACCCACGTCGGCACCTCTGGTGAGCGGCGCACTGCGCCCGGAGGGGATCGACGCCACATCCACCTCCTGAGCGAGGCAAGATCTGTGGTGACCGGCACGTCCCAACCAACAACGGGGGAATCCAGATGGTGAAGCGATCCATGAAGGTGCGCCTGCTCGCGTTCGCAGCGACAGGCCTGCTGGTGTTCGGCACGGCCGCGTGCGGCAGCGACAGCGACAGCGACGAGTCCAGCTCGGGTGACACCACGGCGACGTCCGCGGCCGACAGCGGCACGGACTACGGCGACACCACCGACACGACGTCCGCCGACGCTCCATCGGACGCCCCCGCCGAGGCGACCGCCCCGGTGATCTCGGACTTCGCCTTCGACCCCGATCCCATCTCGATCACCGTCGGGGACGCGGTGACGTGGACCAACGAGGACGGCTTCGCCCACACCGTGACCGCCGACGACGACTCGTTCGACTCGGGCAACCTGGACAGCGGTGCCACCTTCGAGCAGACCTTCGACGAGGCCGGCGAGTTCACCTACCACTGCAACATCCACCCGCAGATGACGGGCACGGTCAGCGTCTCCGACTGAGCCTCTGATCAGCAGGGCCGCCGCTGGACGACGTGTCCATCGGCGGCCCTGTTGGCGTCAGGGGGTCCCCGAACGACAAGATCCCTGTGGAACGACCACCGATTCACCGAACAAGGAGCCGTCAGTGGAGATCACCACGCGGGCGTTGCGGCAGCTGGCCGCCGACGTCGACGACCAGCACCACGAGGCCATGGCCACGATCCACGAGGACCTGCGCGAGGTGCACTTCGGTGAGACGAGCCGCGTGTTGGCCGGTAGTCGCCGCCGGTTCCTGCGCAACGCGGGCCTCGGCGGCGCGGCACTGACCCTCGGGTCGACCCTCGTGCCGGTCTCGCGGCTCCTGCCGGCGGCCTGGGCGCAGGAGACGCTGGACGACGCCGACCTCGCCGCCTTCGCCCAGAGCGTCGAGCTGGCCGCCGTGGAGGCTTACACCGCAGCCATCGAGTCGGGCCTGCTCGACGGGTCGGTCGTCGACGTGGCCGAGATCTTCCGTGGCCACCACGACGAGCACGCCGCGGCCTTCGCCGGCGTCGCCGGTGAGGCGGCCACGGATGAGGCCAACCAGGCGGTCCTCGACGTGTTCGGTCCCCAGATCGCCGACGCCGCCGACCAGGCCGCGCTGCTCCAGATCGCACAGGACCTCGAGAACGGTGCGGCGTCGACCTACTTCTACAGCCTCGGCATCCTCCAGGACCGGGACGCCGCCCTCGCGGTGGCGACCATCCTGCCCATCGAGTCGCAGCACGCGGTGGTGCTCGGCCAGGCCCTCGGCCAGGACCTCGACCAGTACGTCCCCACCTTCCAGGGCCAGGACGGCGCGCTCAGCCCGACCGACTACCCGGTCAACAGCTAGCCGCCCCGAGACGAGAGGAACGCGACCCATGAACCACTCCCGAGACGAGGTGCGCCGCCAGCTCCGTGCGGCCCGCATCGAGCACGACGCCGCCATGGCCCCGTGGCGTGAGGCCCTGCTGCGCATCTTCGGCAGCGACAACGCCCTGCCGTCGTCGGCCAAGGCCCAGCTCCTCGGCGTCCCGTCGCGCCGTGGGTTCCTCAAGATCGGCGGGGCCACGGTCCTCGGCGCGGCAGTCCTTGCCGCCTGTGGCAGCGAGGCGGTGCCCGACGTGTCCGAGAGCGGCGCGCCGAACGACGCCACCACGACCACGGCGGACCCGGCCGACACGGACTTCGACCTCGACCTGCTGCGCACCGCGACGTCGCTCGAGATCCTGGCGGTGAACACCTACCAGGCCGCCATCGACTCGGGTCTCGTGATCACGCCGGACGTCGTCGACGCCGCGGTGCTCTTCCGGGACCAGCACGACGACCACGCCAGCGCCCTCCAGCAGGCCACCACCGACCTGGGCGGCACCGAGTACACCGAGGCCAACAGCTTCCTCCAGGAGTCGGTCATCGACCCCGCCCTCGCCGACCTCACCGACCAGGACAGCGTGATCGATCTGGCCCTGACCCTCGAGACCGCCGCGGCCGAGACCTACGCCTGGGCGGCGGGGCAGCTCTCCACCACCACCCTGCGCCAGGCCATCATGGGCATCGGCGGCGTCGAGGCCCGCCACATGGCGGTGTTGCGTGGGTTCCAGAACGCCGAGCAGGTGCCGGTGGCGTTCCTACCCGTGGACGACCGCATCCCCGAGGACGCCTTCGTGGGAGTCGAGGACACCACCTCCACCACCTCGGCCGGCGGCGACACCACCACGACCACCGACGGTGGGTCGACCACCACGACGACCGCGGGTGGTTCGACCACCACCACGTCGGCCGGGGCGACCACCACGACCACCGCCGGCTGAGACTGCTCGGCCGACACGCGCCCGGTGCGCCCCGTCACCCTCGGGTGGCGGGGCGCCGTCGCGCCCGGGGCCACGGCGAGGTCAGCCGGCGAGGAAGGAGAGGATGCGGTCGTTCACGGTGTCGGGCGCCTCGAGGTGCAGGAAGTGGCCCACGTCGGCCAGGACCTCGAACCTCGAGCCCGGGCGATCGAAGGCGGACTCGCTCGACCGGGCAGTGGCCACCGCGAGGCACCCATCGTCCTCGCCGTGGAGGTAGAGCGTGGGCTGGGACGGGAGCGCACCGCAGGCCGCCTGCTCCGCCGCGAGGTCGGGGTCGAGCGGGGCGTTGCCCAGGGCAGCCCGGTAGATCCCCAGCGCCGCCGCGACGTGACCCGGACCGCGGAGCGCGTCCTTGACCGCAACCACGTCCTCGGCGGCGTCGTAGCCGGGCGACCAGTCCTGCCAGAGGCGGTCGAGGAAGGCGAAGTCGTCACCGGGCACCAGAACCTCGGCCAAGGGGCTCTGGAACACGTGCATGTACCAGGACAGCTTCAGCTGGTCGTACCCGACGAAGGCGGCCAGCATCTCGTTGGCGGGCGGAACGGCCAGGCCGACGACCGTGCGCCATCGCTCGGGGGCGCTGCCGGCGGCGCCGTAGGCCGCCACCGCCCCCCAGTCGTGGCCGACGACGACGGCGTCGCCGTCGCCGTCCAGGGCGTCGTGCAGCGCGTTCGCGTCGGCCGCCAACGCACCGGCCTGGAAGAAGCCGTCGACGGGCACCGCAGAGGGCGCGTACCCACGGTTGAACGGCGCCACTGCGTGGAAGCCGGCGTCCGCGAGGCGGGGGAGGAGGTGGCGCCAGGTGCGGGCGGTGTCGGGGAAGCCGTGCAGACAGAGGGCGAGCGGGCCTTCGCCGGCCTCGAGACAGGCGAGTTCGGTACCGCGGACGGTGACGGTGCGAGGTTCCACCGCGTGAGCTTGGCACGGCGGCTGCGTCCCGAGGGCCGGTCGGCTTCGTTAGGCTCTCCACCGAGGAAGGGGGGAAGCGCTGCTCAACGTCACGTTCTTCGGGGTCCGCGGCTCCACGCCGTGCCCGTGCGCCGCCAACCAGCGCTACGGCGGCAACACCGCGTGCGTCGTCCTCGACGCCCCCGGCGGCGACCCCATCGTCCTCGACCTCGGCACCGGCCTGCGCTTCTGGGGCGAGACCTTCGACGGCGGCGAGCCCTTCCGCGGTGCGGCCCTCGTCACCCACCTCCATTGGGACCACGTCCAGGGCCTGCCCTTCTTCTCCCCGCTGCACCGCTCGGGCAGCCGGCTCGACATCTACGGGCCGTCGCAGCCCGGCCTCGAACTCGAGGCCGCCTTCGACACCTTCATGTGTCCGCCGTACTTCCCTGTGGGCATCGCCGACCTCGAGGGCGACGTCACCTTCCACGACGTGGTGGATGCGGACTTCGCCGTCGGCGATGCGAAGGTCCGGGCCCGCCAGGTTCCCCATGTCGGGCTCACGAACGGCTATCGCATCGACTGGGAGGGCGTCAGCGTCGCCTACGTCAGCGACCACCAGCAGCCGCTGGACGGCAGCCTCGCGATCGCCGACTCGGTCCTCGAGCTCTGTGACGGGGTGGACCTGCTCATCCACGACTCGCAGTTCACTCGCGCCGAGTTCACCGAGAAGCCGCACTGGGGGCACTGCACGATCGACTACGCCGTCCACGTGGCCGCCGAGGCGGGCGCCCGGCGCCTGGTGCTGTTCCACCACGACCCGGGCCACCACGACGGCGCCCTCGATGAGCTCACCGCCTACGCGCGGGGCCTCGAGGACGCCCACCGGGTCGAAGAGGTGATCTGCGCCCAGGAGGGCCTCACGGTCTCGCTGGGGTCGCCCGTCGCCGTTCCTCACTAAGGTCGGGCGCCGACCACCAAGGGCGAGTCGGCGACCGTGAGCGAGGAGCCCACGACCGTGAGCGCCCAGCCTGCGACCCTGAAAGAGGAGCCAGCGTGACCAACCCCACCAGCTCGGACACCGGGGGCATCGACGCCGCCCACTACCGCAACGTCCTGGGCCACTTCCCCACGGGGGTCACGGTGATCACGGGGATGCACGAGGGCGCGCCCGTGGGCATGGCCATCGGCTCGTTCTCGTCGGTCTCGCTCGATCCGCCGTTGGTCCTGTTCTGCCCCCAGAAGTCCTCATCGAGCTGGCCCTTGATCGAGGCGTCGGGTGGCTTCTGCGCCAACATCTTGTCCTCGGAACAAGAGGACGTCTGCCGGGTGATGGCCAGCAAGAGCGACGACAAGTTCGCCGGCGTCGGGTACCGCCCCGGTGCGTCCGGCTCGCCGGTGCTGGCCGACGTGCTGGGCTTCATCGACTGCACCATCGAGCGGGTGCACGACGAAGGCGACCACTTCGTGGTGATCGGCCGGGTGCTCGAGCTCGACGCCGCCAACGAGGGCCTGCCCCTCATCTTCTACCGGGGCGGCTACGGGCGCTTCGCCCCCTGATCTGCCGTTGCCCGTCTACGCCCTCGGAGCCGACGAGCCCGAGATCCACCCAGACGCCTACGTCCACCCCGATGCCGTCGTCATCGGCAAGGTCCGGATCGGTGCCCACGCCTCGGTGTGGCCCACCGCCGTCCTGCGGGGCGACGACGGCTGGATCGTGGTCGGGGCCCGCACGTCCGTGCAGGACGGCACCATCGTCCACGCCACCGGCCAACACGACACCGTGATCGGCGCCGAGTGCGTCATCGGCCACAACGCCCACCTCGAGGGCTGCACCATCGAGGACCGGTGCCTGGTGGGGTCAGGATCCGTGGTGCTGCACCGGGCGGTGGTGCGCAGCGGGGGACTCGTGGGGGCCAACGCCGTGGTCTCGGCCGACGTCGAGGTGCCGGCGTTCGCCATGGCGCTCGGCGTCCCGGCCAAGATGCGCCTCGACGCGGTGCCCCCGGGCAACTTCGACGAGGCCGTCGAGCTCTACGTCGAGCGCGCCCGGCGCTACCGGGACGAACAACGCCTGCTGTCGCACTGAGCGCCGCGCCGTACCCTGACGCGGTGACACCCGGACCCTGCGACGACCGCCGTGACCAGCGGCGCGTCGTCGGTGCCCACCCGTAGCTCGTGGCCAGGACGTCGCCGGGCGCCGGCCTGATCCTCGCGCTGGTGCGCCGTCAGTGGAAGGGGGTGGCGGCCGGAGTCGCGGTCGGGCTGGCGTGGACCCTCGCCAAGGTGAGCGTCCCCTTGGTCGTGGCCCAGGCCATCGACGAGGGCATCGACCCGTACGACCAGTCGGCGCTGGTCTTCTGGACCTGCGTGATCCTCGGTCTCGGCGTCATCGCCGCCGCCTTCACGGGCATGCGGCGGTATCTGGCCTTCCGGGAGAGCCGGTGGGCCGAGACCGACCTGCGCGATCGCCTCTTCGCCCACCTCCAGCGCCTGCACTTCTCGTTCCACGACGAGTCGCAGACGGGCGAGCTGATGAGCCGGGCCAACACCGACCTCCAGCAGATCCAACAGCTGGTCGTGTTGATCCCGCTGACCATGTCCAACCTGCTCACGGTGGTGGCGGTCACCGTCATCCTGGTCAGCATCAACCCCGTGCTGGCCGGGCTGGCCCTCGCCGGCCTGCCCTTCGTGAACGTGCTGGCCAAGCGCTTCTCGACCCGGCTCCAAGGCCCCGTGATGGGCATCCAGCAGGAGTCGGCCCAGCTGGCCAGCGTCGTCGAGGAGACCGTGTCGGGCGTCCGGGTCGTGAAGGGCTTCGGCGCCGAGCGCGTCCAGGCCGAGCGTCTGCGCATCGAGGCCGAGGACGTCTTCGAGGAGTCGATGGCCGCCGCCCGCATCCGGGCCACCTACCTGCCGGCGCTCGACCTCCTTCCGAACATCGGTCTCATCGCGGTGCTCGGCTACGGCGGCCACCTCGTGCTGACCGACCAGTTGAGCCTCGGCGACCTCGTCGCCTTCAACGTCTACGTGGTGCTCCTCATCTGGCCGTTGCGCATGCTGGGGATGATCGTGGCGCAGTGGCAGCGCTCGGTGGCCTCCGCCGAGCGGGTGCACGAGATCCTCGACACCACGCCGGTGATCGTGGACCACCCGTCCGGCGCCGGCCTGCCGCCACGCGTCGAGGGCGAACCGGTGGGGGAGGTGCGCTTCGAAGGGGTCCGCTTCTCCTATGCCCCCGGGGCGGCGCCGATCCTCGACGGTCTCGACCTCGTCGTCCCGGCGGGGGAGTCGGTCGCGGTGGTGGGCGCCACCGGGTCCGGGAAGACGACCATCGCCCGCCTGCTGCCCCGCTTCTACGACGTCGACGACGGCCGCATCCTGATCGACGGGGTCGAGGTCACCACCCTCGCCCTGCGCTCGCTGCGGCGGGCGGTCGGCATCGTGTTCGAGGACACCTTCCTGTTCAGCGACAGCGTCGCCGGCAACATCGCCTTCGCCGACCCCGAGGCCTCGGTGGACGCCATCGAGCGTGCCGCCCGCCTGGCCGGTGCCCACGAGTTCATCGAGCGGCTGCCCGCGGGCTACGCCACCGAGATCGGGGAGCGGGGCTTCTCCCTCTCGGGCGGCCAGCGCCAGCGCATCGCCATCGCCCGGGCCATCCTCGCCGACCCCCGGGTGCTGATCCTCGACGACGCCACGTCGTCGGTGGATCCCACCAAGGAGCACGAGATCCGCGACGCCATGCGGGTGGTGATGGAGGGTCGGACGACGGTCGTCATCGCCCACCGGCCGGCCACCATCGCGCTCGCCGACCGCGTGGTGGTGCTGGCCGAGGGGCGGGTGGTGGCCGACGGCACCCACGAGCAGCTGCTGGCCGAGAGCGACCGGTACCGCGAGATCCTCGCCGCCGGCGAGCGTGACGAGGCCGTGGCCGACCCGGCCGTGGACAACGGTACTGACGCCGGATCCGACGCCGGGTCCGAGTCCGTGACCAGTGGGGCCGACGGGCCGTGATGCACGAGGTCGGGGTCGACGAGGCCGACCGCCTGGACGCCGAGGCGGCCAAGCGGGTCCTGCGGCGCGCCGGGCGGATGCTGGGGCCGTACCGCCGCCAGGTCGTGGGCGCGTGCGGGCTGCTCGTGGTGTGGACCCTGACCACGCTGGCCGGGCCACTGCTCGTCCGCTACGGCATCGACCAGGGCATCACGCCGGGCGACGCCGCCGCCCTCAACGCTGCGGTGATCGCCTACGTCCTCGTCGCGATCGTCGCCTACGTGGTGTACCGGTCCCAGGTGCGGGTCGTGAGCCAGGTGGGCGAGTCGTTCCTGCGCGACCTCCGCCTGCGGGTCTTCGACAAGCTCCAGCGGTTGTCGATGCCCTTCTACGACCGGGAGAAGGCCGGGGTGGTCGTGTCGCGCATGACCTCGGACATCGACTCCATGGCCGAGCTCGTCCAGATGGGACTGCTCCAGTTCGTGAGCAACGTCTTGCTGCTCGTCCTGTCGATCGTGGTGCTCGTCGTCGTCTCATGGCAGCTCGCCCTCGTCTGCCTGATCGCGCTGCCCTTCGTGGTGCTCGCCAGCATCAAGTTCCAGCGGGATTCGAACGAGGCGTACCTCGTGGTGCGCGACCAGATCGGCGGCACGCTCTCGAACCTCCAGGAGTCCATCGCCGGCGTCCGGGTCATCCAGGCCTTCGGCCGTGAGCGCACGGAGACCCGCCGCTTCGCCGAGCGCAACCGGGTGCTCTACGACGCCCACATGCAGTCGGTGAAGGTGCAGGCCTGGTACCTCCCCGTCATCGAGTTCGCCGGCATCGGCACCACTGCGGCGGTGGTCGGCGTCGGCGGCTGGCTGGTCAGCCAGGGCACGGTCACCATCGGGACCGTCACCTTCTTCGTCCTCACCCTCTCCAACCTCTTCGAGCCGGTGCAGCAGTTGAGCCAGCTCTTCAACACCGTGCAGTCCGCCGGCGCCGGCCTCCAGAAGGTGTTCCAGGTGCTCGACGAGCCCGTCGAGGTGCAGGAGCGTCCGGGGGCGGTGGACCTCGCACCCCGGGGCGACCTCGTGGTGGACCGGGTGTCGTTCGCCTACGGCGACGGCCCGCCCGTGCTGCGCTCGGTGGACCTGACCATCCCGTCGGGTGAGCGCTTGGCGCTGGTCGGGCCCACCGGCGCCGGAAAATCCACGCTGGCCAAGCTCTGCTCGCGCTTGTACGACCCCGTCGGGGGTCGGGTGACCTTCGCCGGGGTCGACCTGCGCGACGCCACGATGCGCTCGCTGCGCCGGCGCATCGTGGTGGTGCCCCAGGAGGGCTTCCTGTTCGCCGGATCCATCCGGGACAACGTGCGCATCGGGCGCCAGGGCGCCTCCGATGCCGACGTCGAGGCCGCCCTCGAGACCATCGGGGTGCTCGACCGGTTCGCCTCCTTGCCCGACGGACTGGAGACCGAGGTGCGCGAGCGGGGCTCACGGCTCTCCGCGGGTGAGAAGCAGCTCGTCTCCCTGGCTCGTGCCGCGCTGGCCGACCCTGCGGTCCTGGTCCTCGACGAGGCCACCTCCAGCCTCGACCCCGGCACCGAGGCCCTGGTCGAGCACGCCATGGACCGCCTGATGGCGGGTCGCACCGTGATCGTCATCGCCCACCGCCTGTCGACCGCCGAGCGCGCCGACCGGGTCGGCGTGGTCGATGCCGGCGGCCTCGCCGAGATCGGCACCCACGACGACCTCGTGGCCCAGGAGGGCCGCTACCGGGCCTTGTTCGACACGTGGTCCAGCGGGTCACCGAGCGACTGAACGTTCGTCCGGCAGGTTCGGGCGGTTCGGTCGAGGCATCGCGCCACGGGTGCGCCGAAGCGGGCGACGAGCGGGGCCTCGAGGATGCGAGGCGCCCCTCGGGCAAGAGCGATCAGACGGGCTTCAGACCGCGTACACGTGGCCGAAGTAGGGGCGGACGGCGTCGGGGGGCATGGGCTTGGCGAAGAGGAAGCCCTGGCCGCCGTCGCACCCGAGCGCCCGCAGCTCGGCGAGCTGCTCGACCCGCTCGACGCCTTCGGCGATCACCTCCAGGTTGAGGTTGTGGGCGAGGCTGATGATGGCGGCGGCGATCGCCGAGTCCTCCGGGTCGGGGCCGAGTCCGTCGACGAACGATCGGTCCACCTTCAGGGTGTCCACGGGGAGGCGCTGCAGGTTGAGCAGGGAGGCGACGCCCTTGCCGAAGTTGTCGATGGCCAGGGAGACCCCAACCCGGGCCAAGGCCTCCAGGGAGGCGATCGCGGTGTTCACGTCCCCCACGAGCACCGACTCGGGAACCTCGAGGCAGATGCGTTCGGGCGTCGTGCCGAGCTGGGTGAGCATCTCGGTGAGCAACTCGGGCAGGTTGCTCTGTGCGAGCTGACGCAGCGAGAGGTTGATGGCCACGCGTGGGGCTTGGGCACCGAGTTGGCGATGCCAGCGGGCCGCATCGTCACACGCCTGGTGCAGCACGCTCAGGCCGAGGCCGACGATCAGGCCCGTGTCCTCGGCGAGCTGGATGAACTCGGCGGGATCGAGCGGTCCGCGGGTCGGGTGGTTCCATCGGGCCAGCGCCTCCACGCTGACCACCTCGCCGGTGCGGAGGTTGACCTGCGGCTGGTACTCGACCTCGATGTGGCCGCCGGCGATGGCGGCGCTCAACTGCTCGGCGAGCATGCGCCGGTTGCTGGTGCGCAGGCGCATCGCGTCGTCGTAGAGCTCGAGGCAGGCCCGGCCCTTCTCCTTGGCCCGGTACATGGCCTCGTCCGCATTGCGGATGAGGGTCTCGGGGTCGTCGGTCGGGGTCGAGACCGCGAGGCCGGCGCTCGTGGTCATCACGAGCTCGAGGCTGGCGATCTGGAAGGGGTGGTCCTCGATGGCCTCGCACACGCGACGTGCGGCAGCCAGCGCGTCGTCGGCGTTCTCGACCTCGTCGAAGAGCACGACGAATTCGTCACCACCGAGTCGGGCCACGGTGTCGGCGGGGCGTAGGACGCCCGAGATGCGGTGGGAGACCTGGCGCAGCAACTCGTCGCCGACGTCGTGGCCGCGGTTGTCGTTGACCGACTTGAAGCGGTCGAGGTCGAGGAACAGCAGCCCGACCAGGGTGGCGTCGCGTTGCGAGCGGGCGATGGCGAGCGCGAGGTGGTTCAACAGCAGGGAGCGGTTGGGCAGGCCGGTGAGGGGGTCGTGGGTGGCCTGGTGGGCCAACTCGCTCTCGGCGAGGCGCCGGTCGGTGACGTCACGGCCCATGGTCGCCACGCGCACGAGCACGCCCGTGCTGTCGAACTCGCCGGCGACGGTCTGCCACACGTGGCGGAGCTCGCCGGCGGTGGTGCACATCACGAGCTCGCCGCTCCACGTGTCCCCTCGTAGGAGCACCGGTCGCACGTCCTCGACGTAGATCCCGTCCGACTCCTCGGTGAGGAGGTCGTGCAGTGCCAGGTCGGTCAGGTCGCCGTCGTCGAGGCCGAGCAGGTCGCGGGCCGCCTCGTTGACGTACAGCACGTCGCCGGTGGCCTCGTCGAACATGACCACGAGGTCGCTGGTGGACTCGACGATGGTGGCCAGGCGGGCGTTCTGCTCCCGGGCGGCGACGAGCGCACTCACGTCCTCGAAGGAGCCGACCGTGCCGGTGGGGGTGCCGAAGGCGTCCCGAACGACGCTGAGGCGGCACTGCACCCAGCGGGGGTCGTCATCGACGCCCACGATGCGGAACTGGCCGTCGTAGCGCAGCCCGTTCGACAGCGTCGCCTCCCAGTCATCGAGGGTGGCCTCGCGGTCGTCGGGGTGGATGAGCTCGAAGGCATGGAGCCGGAAGATGTCGGGTCCTTCGATCCCGGTCATCTCCGTCCATCTCGGGTTCACGTACGTCAGGCGGCCGTCGAGGTTGCAGCGGAACACGCCCACCGGCACCGATTCGGAGAGCGAGCGCAGGTGGGCTTCGCTGTCGCGCAGGTTCTCCTCGATGCGCCTGCGCAGCGTGACGTCGTTGAACGAGGCGACGACGCTCCCCTCCGGGAGGATGCCGGTCCGCCCGTCGAGGCGGCGGGCCATCGCCTCCACCCACACCCGTGCTCGTCCGGGCGGGGTGAAGCCCACGATGGCACTGGCCTCCGGTTCGCCGAGCAGCGCGCGACCAACGGGCAGGTCGGTCGGGGCGAGGGGCGTCCCGTCGTCGTCGATCGGATCCCACGTGGCCCACGGGACCCGTAGGGCAAGCAGGTCCTCGCGGCTGATCCCCAGCAATTCATGGGCGGCCGTGTTGCAGGTGGCGATGGTGCCGTCGGGCGCGTAGACCATCACCCCATGGGGGAGCACGTCGGTCACCTCGGTCGGGAGGTCGCCCGCGGGCGGCAGCCGACCTTGCTGGTCGAGGACGTGGCTCAGGTCGAGCAACGAGCCGGCGAAGCCGACGAGCCCGCCGACCCGGTCGCGCACCGGTGTGGCGCGGGTGTCGACCCAGCGCACGGCGCCGTCGCGGGTGACGACGCGGGCCCGCACCTCGAGCTCGCCGGCCTCGGCCAGGGCGGCCGCCCATGCGGACCGCACCTCCTCACGGTCGTCCGGGTGGATCAGCGCCCAGGCCTCGTGCTCCTCGACGGGGAGCACTCCCGAGAAGCCGGTGATCTCACGCCACTTGGCGTTGGCGGCGACCACGCGGCCGGTGGGGTCGGCGAGGATCAGCCCGACGGGCGCGTCCTCGAAGCCCGGGGTCGCCACGTTGCCGGCGCGCCCCGCCTCCGCATCGGTCGTCGTCGTCGTGGTGCTCATCGCCTCGATCGCACTCGGCCCAGGGGCGCGGCCGCGCCCTCCTGGCACTATCGGCATGCCGGTGGGCACCTGTAGGAGGCAAGGCGTAGGTGGTTTGTTACTATCTGCGTAGGAGTAATTCGCCGACCGAACGACCCAGGGAGCGGCATCGATGGCCACCAGTGAGCTCGACCTCGACCTCGGGCGGTACAAGTTGGGCTGGAGTGACGAGGAGGACTACGTCTTCAAGCCCAAGCGCGGCCTCTCCAAGGAGATCATCCAGGAGATGTCCTGGATGAAGGGCGAGCCGGACTGGATGCGCGAGATCCGCCTCAAGTCCTTCGATCACTTCCAGCGCCGTCCCATGCCCAACTGGGGCGGCGACATGTCCGAGATCTACTTCGACGACATCTACTACTACATCAAGCCCACGGATCATCAGGTGGACGCCTGGGACGAGCTGCCCGACTCGGTCAAGAACACCTACGAGAAGCTGGGCATCCCCGAGGCCGAGCGCAAGTACCTCGCCGGCGTCACCGCGCAGTACGAGTCCGAGGTCGTGTACCACAAGAACCGCGAGGACCTCGAGGCCCAGGGCGTCATCTTCACCGACATGGACACGGCCCTGCGCGAGCACCCCGAGATCGTGCGGGCCTACTTCGGCACCGTGATCCCGAAGAACGACAACAAGTTCGCGGCCCTGAACACCTCGGTGTGGAGCGGCGGCAGCTTCATCTACGTCCCGCCCGGGGTGAACGTCGAGATGCCCCTGCAGGCCTACTTCCGCATCAACGCCGAGAACATGGGCCAGTTCGAGCGCACCCTGATCATCGCCGACGAGGGCTCGCAGGTGCACTACATCGAGGGCTGCTCGGCGCCGGTGTACACCACCGACTCGCTGCACTCCGCGGTGGTGGAGATCATCGTGAAGCCCTCGGCGCGGGTGACCTACACGACCATCCAGAACTGGTCGAACAACGTGTTCAACCTGGTCACCAAGCGGGCCCGGGTCGAGACCGAGGGCCACATGGAGTGGATCGACGGCAACATCGGGTCGCGCCTGACCATGAAGTACCCCGCGGTCTACATGGTCGGCCCCAAGGCCTCCGGCGAGGTGCTCTCGGTGGCCTACGCGGGCGCCGGCCAGCACCAGGATGCCGGGGCCAAGATGGTCCACGCCGCACCCGAGACGACCTCGAAGATCGTGTCCAAGTCGATCTCGAAGGACGGCGGTCGCACGAGCTACCGCGGCCTCGTCCGGGTCGAGGACGACGCGCCGGGCTGCGTCAGCCACGTGCAGTGCGACGCCCTGATCCTCGACGAGAACAGCGTGTCCGACACCTTCCCGTACATGGAGGTGGGGGCCCGCGACGCCCGCATCGGCCATGAAGCCACCGTCTCCAAGGTTGCCGACGAGCAGCTCTTCTACCTGATGAGCCGCGGCCTCTCCGAGGAGCAGGCGATGGGCATGGTCGTGAACGGCTTCATCGAGCCGGTCACGCGCACCCTGCCCATGGAGTACGCCGTGGAGTGGTCTCGCCTCATCGAGCTCCAGATGGAGGGCTCGGTCGGGTGAGCGCACGACCTTCGTGTCAGCCCACGAGCCTGGCAGGATGAGGCCATGCCCATGCGAGAGGACTGCAAGTACTTCGAGAGCCGGTCGTACGCGAACGGCGAGACCGTGCGCAAGTGCGATCTCGATCTCGCACCCGAGGCGCCGTGGCGATGCCCGGACGACTGCCCGAAGTACACCCGCCGGCTGGCCGATGTGGGCTGGAACCACGGAACCCTCGTGACCCCCCCGTCCCCCTCCGAACCCGCCAGTCTCGGTGAGGACGACGGCAGCGTCGCGGCTCTGCTCGACGAGGCCGAGAGCATCATCAACGCGGCTGGACCGCAGGTGCTGGCCGACCTCGAGGCCGAGCGGGGCCGCAAGGGCCGGTTCCGCCGCAAGAAGAACAAGAAGCAGAAGTAGGACCTGACCCGAGCCATGTCTTCGACCGATACCGCACTCACAGGGCCTGCATGGCTCGCGTCTCGACGCGCCGCTTCAGAAGAGCGCCTCGCCGCCTCGGTCATCCCCACGGCCGAGGAGGAGGTGTGGCGCTACAGCCCCATCGGCGAGCTCGACGTGACCGCCTTCCGCACTGCCGTCGGCGCGAATGCGAGGGATGCGATCGACCGTTGCCGGGCACACGCCGATGCGGTGGTGGGCGATCGTGCGGGACTGCTCGTCGTCGTCGACGGCCACGTGGCGCACGCCGAGCTCGACGCTGACGTCGCCGCGCGGGGGGTGGTGCTCGCAGCGGCCGCCGACGCCGCAGTGGGCGAGGATCTCCTCGGCTCCGTCTTCTCGTCTCCCTCCGACTACTTCGGCGCCCTCAACGACGCCCAGGCACCCAGCCCGGCCGTGCTCGACGTGCCACGGGGCGTCGTCGTCGAACGACCCATCGTGGTGGTGCAGCACACCGCCGCCGAGGATGCACTTTGCCTCCCCCGTCTCGCCGTTCGAGCGGGGGAGAACAGCAGTGCCACCGTCGTGGATCTGGCCACGTCGGCCGATGTGGTCGCCCTGTCGGTCCCGGTCGTCGAGCTCGACGTGGCCGCGTCGGCGCGACTGATCTACCTCTCGGTCCAGGACCTCGGACGCGGCGTCTGGCAGATCGGCACCCAGGCGTCGAGGGTGGCGGGCCAGGCCCAACTCGTCTCGACCACGGCGGCGTTCGGCGGTGCCTACGCCCGATTGCGCACAGACTGCGCCCTGGCGGGCCGTGGTGCCACCGGCGACCTCTTCGCGGTGTACTTCGGCGACGGCCACCAGACCCTGGACTTCCGCACCTTCCAGGACCACCTGGCCCCGGACACCACCAGCAACCTGCTGTTCAAGGGCACCGTGGGGGGCCACGCCCGGTCCGTGTACACCGGCCTCATCCGGGTGCGCCCGGACGCTCGTGGCACGAACGCCTTCCAGACCAACCGCAACATCAAGCTCTCCGATCACGCCTGGGCCGAGTCGGTCCCCAACCTCGAGATCGAGAACAACGACGTGCACTGCAGCCATGCCTCGGCGGTGGGCCCCATCGACGAACAACAGCGCTTCTACCTGGAGAGCCGGGGCGTGCCGCCCTTCGTGGCCGAGCGCCTCGTCGTGGCCGGCTTCTTCACCGAGGTGCTCGAGCAGATCTCGGTCGCCCCCCTGGTCGCGGAGCTGCGCCGGCGCATCTCCGACAAGCTCGAGAGCCCGCTCGACTGATGGGCACCCGCGTGCGCCTCTGCACTCTGGCAGAGCTCGATCCCGGCACTGCTCGCCGATTCGACGTCGGGGATCGGCGCTTGGCCGTGGTCCGCATCGACGACGACGTCTATGTGGTCGGCGACCGTTGCACCCATCAGGACATCTCCCTCGCCGAGGGCGACGTCCTCGTCGAGGAGCGCCAGATCGAGTGCTGGAAGCACGGGAGTGCCTTCTCGCTCGAGACCGGCGAGCCGTCCTCGCTGCCCGCCACCAAGGCCACGCCGGTGTACGACGTCGAACAGGCCGACGGCGACGTGTGGGTGGTGCTCGCGTGAGGCCGAGCGTGAACGAAAAAGGCGCCGTTGCGTCGCACGAGCTGGTGATCGACGGCCTGCGGGCCTCGGTCGAAGGTCGCGAGATCCTCCAGGGGGTCGACCTCGTCGTGCGCAGCAGTGAGGTCCACGCCGTGATGGGGCCGAACGGCTCCGGAAAGTCGACCCTGTCCCACGTGCTGATGGGGCGACCCGGCTACCAGGTGACCGGCGGCTCCGTCACCCTCGACGGTACCGACCTGCTCGCGCTGGCGCCCTGGGAGCGGGCCCAGGCGGGTCTTTTCCTGGCGATGCAGTATCCCGTCGAGGTGCCGGGCGTCTCTCTGCAGGATCTGTTCGCCGAGTCGTTCCGGGCGGCCGGTCGTGACGTCGACGAGGTTCGGGAGCGCATGGTGGCCGAAGCCGAGCGCATCGGCTTCGACGAGCGCTTCCTCGCCCGTGAGCTGAACGTGGACCTCTCCGGCGGCGAACAGAAGCGCAACGAGACACTGCAGCTCGGCGTGCTCCGACCCGCCATCGCCATCCTCGATGAGCTCGACTCGGGCCTCGACGTCGACGCCTTGCGCATGGTGAGCCGGCGCGTGGAGGAGGCCACCACCCAGTGGGGGCTCGGCGTGCTGGCCATCACCCATTACAGCCGGTTGCTGCACGAGCTGAAGAGCGATCGGGTGCACATCCTCGTGGCCGGACGCATCCGCGAGTCGGGCGGGCCCGAGCTGGCCGAGGCCCTCGAGGTCGAAGGCTACGCTCGCTTCGGTATCGACGAGCCAGTCGCTGCCACCGCGGTGCCCGCCGATGCCGGCGATCCGTTCGCCGACCCGCTGGCCTGACGATCGGGCGCCCCGTGGGGCGCCTGGGGAACCGAAGCTCGCTCAGGCGGAGGCGGTGGCCTCGTCGATGCCTTGGGCGAGGGTGTTCCAGGACAGGGTGGCGCACTTGATGCGCACGGGGAACTTCA